>CAZLLR010000033.1:0-1669 GCA_964560655.1 uncultured Candidatus Saccharibacteria bacterium | reverse complement strand
TGTCAAAGGTTGCACCTATTATTCGTAAACGTTCTCTTAGTGTAATCAAACCTATACCCGTATCTTCATCGGCATTAAATGTCTTGTCATAATTTAAGGGAAACCCGACACCATTATCCTTAATGATAAAAGAGGCATTCTTTTTACGGTGCTTAATTACAATTGACACTTGAGTAGCTTGAGAGTGTTGTAGTATGTTGTTAAGTATCTCCTGAAAGACCCTGTAAATGATTATTTCTTGATCCGATGACAATAAATGATCAATATTGTCTGCATCTACGGATATTATAGCGTCATAATGTATTTTAAACTCACTAATCAGTTTATTAATAGCTGAGAAAAGACCAAAATCTCTCAGGACCAGAGGGGTTAAATTATGAGACATACGGCGGGTATCTTCAATTATTTGATCTATCAAGGCACCCACCTGCTTCAATTCTTTTTGAGCACTTACATCCCCTTGCGTTAATCTTTTGCTCGTGTTACTTAATTGTAGTTTTAAAATGGCAAGTTCTTGTCCCAGTCCATCGTGGAGTTCAGCAGAGAGTCGCTTCCGTTCCTCCTCCTGAGCCTTTAGTATGTGGGCTGATAGGGTGAAAATCTGGTCTTCGCGTAGTTTAAGCTTATGCTCGACCTGTTTTCGCTGGGTGATATTGATTGCATGACTTGCTATTATACCAGATGAATTAAGGTTTTGATCGCTATTTGATAAATTCAGGTCTTGGTCAGTAATTAGGGAAAGCGTTATAATAACTGGGATGCGTGTTCCGTTTTTATGTATTCGGGTAACCTCCACATCCTGTACCAATTCACCTCTCCTGCACCGCATATGCAGAAGATCAACTTGTTCATACCACAAGCTTTTAGGAACAAGCTTTTTAATAGATCCACCTACAAGTTCCTTGCGACTCCAACCATATGCTTTAATTGCGGCCTCGTTAACATCAGTAATGATCGCATTGCAATCCTCTATTATAGTGGGAGTAGCGCACTCGAGAAAAACTTTCGCTAGTTTTCGGGTTTCTCTCTCCGACTCCTTCTTCTCTGTGATATCTTCCTTTATGGCGACAAAATTAGTGATTATGCCCTCACTATTAATAATAGGGTAGATCGTGGCTTCTTCCCAAAAAAATTCTCCGGTCTTCTTCTTGTTGAGAAACTCTCCATTCCATACCTTACCGCAAAGGATCGTATTCCAGAGCCCCTTGTAGAATCCAAGCGGTTGCTTGCCGGACTTGAATATCCGGCAGTTCTGACCGAGGACTTCTTTCATGGTATAACCCGTAAGATTACTAAACGTGGAATTGACGTATTCAATATCCCCCTTAAGGTCAGTGATGATTACCGTCAAAGGGCTATTCTTGACAATGTACTTGAACTTATTCAACTGCTTATCGAGGGACTTCAACTCCGCTATTTTCAGACGAAGGTAGTTCAACTCTTCTACGAGTTCCTCTTTGGTCCGATTTATATCCTTGATTGTCATACAATAATCACCTCTGCTATTATTGCGGTTTAGCTACAAAGATGCTTGAAGCCAGTCTGTGTCTACCGATAGGGTCGTAATCAGCCACGCCACTTTTTTTAGCTTTTTTTATTATATTCTACAAGTCTGTGAGAAGTGGCCCCTATTGTTAGGACAGTTTGGCGGCATAAATAAGGTGGTAAA
>CAZLLR010000032.1:0-1692 GCA_964560655.1 uncultured Candidatus Saccharibacteria bacterium | reverse complement strand
AATATGTTGTCATAGTGAGATTAATTATACATAAATAATCAGAAAATAAAACCCCCACCTGTGAAGATGGGGGTTTTTTTAAGATTTATCCTTCTGAATTTTTATAGCCATGTCTTCTCGCCAGAGTTTTTTCTGGGTCTTATAGACCATGAGAGATAGTATTATTATCTCTATTGCAAATATATATGGTATAAATTTCTGTGCTAGTTCAACGCCGAAGATTATAAGCAATGTATTTAAAAAGATAAGAAGTATCCGGCCTTCAGTTGGACCAAGGTTCATGAAGGAGATATTCATCTTGTCAGACATAGAGGATGTAAGATAGACGCTTATTAAGAAAGCAGTTGCGAAGACTAGTATACCTATAAATAATAACCCAAGATTAGCGGGGAATAATAGTAAGTAAGCTGTTATCACAGAAGATAAAAACAGGTAGTCTAAGAAGTGGTCCATATAATAACCCCATTTTATCAAACCAGTATTTCGGTATCTTCCTATTGCTCCGTCAAACAGATCAGTAATATATTGAAAGAAGATCATCAGAGATACCAGCCACATCCAATTGATGTTTCCTTTTGCAAGCCATCCAAAGAGCACTATAAGGGCACTCCATAAGAGAGTCATGTAAGTTAGGTGGTATGCCTCTATACACTTTGGAATATAGGAGACAATCTTACCTCTGAATTTATCTTCTGTCTCGCGTAAAAACCACTTGCCGTCTTTATGATTGTCGCTAGGTATATATTCTTTTTTTGTATTATTCATATTGTTTATTAGCCTCTTTATCTATTTCTTCTGCCTGAATGATTTCTTTTATGGCATATTTTTTAGAATAAAACAGATAAGCGATTATAAATATGGCGAGGATTACAGCTACTGTAATCCCAAAATACAATATATAACTTTCTGCCTTTTGAAATGAATATCCGAGAAAATATCCTGCAGTTATGATAGTACCAAATTTTATAATATCAATAAAGAGCACATAAGCGATAAATCTTTTTATCGGCACTTTCGACAAGCCTGCACTCATAAGAAGAGGTATGCATAATCCGTAAGAAAATTTACTCAGAAGGATAGTTTTCTTCTCGTGTTTTTTCCACAGATTATCTACGAGGTTAAAGTTACGCATTATCACAGGGAAGCGAGAATGGTATTTCCCTAAGAAGCTTTTTTTACTGCCAGAATATCCTATGTAGTAATAAACGATATCCCCCAAGACGTCAGCTGTAACAATAATCAAATATGCCGGTATGAAACTTAAATACCCAAGAGAGACAAGGAAGCCAGCCACTAGAGCAATAATAGGACCCTCTACGACGGCTATAGGGAATATAACAACATAGCCATATTTAATTATTAGTGGGACAAATAGCCCTAGGTCATTCATTTTTATTTTGTTTAGTATATTCTAACAAAGATTTAGGGATTATTCTATTTTCAGACAGGACTCGGTCAGGAGTCCGTGAAAATTATAGTCGTTAAATACTTCTTAATTTTTTACGACTCACGACTCTGGCTCGGCGACAAGCACTAGCTCCACTTCGTCTTGTATACCGCCTCTGCCTTTCGAGTCCTGTCGGTATATCAATAACTCACAAAGTCCGATACCTATTAAGGTATCGGACTTTTACATTGTGGACCCGACAGGACTCGAACCCGCCACCTCCTCAGTGCAAGTGAGGCGCTCTA
>CAZLLR010000031.1:0-2035 GCA_964560655.1 uncultured Candidatus Saccharibacteria bacterium | reverse complement strand
CAACAAAGAAAAGAGTGTCCTGTTTTTTCAGGTTGTATAAAATACTTCCCTGACGCAATAAAAGAAGTAGCCAAAGTTTCTTATGTGGGTAATGAGCAACATAACCCTGGCACTCCCCTACATTGGGATAGAAATAAATCCACAGATGAGCCTGACGCTTTAATGAGACATTTAACAGATTATGCAAGTGGTGTTGATAAAGATACCGACGGGCAATTACACCTAGCAAAGGTGGCTTGGAGGAGTCTTGCACTTCTTCAAAAATATTTAGAAAATGAAAAAGAAAATCTATAAATACGAAGACGAAAAACACTTAAAATGCGAGAAGTGTAATTCAAAAGAAACACGCTATCTTTATAAAAGATTATGGCTTTGTTTTCATTGTCTTCCTGATGAAGAAAAGATACAATACGCATAATTATTCATTAACTAATTATTATGAAAAAATATAAAATAACAAAGAACACAAAACCATTTTGTATGGATCAAGTATTCCGAATACAAGCTCTCAAAGATTTTGGTAATGTAAAAAGGGGAGACTTAGGTGGATATGTTGAGAGCGAATGTAACCTAAGCCAAGATGGTAATTCTTGGATATACGACAATGCCATAGTATCTGGTTGTGCTAGTGTATCTGACAATGCCATAGTATCTGACAATGCCATAGTATCTGACAATGCTATGGTTAGTGATTATGCTAGGGTTAAGGGTAATGCTGAAGTGTCTGATTATGCTAAGGTTAGTGGTAATTCCATTGTTTATAATAATGCTGAAGTGTCTGATTATGCTAAGGTTAGTGGTAATGCCATTGTTAATGGTAATGCAGTAATATCTGGTGGTGCTATAATAGATGGTAAGGCTATAATATCTGGTGATATAAAGATTTCATCAGGATACTTCTTCGGAATAAAAGAAGGTAAAGAAAAAATTAAGTTTAAAAAAAATAAAGGGAGAGTGTTAATCTATAAAAAAGAACACTTAACAATAAAGTCTAAAATTAGGATAATTAGGAGGGCAATAGCTTGTAGATTATTAAATTATTAATAGTTATCCACAGGTCAATCTTGTTTTTTTAAGTCATTTTGCTATAATAAGGTAATGCAAAAGATAACAAATCTTCTTTCGGGAAGAAAAACTTTCATCCTTGCAATTATCGCCATAGTATATGGATTGTCCATTGGGGACACTAAAATCGTCTTAGACGGTCTTTTAGCCATTACTATCAGGTTGGGAATTGCAAAGATATAATAGCTTATTCATACAAACTTATATAAACTTGTATTGGTTTTGGGGACTATAATAAGCATCATGCTTCTGCCTTTCCCTCCGATACAGGCATATACAGTAACTGCACCGACAGTTAAAGACTTAACATCCCCTGAGAGTGGCTACAATGCTCTAGGAGTAGCCTTCAGTAGGTCAGAGGTATCAAAACTCATCTATGAGGAATTAAGCGAGGTTGAGCCATACAGAGCCTCCATACTACACGATAGGATGATGAAGACTATCGCTTGTGAGTCTGGTTTTAAAAATATCCAATCTAATATCGTTAAGGATGGTATTCGTGAGGATAGTTGGGGAATCGCCCAAATCCACCTACCAAGCCATCCAAAGTTCACTAGACTTCAAGCACTTGACCTACAAATAAGTATCGCTTTTATGGCAGATGCTTTTATTAACAGAGAATATAATATGTGGTCTTGTTACCGCCAAATCTACAACTAATATGAAATGTAAATGTATAACTTGTAAACCTCACCCTAAGAAATATATAAATGAACTTATGTCAGAGCTTATTGATATACTAGATGAAATCTGGTATGACAAAAAAGTTAAGCTCGGCTTCTTTGAAGATACTGTAAAAAGCTTTCCTAAGAAAAATAGTAAAGCCACTATAAAGACTTGCCCTTGTGGTAATAATTTTAGAGCATATAAAGAAGATAAAAAAAATAAATATAAATTCTGTTCAACAAAATGCTATGGTGAAAATAAGAAAAAGTATTCAGGGATAAAACTTGAGAAGTAGTTATCCACA
>CAZLLR010000030.1:0-2042 GCA_964560655.1 uncultured Candidatus Saccharibacteria bacterium | reverse complement strand
ACACGGTAAAATAAATACCTGTTAGACATAAAACTATACACAATATAAATTTGATTTTTTTTTACAGGTTTTATAATATAGATATGTTAAAAGTCTTACAGCACAATTTAATAGATAATTGCCAGCAAGGGAATGCTTTGAGTTTTTGTAAGACTCTCAAGGCGTTCCCTTTTTGGTTGTAATCTTATGAGAATAGAAAAATATACAGGGTCAGATATAAAGAATTGGTATATTGCAACAGGTAAATACAATGGTCGGTTTGTATGTGGATATGGAAGAACACACTTAGAAGCTATAAAAGATGCCCTTAAATGAAAAAAATAGGATATATAAAACTTCATAGAATGATTTTAGATAACCCTATCTCGCAAAATCCTAAATATCTTTGTCTATGGATTACATTACTTTTAATGGCTAATCACAAGGAATGCTCTTTTATCTGGAATGGAAAAGTTGCAAAGGTAAATCAAGGTCAAATCCTTACTGGTAGGAAAAAATTATCAAAACAGACAAATATACCAGAAACGACAATAGAAGATATTTTAAATTTTCTTGAAAATGAACAACAAATCCGACAACAAAAAACAACAAAATATCGTTTAATTACAATACTAAATTGGAATAAATACCAAATCACCGACAACAAAGCGACAACAAAGCGACAACAAAGCGACACATACAAGAATGTAAAGAATGTAAAGAAGAAACTGTCGCAAGACGACAACTGGAATTTCTTAGAAGAATTAAACTTATTAAGAGAAAACAAGAGAAAGGATTATAAGATAATCGCCCTTTACTGGAAAAGTAAGAATTGGAGGTTTGATAACAAAGAACAGTTTAATTCAGCACTAAAGAGAGAATTAAAACCAGCTAAATCACTTACAGGTTACACGGGAGACCAAATATCAAAATCCATAGAATACTGCGACAAGAAATATCCCGATATATGGACACTTGAAACAATCCATAAAACTATCACTAATTTAATAAATAAATAATATGGATATACAAAAACTAATTAACAGACTTGATGATGAGATAACTAAAACCCAGAAGGGGGTTGAGAAAGCTCAGAGCCTTTCAAGGTTAAAAGAAATATATTCTACTTATACAGGAGATGATAAACTTATAAGCTCGTATGATATAGCCGAGAAGATTAAAAATGAACCAGATGAGTTTCATATAAATACAGGCTGGAGTAAGTTTGATAGTATTATAAGAGGTTTCAGGTTAGGACAGCTTATAACAGTTTCAGGAATCACAAAACACGGTAAAACGAGTTTTTGTGTAAACTTAACTGAAAAATTAAAAAAATATAATCCACTATGGCTACCCTTAGAGGAAAGTGCAGAGGAGTTGGTAAGAAAGTTTATAGATCGAGGACAAGAGCCACCACTATTCTACTCTCCCTCTTCAAATAAACTTTATCAGACAGAATGGATTGAAACAAAAATAATAGAGGCAGTAGCCAAATATAATACCAAAGTTATATTCATAGACCAGTTAGACTTCATAGTTCCACTTAGAGGAGAAAGCCATCACCTTATGGTCGGACAAGCAGTCAGAGATGTAAAACAAATGGCTAAGAAGTGGAATGTAGTCATCTTTCTTATATGTCATCTAAGAAAAGTAGAGTTATATAGCACACCAGACTTAAATGAATTAAAGGGTTCAGGCTCTATTGCTCAAGAAAGTGATACAGTCATAATGATATGGAGAGAAACTAAAAAGGAAAATGGCGAGGTTATATTAACCAGTAATACAAATGTTTCAATTCAAGCCAATAGAAGATTCGGGACTACAGGGAATATAAAAATGATATGCAATAATGGGATTTATAACGAGGGAGATTTTATCCCTGAACATCAAGAAATATCAGGATTTGAAAATTTTTAATATGATAGATTTACAAAAAACTGAAGAGAAAACATTTTACGAGGAGATTAGACTTATTTTCCTCTATGTAATAAGAACAGGATTAAAAAACAGCCACAACCCAGAGATAAAACAAACAACAAAAAATATAATGGAAGAGTTTAAAA
>CAZLLR010000029.1:0-3295 GCA_964560655.1 uncultured Candidatus Saccharibacteria bacterium | reverse complement strand
AGAGACGACAGGTTCTGGAAATTCTATCTTTTCTAAGACTACTGGGTTCTCCGGGTCGCATAAAGTATCTCCTGTCCTAGTACTCTTAAGTCCTACCAGAGCAGCAATTTCTCCTGCATAAACAGTCTTCACTTCCTCGCGGTCATTAGCGTGCATCCTAAGTATCCTACCAACCCTTTCTTTCTCTCCATTTGTAGAGTTAAGAACATAAGAACCGGCCTCTAAAGAACCTGAATAAACTCTAAAGTAAGTAAGTTGCCCAACAAAAGGATCTGTCTGTAGCTTGAAAGCCAACGCAGAAAAAGGAGCGTCGTCAGCTGGAGGGCGGATAATCTCCACTTCGGTCTTTGGGTCAAAGCCTTTCATAGGGGGAACATCCACAGGACTAGGAAGATAATCTATAACACCATCTAAGAGGAGTTGCACTCCTTTATTCTTTAGAGCTGTACCGCAAAAGACAGGGACAATCAAGTTGCCAATAACTGCTTTTCTTAATACTTCTTTAAGCTCCTCAACAGAAGGTTCGTTACCTGCCAAATACGCATCCATTAACTTATCATCATTTTCTACAATCTTTTCTACTAGTTCGGAGTGGAACTTCTTAGCATCAGGTAAAATAGTTTCTGGTATCTCTTGCTCTTCTATCTTATTTCCCATCTCACCTTCAAAACGATAAGCTTTCATTCTTAAAAGATCTATGACACCCTCCATCTTTTCTTCTTCACCCATAGGAATCTGCACCCTAACGGCATCCTTCGTCAAGCGGTCTAAGATAGTAGCGTATGACCGCTCAAAACTAGCGCCCGTCCTATCAAGTTTATTTATAAAACAGATCCTCGGGACTTTATATTTATCAGCCTGACGCCACACAGTCTCAGACTGTGGTTCCACTCCGGCAACACCATCAAAAACTACTACTCCACCATCTAGCACACGCAAAGACCTCTCCACTTCTACAGTAAAGTCAACGTGGCCAGGAGTATCTATAATATTAATACGGTGTTTAGCTTCAGCATCACCTTCACTGTAAGTAGGCACCCAGAAACAAGTAGTAGCGGCAGAAGTGATAGTAATACCTCTCTCCTGCTCCTGTTCCATCCAATCCATAGTAGCTTCACCTTCGTGCACCTCACCTATCTTATGAGAAACTCCAGTATAAAAAAGGACCCGTTCGGTAACGGTTGTTTTCCCTGCGTCTATATGTGCGATAATCCCTATATCGCGGACTTTATCTATTGGGTAATCTCGTGCCATAAATAAATTTAAAAAATAACTGTAATTTTAATCTTACCAAGCAAAGTGAGCGAAAGCACGGTTTGCCTCTGCCATCTTGTGAACATTTTCTCTCTTCCTTACCGCTTCACCTTCATTCTTACTTGCCAAGAGTAATTCACTGGCAAGGCGAGTGTGTATAGGTGAGCCTTTCTTTGATTTTGCTGCTCCAATTATCCAACGCATAGCAAGAGCCTCTCTTCTCTCAGGTCTTACTTCTACTGGCACTTGGTAGTTTGCTCCTCCCACACGACGAGAACGAACTTCTATTGTTGGACCTACATTCTTCATCGCTTCATCAAAGATAGCCACAGGGTCTTCAGCTTTAGCCTTCTCTTTGATTTCATCAAATGCAGAATAAACTATTTTCTCTGCCACAGATTTCTTGCCATGGAGCATTATATAGTTTATAAATCTGCCCACTTCATCAGATGAATATTTAATGTCTGGTTTTGCTTTTATTCTATTTTTTACTTTTCTTCTCATTTTTTAATTTATTTTTTACTAGGTCTTTTAGCTCCATAGAGGCTTCGTCCTCTCTTCCTGTTTTCTACGCCAGCTGTATCAAGCACACCTCGAACGACATGGTATCTAACACCAGGTAGGTCTTTAACTCTTCCTCCTCTTATAACTACCACTGAGTGCTCTTGGAGATTATGTCCCATACCCGGGATATAAGCTGTAACTTCCATACTATTAGTAAGCCTTACACGCGCCACTTTTCGTAGGGCAGAGTTAGGCTTCTTAGGTGTAACAGTTTTTACCTGCAGACATACTCCTCTTTTAAAAGGAGAAGGGTAAAAAGTAGGCTTGTTTTTAAGTACGTTAAAACCACGGGCAAGTGCTACGGACTTACTCTTCTTTACAACTTTTTTTCTCTTCTTTCTTACCAATTGATTAACTGTTGACATTACCGAGATATAATAAACGTTTTACTAAAAAATGCAAGTCCGCACATTAAAAACCTACTAAGGTTTTTAATGTGCGGACTTGCCCCATCGCTCAAGTAGGGTGGGACGAACCCGCTACTCTTCATAAAGAGTGCGAATAATCACTTACCTATTCCAACGGCTCAATCCGCCGCGGCGGATTGAGCCGTTGGTTTTATACACTTATTTGTTATACTGATACTAATGTCGTACAATATCAATCAACTTAAAAAAGATTTCCTAGAATATCTAGAGGTTGAACGAGGACGAAGCCTTAAAACTATCTTAAATTATGATCATTATCTAAAGCGCTTTTTAACCCACAGTAAACTTAAAAAGGCAGAAGATATCTCTGACGAGGTAGTCAGGCAATACCGCTTATGGCTAAACCGCCTGGAGCCGATGATCTCAAAGAAAACTCAAAACTACCATCTCGTGGCTTTAAGGGCCTTTCTTAAATATTTAAGCAAGCGTGATATATCTTCACTATCTGCAGAAAGAATTGACCTTGTGAAGGTCCCCGAAAGAGACCTTGACCTTATCACTGAGGATGAACTTGAAAGACTCCTTGAAGCACCAACTACTCCACCAGACAGTGGGCTAAAATCTTTACGTGACAAAGCTATATTAGAACTACTCTTCTCTACGGGACTTCGTGTCTCTGAGTTATGCAGTCTTGATATAGATTCTATAAACCTCAAGAGAGATGAATTTTCCATAAGGGGAAAAGGCGGGAAGATAAGAGTTGTATTCCTCTCAAGCACAGCAAAAGAATCTCTCGAGAAATATATTGATGCTCGAGAGGATATGGATGAAGCTCTTTTTGTTAGGATAAATAACAGAAGAGTTGGAAAACAGATTCCTAGCGACGATAAAGAAAGTCAATCTTCAGAAGAAAGTGTGGCCAAAAAAAATGGTTCTCGTCTTACCCCCCGTTCTATAGAAAGGATAATAAAGCATTACGCTATAAAAGCCGGCATATCCAAGAAGGTGACTCCTCATGTCATAAGACATTGTTTTGCCACAGACCTCCTCTCAGCCGGAGCCGACATACGCTCTGTCCAATCTCTTCTCGGGCATTCTAATATCTCCAC
>CAZLLR010000028.1:0-3552 GCA_964560655.1 uncultured Candidatus Saccharibacteria bacterium | reverse complement strand
TCCAATTTTTAATATTAAATTTTTCTTTCACTTTATTATACCCTCTTTTCCCAAACTCTTCTGCTTTCTGTGGATTTAAAAGAAAGTAAGAAATTTTCTCTGCCAGACTTTCAGTATTAAAAGGGTTCACGATAAATCCTGTAACATTATCTTCCACTGCTTCCAATGTTCCACCAAAGCACGTCCCCACCACCGGCTTAGCACACGCCATAGACTCAAGGTTAACAACAGGAAAAGAATCAAAGCAAACAGAAGGCACTACTACAACATCACTTGAATGATACGCTGACTTAAGGTCATCTCCTAGTATCCATCCGGTAAAGATAATTTTATTTTTCAAGCCAAATTTTTCTGCAATATCAACCATATCTTTCTCATAACCTCTCCCCTCCCCTATGACTAAAAGAATTGACTCGGGTACATTCTTTATAACTTTAATCATTGCTTTTAATATCTCTTTTCCTCCTTTTGCTCCGCTTAATCTACCTCCAAATAAAACAATCTTCTTACCTAGTAGTCCATATTCTTTCTTAAATTCAGCTACCTTAACTTTATCCTCTTCCCATAGAGAAACATCGATACCCGTATGTACGGTCTTAGTATTTTTCACTTTATTTTCTTTAAGGGCTTCTTCTAATGCAAAGCTAACCGGGAAAATTTTATCAACGAACTTAAGATAATGACTTATTAATAAATTTCTTAGAGGATTATATCTTTTCTTAAATTTTTTAACTTGTTCTAAGAAATTTATTTTATACTCAAATTTATCGGGTATAGATAAGTCGCAAGGATTTATAAACTCCGTTAATTTTCCATAATGAAAGAGCATTACATCGTGAGCGATGAGGAAGACTTTCGCCCCACTCTTCTTGGCTAATTTTAAAGAGTGATAGGAAAGATGGAAATGAACATTATTAGCAAAGACGATATCTGGCTTTATCTTCCTCATAAGACTTTTCACTTTCTTTATAGTCATAGGGTTATACAAGCTCAGATAAGCACGCCATCTTTCGTTATAGCTAGAATAAATGTTATAGATTTTAACTCCATTGATTTCTTCTTCTCCTTCTTCCTCCTTATCTTTCACGGTAGATATAACAGATACATCATGCCCCCTATCTTTAAAACTTTGCGCTAGATTAAAGGCCACCACTCCGGCACCGCCATAGCTCTTTGGAGGAAAATCATCTTGTAAAATTAGAATCTTCATATTTTATAATTTACTTTCGAGCAACAATATAAACATTGGCGTAAAAATCAGGATTTTTAATAAGTCCTATCTTATCAAAGAAATATAAAACCCTCATCACCCTCCCCCAAATAGCCCTCCTTACTCTGCTATATTTTTTATCTTTATACGGATTCAAAAATAAAAATTTTACAAACTCACCAAGTACAGTACAAAATCCACCATAGGAACCGTATTCTAGTACTTTAAAATTCTCCTTCTCAAATAAAGACCTCAGGCCTTCCGCAGTAAAGCGACCAAAGTCACCAGGGTCACCATGTGAAGGGACAAGGAACGGAACAGTAGCAATACATATTCCATTACTCCTAAGAGTTCTATAGATCTCAGAGACTGCCTCCCTTGGTACATCTAAATGTTCTAGCACCTGGAAACAAAAGATGGTATCAAAGCTTTCATCCTTGAAGCTTAGTTTCTTAGCATCTTCAACATAATCAACGCTCTGACCCTCCTTCACATCGCTCGTCTTATACGAATTCACCTTTCTTTCTATTATCTCCTTATATTTAGCAGTACCAGCACCAATGTCTAAAGACTCCCCTTTTGAATATAGAGGAACGAATTTATTTACCACATCTCTTGTTTGAGTTAATTTATTCATATCTTTATTTAAACTTTAGTCCTTTGCCTTAAAAAACTCAAGGACTTCAGAATTTGTCATATATTTTACATTTTCTCTGTTTGATATATATTTGAAGACTTCTTCCAGCTCCTTCCACATATTATTTTTCTCTATCTCCCAAGAATGCCCCCATAGGTGAAAAACTCCGCCACCCAAGGTAGTATGACGAAACATAGACTTAGTGAGATTTTTCCAGCTTAAGAAAGATTTTAAAGGCAACTTTAATTTTAATATCTGTGTTTTATATTTCAAAAGTGGTTGGAAAAATGCGTGTAAACTATCATATCTAAAAGGAAAAGGGTAACAATTTATAGAAGTTGGCATCCGGAAGAAATCATCTACCTCAAACTTGAATAAGTCCACGGTCCTTGCCCCCAAGAAGCCGGCACTTTTAACTTCATATTTATCATCATCAGTAAAAACCCCTCCAGGGTAGCAAAACATCTTTATATCTTTTCCTATTAGATCCTCAAGGTATCCTTTTGATCCGCTTATCTCTGCTTTCACGTCTTCTCCGTTTAGCTTGTCAAAATATATATGGCTCAGCGAGTGAGCACCTACTTCCTGACTTTCTGCAAGGTGCCGAACTTCATCGTCAGACATTCTTATTATTTTCTTTCCTTCTTCTATTTCATAATCAATACTCTCTGGTATATAGAAAGTTCCTTTCAGCTCGTATTTGTTTAAGAGACCAAGAAGCTTCGTGTCCTCCGCTGCCCCATCATCCCAACTAGTTGTTACTATAATCTCTTTCATATTATTTTTTAGTAGCGATAAGGCACCAACCCATTGTCTGACGCAAAGAGGCTTTACTATTATCTCTCCTATCTAACCAAAGCATTATCCTTCCAAAGATGCTTATAGGGAATCTTAACACCTTCCCCAAGGAATTATTATACAAGCCTAATCTATCTATCAAGTAACGAATGATGCTCTGAGCAGCACTTGCGAAGAAACCACCCCTTGCTTCGACTAACACAACCTCAAAACTATTCTTCTCAAAAAGATTCTTAAGTGAAAAATTAGTGAAACGCCAATAGTCATGTGGCTCATCGTGCATAGCTGAGATTAACGATTCAGTAAGAAGCATCGCCCCGCCGGGCCTTAATACTCTGTGGAACTCTGACACAGCTTTGTTTAAATTCTCTACATCGCCTAAAACCTGCATTGAGACAACTGAATCAACTGAGTTATCTTCCAGGGGTATGTCTTCAACTGAGCCGACAATATCCGGATTATTAGCTTTATCAATATCTAATTTTAAATATTTCTCAAATGAAAAAAGTTCCGAGTATCTATCAAAGCTACCCGCACCAGCATCAAGGACTATCCCCTTTATATAGTCTTTGTGCTTTTTTATCTGTTCTTTTAACAATATTCGATCTGGTTGAAATATTACTGCCATATAATTATTTTATAAATTTTCTAATATAAATAAACGCTAAGACATCAGAAGCGGCAAACCATGCCACAGTGATAATTGCCATACCAAAAAGTCCGTGATTTTTTATCAGATAAAATCCTGGCAGAATACCTAATATTATCACAGAAAAATTTATCATAATAACTGCTTTCATTTTATTTAATGTTCTAAACAAGGGACCGATGCCTACAGCAAGCCCAGAAAGGACAGTAAAAGGAGAAAGCCAATATATTACATTGATAGCTTCGGCATATTCTTTAC
>CAZLLR010000027.1:0-4859 GCA_964560655.1 uncultured Candidatus Saccharibacteria bacterium | reverse complement strand
AGATTAAATCAGCGGGACTTCAAGTCAATGGTTTCAGAAATATTGGCAATACTATATTATCTGGTAATGTCGGCATAGGGACTATTGCTGTACCGACAGAAAAACTGGAGGTGGTAGGTAATATTAAGGCCTCAGGTACCGTCTGCGACTCAACTGGTTGCCTTGGGGGCGCTGGAGCTGAGACAGATCCTACCGTTCTTACTAGTGTAAAAGATGGAGTTGATTGGACTGAAGTTACTGGGATTCCCGCTGGTTTTGCTGATAATATAGATAATGTCGGTACTGGAGAAATAAATAGATTTGGAGGAATATATACAGACCTACTTGATTCTACTTGTAAAATATCAAATCCGTTCACAGGGGCTTGTTCATGTCCTTCTGGTTATATTAGCAGAGCTATTAATACGATTAATCCTAATAATAGTGGCAAAGACATTGGTTATTATTGTTATAAATAATTTTTAAATTATGAAAAGTGATAAATATTTTAATCACATACAAAACTCGCCCTTCTGGGTGAGTTTTGGTATAATTGAGAGATAATTCCATTTAAAAATAATAAAATATTTTAAATGGAATTATATAAAATATGTTATTATTAAAATATAAATTTCCAACAAAATGGACGAGATAATAAAAAATTTCCCAAAGCAGTTTAAACTTGAACCTGAGGTCATCAATGAAGAAAATTTGGCGAAGAAGGATAAATATATTGTCTGTGGTATGGGGGGGTCGCACCTCTCTGCTGACATACTAAAGCAGGCGTATCCGAGATTAGATCTGACTGTGTATATGAATTACGGTTTACCAGAAATGTCTGACGAAAGACTAAAGAGAAGTTTAGTCATAATAAGCTCTTATTCTGGTAATACCGAGGAGCCTATAAGCTCACTCCTTAGCGCTATAAACAAGAAGCTTAGTGTCGTTGTTATGGCAAGTGGCGGTAAGTTACTTGACATTGCCAAGGAAAACAAGATTCCTTATATAAAATTACCAGAAGAAGATATTCCTCCGAGGATGGCTCTTGGCTATAGTTTAGTATCACTCTTGAAGATTATAGGAAATGGTAACAAATTAAATGAAGCAAGAAGTCTTATTACTTCACTTGATATTAAGAGCCTTAAAAATAAGGGTAAAGAGCTTGCAAGTAGTCTTGAAGGTAAAATCCCATTGATTTATTCTTCTTTTGAAAATTCGGCTATCGCTTATATTTATAAGATAACTTTTAATGAGAGCGTTAAGATACCAGCTTTTTATAATCTATTTCCAGAATTAAATCATAATGAAATGGAAGGGTTTGATGTAGGAGTAAATAGTGTGTCAGGTGAACTAGCAGAGAAATTTCATATAATCTTACTAAGAGACAGTAGTGACCATCCAAGGATAACAAAAAGAATGGAATCAACAGGAGCGTTACTTAAGGGTATAGGTATAACAAATTTAGACCTTGAAAAAGGTTCTAGTCTGTATAAAATCTTTTCTGCTATTATTGTGGCATACTGGGCGAGCATCTATATGTCTAAGGGGTATAAAGTGGAACCTGCCCCTGTGCCACTTATAGAAAAATTTAAAAACCTTATCAAATAATTTATGAGTATCTTTAATAAAAATTTTTGGAAGTTTTCTCTAGGTTTTACTATTATTATTATCGCCGGTCTTCTGGTAATGGGCACTTTAAACTAAGATGTTTACAAGGAGAGACTTCACTTTAACTATAATTGCCGGTATTTTGACTGGTTTCTTATCTCTCCCTGTCTTAAATAATATAGGTTTAGACTTTCATTATATAAAGATTGTCTTTATTGTAGGGATTCCGACTTCTTTTATCATTGGTGTTTATATTGCCTCATTTTTTGCAAGGAGATTTATATGGTTATATCAGTTTTCTAAGTACGCTTCAGTAGGATTTCTCAACACTATGATAGACTTCGGAATATTAAACCTACTTAGCTTATTCTTTGGTATTTATTCTGGCTTCTATATAATATTGCTCAACTCTATAGCAGCAATTTTCTCCACTACTAATGGGTATTTCTGGAACAAGTATTGGACCTTTGGTTCCCAAGAGAAAGCTCATGTTAAAGAATTTACTTATTTTGTCCTTGCGGGCTTCGGGGGGCTTATCATCAATACTTCTATCGTCTATGTCATTACCACTTTCACACGCCTCCCGGGGGGTGTTGATGGTCCTTTTCTTGAGAATATTGCGAAGGTCTTTGCTACCATAGCTTCGATGAGCTGGAATTTCTACGCTTTCAAGTTCTTAGTGTTTAAGAAGTAGAAACTTGAGCTTTCTCCTTACTGCATATTTTAGCTAAAATAGCGTTTTTTGTAATACTTTGCAATATTTATCTAAATCTGTTATTAGTAATATAGATTTATATCGCTCATTAAGAAATAAATAATAAAACTTAGCCAAATGGAGGAGTTAAAATGGGAAATAACTTGGAAGGATATGACCAAGATGTCATCATTATTTCTTCGGAAAGGCTACTTAAGAAGATTGATAAGGATATAAGTGGTCCTCTTTGGCTTGAACATGGCGTAACCTCAAGGTCTTTAAACGTCACGAAGCTTAGTGGAGAGAGTTTACTATTTAAGCTTAGTAAGATTGATGAGTCCGAAACACCGACAGTCCTTGTTGTCATTATTGATAATTTTGACGAGTTAATCAAGGTTATCTCTGGTGGTAATCGCCCAGTCGTTTATCATACATACGGGAGAGCGGATTGGGTTGAGTGGGTTGAGCCACTTCTTGGTTTAAGTATTATGACTTCTTGTAGTCGTAGCACTGAAGATGTAATTAATAAAGTGATTGAAATTTTCTCTTCATTTGACCATGTCGCAAGAGAAAAGACAAGTACTCAAAAATAGACTAAGGCTAAAGATAATCAATTTCATCTTAAACTATAAACTGGAGGTAAAGAGATGAAGTCATATTTGTACGGTTTAGATTTATTTGGACAAGGGAAAGTGAGGGATACTTTTACTATCCCTCACTTTCCCGATCTCCTCTTTATAGTAGCAACTGATAGATTAAGCACGCATAATATAGTGCACCGTAGTTTAGTCCCTGGTAAGGGGATGGTGCTAAATGCACTCTCTATCTTTTGGGCAGAAAATGTTCTCAAGGATATCCCTAACCACTTAGTGGTTTATGGTATGAAGATTTACGATTATCTTCCTGGAGAGAGAGGAGATTATCCAGAAGATCTTCACTTAAGGGCGGTGATAGTGAAGAAGCTTGATATGATACCATATGAGTTTATATGGCGAGGCCGTCTAGCTGGAAGCCTTTATGGTAGCTTTTATTCAAAAGAAATAAAAAATCCCTACGAAGTATTTATCGCTAAAGGACTAGACAAGATGAGTTTGTTTGAACCACCTGTGTTTACTCCGACTGACAAGTCGGAGACTGATGATCCAGTCTCAGGAATCAAAGTTTCGAATAAACATCCTGAGGCAGTATCCTTTACTCAGGATGTTTATTCAGAAGGGAAAAAATATGCTTTAGAAAGAGGTATAGAAATAATCGACTTTAAGGCAGAGGTCGGTAGAGATAGAGAAGGCAAACTTTACCTTGCTGATGAATGGCTTACACCTGACTGTTGTCGTTTTGTCCGAGCCTCAGCTATTAAGGTTGGAGAAAATCCAAAGTGGATGGATAAAGAGTTATTCCGTGTTTATGCAGTAAATGTATGGGATGGCGGAGAAAAATACCCACTTGATTTCTCGCCTAATATTGTCGCCGAAGGCACTGAGAGATACAGAACAATCTTTGAGATTCTTGCGGAGCAATCTTTGGAGACCTTTCAAAAAAAGGTACTGGAGGCCGCGTAATTTTATAATACACAGTCTACCCCGCTTGCTATGCAAGCGGGGTTCTTTTTTTGAAAATAAGTGGAGTTTAAGATATACTAGTGTTTAATGGAAAGCATAGTTTTATATAGGAAATACAGACCTAAGAATTTCGCTGAAGTTCTGGGTCAAGACCATATTGTAAATATCCTTCAAAATGCAGTGAAACTGAAGCGTATATCGCATGCTTATCTTTTTGCTGGGCCACGTGGCTCTGGCAAGACGAGTGTGGCGCGTATCCTCTCTAGTGAAGCTGGAGCTTCGGTAAATGATACTATAGAGATAGATGCCGCCTCAAGTAGGGGTATAGATGAGATAAGGGCTCTCAGGGAGGCTGTCCGTCTTTCTCCTCTTGAGTCGCCTTATAAGGTCTATATCATAGATGAGGTTCATATGCTCACTAAAGAGGCTTTTAATGCACTCTTGAAGACACTTGAAGAGCCACCTGCTCACGCTATCTTTATCCTTGCCACGACAGAGCTTGAGAAAGTGCCGAAAACTATCATCTCACGGTGCCAAAATTTCCAGTTTCGTAAATTGCCCGAAAGTATAATTCAGAAATCTATCATCAATATTGCCAAGAAAGAAGGCTTCAAAATCGATGATGAATCAGCTGGACTTATATCTCTTCTCTCGGATGGATCTTTCCGTGACGCACAGTCTCTCTTGGACCAAATTCTCTCTGGTGTTAGTGGTAAGGAGATAAAGGGCGCTGAAGTAAGAGGCTTCCTAGCTGTACCTCAAAAGGAGCTTATAGAAGATTTTATCGCCTCTATAGCAAGGAAAAACATGGAGAAAGGAGTAGAGCCAATAAGGAAGGTGAAGGAGGCTGGCCTTGACGTGAAGATCTTCTTGAAGCTTGTCTTGCGTGATTTGCGCTTCATCTTACTTATGAAGATAGACCATGGCATGTCAGGCAGGCTGAAAGAAATGCTAGGGGAGAGTGAGTTTAAATTCTTAGAAAAATACGCTAATGACGAAAGTGTCTCTGTGGAAGTGCT
>CAZLLR010000026.1:0-5479 GCA_964560655.1 uncultured Candidatus Saccharibacteria bacterium | reverse complement strand
ACCACGCCCCGTTATTGTTCTCTCTATCTATGTTATTGTACCACTTATCATGAATCGTTAGTTGTGGAATTTATCCGCCTATCGTTTGGCGGACCACGCCCCGTTATTAATTTTTCATCATCAAACTAAATAGTAATTTGAAATTAACTACATTATATTACCATAGTATTGTTTAATTTCAAGTTGATATGGACAATGTACTAATTTTGTTTATATTAAGTTGGTAGAGTAAGATAATATCCTCGCTAAAGTATAGGGATAAGTTAAACACTTACACAAAAAGGAGGAGTAGATGAAGAATAAAGATTTAGTTAATAGACGAAAATTTTTCAAGCTCTATCGGTTTTTAGTAGTTCTCTTTTTTGTGGAGGCATTAGTACTTGTAACAGGCAACATATATATAAGAAAATATCTAGAAAAAGAATTTTTCTTGGGAAATATTTTCAGCATCAGCATACTTGGATTAGTAGTATTGATACTCCTCTTTCTTCTGTGGAAGTCGAATGGTAATACAGAAGAAAGAAAAGATCTAAGGGAAACAGATTTATAAAATGTTTCTCGTGAAACATAAAAGCCCTAGTTATCTATTACAGTATATGACTAGGGCTTTTTTATAGGATTATGTTCTCCGTGACTCTTATTTTTGCTTTTCTGTCTTTTATACTAAGAAATACAGCTATTATGTCCACTTGCCAATCTGTTTCATCAGATATCTTTTTATCAAGAAGGTACGTTTGTATGGTGCGGTGTATCTTCTTTATTTTCCACGGATGAATATTATCTTCAGGCCTATATTCATTTGTTTCATGATTAACAGTAGTAGGTAATATTTCACGTGAAACACTTTTGACCTCTACAAAATGAATAATATTATCTTTTTCGCTAATAATGTCAATCTCTCCCCATTTCTTTCTATAATTACGATCTTTTATTTTGTGTCCATGTTTCACGAGAAACTTACAAGCTATACCTTCGCCTAGTTCACCTACTTGACGCCGATTTGAAGAGGCTTCGACAGAAGAAGCTTTATCTATTTGTGACATGTTTCATGATTAACATTAAAGTATTGATAATTATATCATAAATGAATCAAGAATGATTATATAATTAATGTTATTCATGGAATAGCTGATTATAAGATATATACATTATATATAGAAGACTAGAGGAAATATTAAATGTTTCACGTGAAACATTTAATAGATAGTTTTTATAATATCTAATAACCTAATAATATATAGTAAAATACTTTTATAATCTTATATGAAGCCGTTTTATTGCAAAATAAGGGTTTTTATTGGACAGTATCTTCTAAAGGACATTTGTCCTTTATCCCCACCTTCCCCAGGTTATCCCCAGTTTTGGTCTTTTATTTACTTAATTTTAAGGTATTTAAATGGACTAAAATCAAGGGTTATCCACAGGAAAGTATTGGATAATTAAGTGTCCTTTATAGAATGGGTGTTGTTCTGGTTATCGTATAGCCAGAAATCTTTTTTATTATGCGCTCGGCAGGACTCGAACCCACAACCCCCTGGTCCGAAGCCAGGTGCTCTATCCATTGAGCTACGAGCGCATTTTTTCCGCATAAAATTATGCAAATTATTTCTTAACAATAAAACAAATTTAGCAAAAAATCAATTTTAGAGTAGAATATATAAATGCCTAAAAAGATCAAATTTAATATTCCCAAAGATGTTTCATGGATAACTGAAGCTCTACAGAAGGATGGCTTTGAGGCTTTTCTTGTGGGTGGGTGTGTGAGAGATCTCTTAAGAGGGGAAAAACCAAAGGATTGGGACGTTACCACAAATGCTACACCTGAAGAGATTGTGTCTCTTTTCCCAAAGACTTTTTATGAAAATAATTTTGGTACTGTCAGTGTGGTCAATGAATCCGCCACGGCGGATGAAGATGAAACCCTTAGAAACGTTGAGATAACACCATATAGGATGGAGGCTAAGTATTCTGATAAACGCCACCCGGATTCAGTAAGTTTCACGAATAACATTGAAGATGATTTGAAGAGGAGAGATTTCACTGTTAATGCGATGGCGTTAAATAATGTTTCAGGTGAGATGATCGATCTTTTTGAAGGGCAGAAAGATTTGAAAAATAAAATAATCAAAGCTGTTGGTGACCCCCTTGAGCGTTTCTCTGAAGATGCTCTACGTATGATGAGAGCAGTTAGATTTTCTACTGAGCTAGAATTTACTATTGAGAAAAATACCCTAAATGCCATTAAAGAGAAGGGGAGTCTATTGGACAAGATTGCCAAAGAGAGAATACGCGATGAGTTTATAAAAATAATAATGTCCAATAACCCAGATAAAGGAATGGATGTTTTACGTGAAACAGGGCTTCTTTCCTATGTGATGCCTGAGATTGAAGAAGGTTTTCAGGTAAAACAGAATAAAGATCATATCTATGATGTGTGGAACCACTCTATAAAAGCTCTTAAACATTCAGCTGACAAGGGCTTTCCTTTAAACATAAGGATTGCGGCTTTATTGCACGATGTTGGCAAGCCAAAATCAAGAAGGTGGGACGAACAAAAGAAAGATTATACTTTTTATGGACATGATGTGGTAGGAGGGAAGATGTCCGTTAAGATCTTAGCTAAACTTAAATTTCCTAAAAAGGACATCGATACTATTACTAAACTTGTCCGTTACCACTTATTCTTTTCAGACGTGGAGAAGATTACTCTTTCGGCTGTCCGTAGGATAGTGAGAAATGTCGGACAGGAGAATGTGTGGGATCTTATGAAGGTGCGTTTTTGTGACAGGATAGGTATGGGTAGGCCCAAAGAGACCCCTTATAGACTTCGCAAATATGAGTCCATGATAGATGAGGCAATGAGAGCACCTGTCACCGTGGGGATGCTTAAAGTTAATGGTGCAAGGATAATGGAAACTGCTGGAGAGAAGCCTGGTCCGAGAATTGGCTTTATACTGCATGCTCTTTTGGAAGAAGTATTAGATAATCCGGAGCTTAACACTAAAGAGTATCTTGAGGAGAAAGTTGTAGAGCTTTCTAGATTAGATGATACGAAGCTTAAGAAACTCGGTGAGAAAGGAAAGGACACTAAAGAATCAAAAGAGAAAAAAGAGATTGAAGAGATACGAAAAAAGTGGTGGGTAAAATAAAATGTGAAACATTTTGTGCTCTATATTCTATTTTTATCCACAGTTTGCAGAAATGTTTTTGCTACGATACAATAAAGGATGACTCGATACATTTTTATTATAGGAGGAGTGATGTCCGGAGTTGGTAAGGGCGTCGCCGCATCTTCTATTGGTAAAATTCTCCAAGGGAAAGGCTTCAAGGTAACAGCCATTAAAATAGACCCTTATATAAATGTAGACGCCGGTACCATGAACCCCACTGAACATGGGGAAGTTTTTGTCACTGAAGATGGAGATGAGACAGACCAGGACATAGGTAATTATGAAAGATTCTTAAATGTAGATATTCTATCAAATAATTATATGACTACTGGTAGGGTATATCAGACAGTTATAAACAAAGAACGAAATCTTGAGTATAAAGGAAGGTGTGTGGAGGTGGTGCCTCATATACCAGAGGAGGTTATAAGGAGAATTAAGCTTGCTGGCAAGAAGGCCAAGGCTGATTTTGTGATAGTGGAGGTGGGAGGAACGGTAGGCGAATATCAGAATATCCTCTTCCTTGAGGCGGCTCGTATGATGCACTTAAGGCACCCTCATCAGGTAGCTTTTGTCTTAGTGAGTTATCTTCCTGTGCCAAGCAAAGTTGGCGAGATGAAGACAAAGCCTACCCAATACGCGGTAAAGACTCTGAACTCAACAGGTATCCAACCAGACTTTATATTGTGTCGATCAGAAAGAGATATAGATGAACCTCGCAGGAGGAAGATTGCAACTTTCTGTAATGTCGATAAGGTCAATATTATATCTGCCCCTGATGTAAATAATATTTATGAGATCCCGATAAATCTTGAGAAAGAAAATTTTGGCGCCAAAATTTTAAAAAAGTTTGGCCTCAATAACCGTAAAAAAGATTTGAAAGAATGGAAAAGATTTGTAAATATCGCTAATGATAAAAGTCTTAAGAAAGTAAAAATAGGGATTGTTGGTAAATACTTTAGTACTGGAGATTTTATATTGTCCGACTCATATCTATCGGTCATAGAGGCAGTGAAACATGCTTCTTGGAGTTTAAAATTACAACCCGAGATTGAGTGGATTGACTCAGGTCAATTTGAAGGAAAGACAATGACAGCGAAAAAAATGTCCGTTATGCTCGACAAGTTTAACGGTATCATTGTCCCTGGTGGTTTTGGCTCAAGAGGGATAGAAGGGAAAATAAAGGTTATAAAGTATTGCCGAGAAAACAAAATACCTTATTTAGGTATTTGTTATGGTATGCAACTTGCGGTGATAGAGTTTGCTAGAAGTGTCTGTGGTATAAGGAAAGCGAATACAAGAGAGATAGATGAAAAGAGTAGAAGTTTGGTTATAGATATAATGGACACGCAGAAGAAAAATCTAATGGACAAAAATTTCGGAGGAACTATGCGTTTAGGGGCATATGCATGTGTCCTTAAAAATGGCACGATAAGTCGTAAGGCATATGGGACAAGGAAAGTCTCTGAAAGGCATAGGCATCGTTATGAGTTTAACAATGAGTTTAGGGCATTGTTTGAAAATAAAGGGCTTGTATTGTCGGGCACTTCTCCAGATGAAAACTTGGTAGAGATAATAGAACTTCCAATAAAAGAGCATCCATTTTTTGTAGGGGCGCAATTTCACCCAGAATTCAAATCTCGTCCACTTGCACCACACCCACTTTTCAAGGCTTTTATAAAAGCCGGATTGAAGTAGTTTTTGTGTATTTTCAAAATCAAAAATCTTAATTTCTTTTAGAACGGTCATAGAGGGGCATTCTACAGAAATTAAATTTATTGATTTTGATGTTAGTAAATAATAACTAAAATGGTAAAAATATTGTGGATTTGAAAGGGTAAAATCCCAGCATTCAAGCTTGACAAAGTATCTAAAAGATGTATGATTAAAGATAGACTAAATTAAAAAGTTCTTTATTTTTATAGAATTATAGACAAGGAGAGAAAAAATGTCAGACAAGGTCAATTTACTAGATTCAGTTCTATTTATTATCGTTATTATTTTTATCGCCTTTGTCGTTGTTAAGACGATAAAAATAAATAACATAAAAATGGCTGAGTTTAGTAAAGCTCAGCAAGGGGAGGTTAAAAAAGATACCCAGTTTAATAAGGGTATTGAAGACCTTCTTAAGGAGAAGTAGATATACCGTCCTACACTATTGTGTGTGGGGCGGTATTTTTATTTTCTTCGTTTATCGTGGAAAGCCTTGTGTATGTCGCCTAGTTGCTTGTCTGTAATATGTGTATATATCTGAGTGGTGGAGATATTAGAATGCCCGAGAAGAGATTGGACAGAGCGTATGTCGGCTCCGG
>CAZLLR010000025.1:0-5855 GCA_964560655.1 uncultured Candidatus Saccharibacteria bacterium | reverse complement strand
AGTCTAAGATTAAGCAGCTTCTTTCTGGTCTTTTTCAAATGATTTCTCGTCTGTTTCCACATGAACAGTACTATCCATATTTAATGGATGCCCAGCGCTGATCGCAACTTTTTCTTCTGGTGATAATGGTTTTTGAACTTCTTTCTCCTTCTCTTCAGAATTATTTTCTACTACATCTTCTGATGTAGTTTCTTCTACTTTTGGTTCTTCTGGTTTTTTATTTCCTTCAAAAAATCCAAACATAATTAATATTGTTAAAAATTAGTAAAAATTTACAATTTTCGACCGTGTTATTTTGATATATAAGCATTTTAACGCTAAATCGGCGTAAACTACCTTTAAAAAGTATAATCTTTGTTAGAAATTATGGCAATAAGCCCTTTGGGATAACTAAGCTTTAATTTTCTAGTATTTATGGTAAAATCAAGCTTATGCAACGAACATTAATTAAAGATATTAAAGACAAGGTTGGGGAGACAGTTCTTCTTTCTGGCTGGGTGGATATAAGGAGAGACCATAGTAAGCTCATCTTCATAGATCTTCGCGACGCTTCAGGTAAGGTGCAGATGGTTGTCTTACCAAACCATGAAGAGGCCCACCAAGCAGGAAGCAAAGTTCGCACGGAGTGGGTTATAGAAGTAGAGGGTATAGTGAACAAAAGACCAGAAAAGATGATAAATGCCGAACAGCCTCTTGGTGAAGTGGAGATAGAGGTGGTGAAAGTAAAAATTTTAAATGAAGCAGAGACGCCACCCTTTGCGATAGATGGCGATGGTTATGATGTAGGCGAAGAGCATCGCCTAGAGTATCGTTATATTGATTTACGCAGAGAGAGAATGCAGAAGAACCTGAGATTACGGCATAAAGTGATAAAATTTATTCGCGACTATTTGTCAGATAAAGATTTTACAGAAATTGAAACTCCCCTTCTTACAAAATCAACTCCAGAAGGAGCTCGTGATTATATAGTGCCGTCTCGGCTTGAAATAGGAAAATTTTATGCGCTCCCTCAAGCGCCTCAGCAGTATAAACAAATATTGATGGCTTCGGCGATGGAGAAATATTTTCAGATTGCCAAATGCCTTCGCGACGAAGACACAAGGGGAGACAGGCAGCCGGAATTCACTCAAGTGGACATTGAAGCGAGTTTTGTGACAAATGAAGATATAATGAGCTTAATAGAAAATCTTATAATAGAGGTTGTGGAGAAGTTGTATCCTGAAAAGAAAATTCAAGAAAAGCCCTTTCCTCGTATTTCGTACAAAGAGGTGATGGAGAAATACGGCAACGATAGGCCGGATATAAGGAAAGATAAAGATGATCCTAATCTTCTCGCGTTTTTGTGGGTTGTTGATTTTCCTTTTTTTGAAAAGACTGACAGTGGTAAGTGGACATTTACCCACAATCCATTTTCCGCTCCCCAGGTAGAATACCAAAAAATGTTTATGAATAAAGAGAAGATTGATGAAATATTATCTGATCAATATGACATTGTACTAAATGGAAGCGAGATAGGAGGCGGTAGTATAAGAAGTCATAAAAGCGAAATGCTTAAGAATACTCTTGAGATAATAGGCATTGGCGAGGATGAGATAAGGCGGGACTTTGGACATATGCTAAAGGCTCTTTCTTCTGGTGCTCCACCGCACGGTGGGATTGCTCTTGGTTTTGACCGTTTCTTTTCCATCTTGCAAGGTGAACCAAATATTCGCGAAGTTATAGCCTTCCCAAAGACGGGCGATGGTCGCGAGCTTATGACTGGAGCACCTGGAGAGGTTCCTCAGAGTCAGCTTGACGAGCTTAGTATTGAGATTAAGAAAAAAAAGTAATAAATTTTTATAAGGGTAAGCAACGGCTACCGAGATTATCTCGGTAGCCGTTGCAATATGCTGGTAAAATTGGTTAAAAATGGTATTATTTAAGGCATATGCACGAAAATGGAGGGCAAACTTATAAAGTGAAATCAGGAGAATTTGAAGGCCCCTTCGAGCTTCTTTTAGAGCTTATTGAAGACGATAAATTGTCTATAAACGAAGTTTCCCTTACTGATGTCGCCGATAAGTACCTTGAGTATATTAAGAATCTTAAAGACTTCCCCATAGACGAGGCAGTCGGTTTCCTCTTGGTGGCTTCAACCTTGATGCTTATGAAGTCTCGTTCTCTTTTGCCAAGTTTGAGGTTGACTGAAGAAGAGGAGGAGAGTATCGGTGACCTCGAGAAAAGGCTGGAGGTATATCGGAGGATAAAGCACTTAGGGCAGAACATAAAAAATAATTTCGGGAAAAATATCCTTTACAATAGAGAACCTTTCTCGGGTATACAACCGGAGTTTATAGAACCTATTGGGGTGGAAACGGTGAGTTTATTTGAAGCGATGAAGAAGGTCTTGATGAGTCTTCCTGTCAAAGAGATAATCCCTGAGGCGGCTATCAAGAAAGTAGTTAGCTTAGAGGAAAAGATAAGAGATATCGTAGGAAGGATAGAGAAAGGGATAAAGATGAGTTTTAATGATTTTAACAATGGGTCAAAAGAGAAAGGTGAGGTGATAGTGAACTTCTTAGCGGTGCTTGAGTTGGTGAAGAGGGGGCTTGTGATAGTGGACCAAGAGCACAACTTTGGTAATATAGATATTATAAAGACGTAAGATGTATTATGACTTTTATTTATGTATTGTCAGTATGAATAAATCAAAAGGATAAAAATTTTGTAAGTTTGATACAATAAAAAATTATGAATCCCGTTAGAGATAACGGCAAATTACAAGAAATAAAATATAAAAGCAAAAAATGATAGAAGAAAAAATCTCTAACGGGATGAATTTAGAAAATAAAATTGAAGCGATACTCTTTATGAAAGGAGAACCGCAAAGGATAAAAAGCTTGGCAAGTCTTTTGAAGGTGGGGGAGTCGGAAGTAAGTGAAGCCGTGTCAAAATTAGCGGAAAGTTTGAATTCACTTGGGCGGGGTATTAGACTTATGAAGAAAGATGATTTCGTAATGCTTGCGACTTCTCCTGAAGTGGCGAGCGTGGTAAGAGAGATGGCAAAAGAAGAATATGACTCTAAGCTCTCTCCGGCTGCCATAGAGACACTTGCGATAGTTGCGTATAAAGGGCCTATAATAAAGGCAGAGATAGATTATGTTCGAGGTGTGAATTCCGGCTTTATATTGCGTAATCTCTTGATAAGGGGCCTTGTAGAAAGGATAGCTAATCCTAGTGACAGGAGAGCTTTTATGTATCGTCCGAGCTTTGAACTTTTACAGTTTCTTGGTATAGAGAAGGTAGAGGATTTGCCCGAATATAAAGATTTTAACGAAAAAATGGAAGAATCCATCTCTGAGATAGGAGAGGAGGAGAAGAAGGTAAATGAGACTTTTAAAGAGCTTGAGGAAGATTTAGCAAAGAATAGTGGAGGGAGTGTGGAAACAAGCGAGCCAAATCAGACAGAAGAAGATATTAATATTAATAGCTTAAATACAGATGAAACTGAAACGAATTTATAAAATAATAATTATTGTTATCCTGGCGGTGCTGGTTTTAGGCATCTCGTTTTTCTTTTTGCCTATACACAAGACAGGTGATGATTATACCTACCGTACAGTGGAAAGAGACTATTTTGACGGCATTAGACTTGAGGCCAAGTCAGTGTATGTATTTGATATTGCCAAAGGGGAGGCTATCTTTGAACTTAATAAGAATATTCAGCTTCCACTGGCTTCTATAGTGAAAGTGATGACCGCTCTAGTAGCCTTGGATCAAGTGCCGGCCAGCTCTATCGTAGAGATAAGTGAGGAGGATATAATGGTGGAGGGTGACGATAAATTGTTAGTGGGGGAGAGGTGGAGGCTTGATGATCTGTTAAACTTTACTTTAGTGAAATCTTCAAATGACGGAGCCTCAGCTGTCGCTTCTGCTATAAGTGCTTTTTCCTTTGGAGGAGATAAAGAAACTTTTATAGATGAGATGAATAAATTTGCAAAAGAGATCGGATTGAAGCAAACGTATTTCCTTAATGAAACAGGACTTGATTTGAGTAGTAGTGTCTCTGGTGCCTATGGTTCCTCAGAGGATATGGCCAAACTTTTTTTATATATATTAGAAAATAATCCGAATATTTTAGAAGTGACACAATATTCAACACTTGAAGTTAGTTCCAGGGAAGCGAAGCATAATATCAAAAATAGCGACAGCTTAACAGCCTCTGTCTCGGGGATACTTGCCTCAAAGACGGGGTACACAGATTTAGCAGGCGGGAACTTGGCTGTCATCTTTGATGCTGGGTTTATGCACCCAGTGGTGGCGGTCGTCTTAGGGTCTTCGCAAGAAGGTCGTTTTGAAGACATGAAGAAGTTGATGAAGGCTACTTTTGAAAGTCTCTAGTCATATCAAGGTGCCACCTTGATATGACTAGAGTTATATATGGTTCTAGCTGGAGGTAAGGTAAAAAGGTATTTTTTTGAATATTTTATAAAAGATGGTATAATTTAGCCTAATGATTATAGACGTCTTTAAGGTTTTCGTACCGGCTACAGTCGCCTTTTTTATAGGTATTATTTTGGCGCCTGCTCTAACTCATTATCTTTATAAACATAAGATGTGGAAGAAAAAGGCCCGGGAAAATGGTCTTGGTGGAGGAGGAACACCTATCTTTAATAATCTTCATAAAGAGAAAGAGGTTGGCACACCCCGCATGGGTGGTATCTTGATCTGGGTGAGTGTACTCATCGTTGTAGTTATCTTTCGTCTTCTGTCAGTGGCATTCTCAAGCCCTTTGGCCATAAAGCTTGATTTCTTAAGCCGGTCTCAGACTTGGCTTCCTATTTTTACCCTTTTTGCTGGTTCTATGGTGGGGCTTGCAGATGACCTTCTTGTGATATATGGAAAAGGGAAATATATTGCTGGTGGGCTTAAATTGTCGGAACGAGTAGTCTTGGTATTAGCTATTGGTGCGATAGGGGCTTGGTGGTTTTTTATAAAGCTCGGCATTTCTAGTATACTTATCCCTTTTTACGGAGAAGTTACTCTCGGCCTTCTTTTCGTCCCTTTCTTTATGGTTATGATGTTGGCGCTCTTCTCTGGTGGTGTGATAGACGGCATAGATGGATTATCTGGCGGTATCTTTGCTACTATATTTTCTGCTTATTCCGGTATCGCTTTTTTCCAAAATCAGATCGACTTGGCGGCTTTTTGTGCTGTGGTGGCAGGTGGAATTTTAGCATTTCTCTGGTTTAATATACCTCCGGCACGTTTCTACATGACAGAGACCGGTGTCTTAGGATTAACAACTGCTCTTACGGTGGTCGCTTTCTTGACAGAAGCTGTCGTAGTCTTACCGATAATTGCCTTTCCTCTTTTTGTTGCATCAGGTTCAGTCATAATACAAGTTGCCTCAAAGAAACTTAGAAATGGCAAAAAAGTTTTTCTCGTGGCGCCTATTCATCATCATTTTGAAGCGTTGGGCTGGCCTTCTTATAAAGTGACAATGCGCTTTTGGATTATAAGTATTATATTTGCTATAATCGGAATGATTATTGCCCTAGCAGGATAATAGATTAATAGTTATAATAAAAACAATGGCTCACTATTCTATATTAATAAAAAACGGCACTGTCTTTGACGGGAAAGGAAAACCAGGGGTCAAGACAGACATCGGCATAGTAGATGATAAGATAAAAAAAGTCGGCAATCTTTCTGGAGTTGAAGCTGACGAAATTATAAACGCTGAAGGGAAATATGTTTGCCCGGGGTTTATAGATACAACGGCTCACTCAGATACCCATTTCACACTTTTTTCTTCACCGAGACAAGAGAGTTTTTTTCGCCAAGGGGTGACAACTATAGTAGGTGGAAATTGT
>CAZLLR010000024.1:0-8741 GCA_964560655.1 uncultured Candidatus Saccharibacteria bacterium | reverse complement strand
CCACGGGTATATATAAAAAGCGTCCATTTTTTGACGATTTGATATACTTATATCAAATCGTCAAAAAATCAATTATAAAAATTTACCCATGTAATGACACAGGAGATATCTTATTTTTATGGTGCGGTGTTTAGATTATCAATGTAATAATTAGACAACAGATTATTTGCACCTCCAGAGTGGTTGTAACCTGAACCCATATTTGAAGTAAAGAGCATTGTTGCGTCAGCACCACAACTATTTATGATAAGGCTCTGTCCCCCAGGGTGATATAGTATATATTGAGTCACATCATACACCTTATCTGAGATAATAAGCCAACAATTATTAGCATTATTATGTGTAGCTACATCAGCATATGTCAAACCTATTTTTTTAGGAGTCGGAGGAGGAGAGAGATATATACAAGGTTGAAATGTTACAGGAACTCCACCCAAGCACCCATCTGGTGAAGACGCAAGAACAGATCGTGATTGTATCCCAAGTGTAGTACATGCATCCCAATCACCATAAGACCATGAAGTACACTTTCGAATATCCTGTGAAGGTGGTGGTGTATTAATAACCTTTGATAAATCCTGTATAAGAAAATCCTGTACGGACCAGCCTTTAACACCACTTTTATACTCTATATAATACCACCAATAATTATCAGCCCTCTCTGGGTTATCAATAATTACCCCTTTCGCTCCATCTTTTTCCATGGCAATAAATTTTCCTAAGGTAGTAGGATCTTGTCGCACACGAACTTTTGCAATTGTCTTAATTTTTGTCCCAATTAAGAATTTTGCACTATCACTTGGTGTGGAAAAACTGCCGTCTGGAATAAATAATTTTTCCTTCTTATTTATAACATTTGATATTTGCTTATTTACCAAAGGTTCTTGTACCTCTTTATTCGTTTTTTCTTTAATGGGACTAATTTTATTAGAAACCAATTCAACTGTTAAAAGAGAACCTATTATAATCCAAAAAATAATTACTGTTGTAATAAATAACTTTTTCATAATAATTTAAATGATTCAATATGTATAAGGTTTTTCGGAATTTTTTCAATTTCAAATTGATTAGTCAAACTATACATCATAGGAGGTGGTCCACATATAAATATATCTGTATCGGTAATATCACCGCTTAGCTCTTTAATTGCACCTACATTAAGATATCCTTTTTCATCTGAAATATACGGAATAAGCCGAATATTTGGATTATTTTCTGAAATTTGTTGGATCTCATCTCTAAACACCATCTCATTTGCTGTTTTGGTAGCATAATAAAAATCAATATTTAAATCTTTTCTATTATTTACTTTCATATTACGCAACATACTAAGAAACGGGGTGACCCCAATACCACCGGCTATCCATATTTGTTTTTTATACATTGACCTTAGATATGAAAAACTTCCAAAGGGTCCTTCAATCTTTGCGATTGAACCGACATTAATATTTTTTAAACTAGAACTCCAGTCACCAAGCATTTTAAATGTAATACGCAATATATCTTCTGTTGGAGCAGAACTTATTGAGACTGGATGTGCTTCATTATCTATACCACCATCTATAAAGGTTACATATAGAAACTGCCCTGGTTTATAATGCATTACTTTTCCCTCTGACCTCATTACCAACTCTGTAATATCTTGCCCAAGATCATTAACTGCTTCAATTATATATATATACTTTTTCACTAATATTCTACCAAATACCGTCCTATATAAATATGCAGTAATTGCTAAAGTAACTAACCCTATAATATATATACGCAAGAGAATATTCTGTGAAATATCACTGGGTATAAGATATGTATGTAGTGCACCTAAGAAAAAAGCTCCTCCTAAAATCTGATGAGCAAATCGTAAATATTGATATCTCCACTTAGCAAAAAAAGTGATAGTAAGGAGAGACATCATCAATAGTAATGAAAATATCCCGAAGTTTAAAATCCAATCACCACCTGGTATTAACAACTTTAACGACTCAACAACAGAAATTGGTATAAGCCTTATAGCTAGTATTAATGGATGAATTACGAGAAAAGTAAAAGCTATTACCCCAGAAATATGATGTATATTATACATTTTATCCAGTCCACCAAAATATTCTTCAAGAAAATGAAAGCGTGCACTTAGAATGAGAGTTAATGCAAAAAGAGTAACACCTATAAGCGCAGTTATCTGCCCAATACTCGTCAATGCAAAAAATGGATCAGCAAAACGCATCCAAAGAGGACGCATAACTATCCATAAAATAATCGGTAAAATCGTCAAGGCTATAATTGACATCAAACCAACACGACTTTTTAAAATTCTTGGTGGCATATTAATTATCTATAATAATACCTTAAATTAAAAAAGTCACAATAATTAATTGCTTATTATTAGGTTAGGACTAAATTAATAACTTATTTTATATTCTATATAATAAAACAACAAAAATAATCTTTTCATTTATTACTTCATATATGATAAAATAAATAGATGGACAAAAAACCAGAGACAACACCTCCAGTTATCAAAGGGAACAGCGTTATCTCATGGCAAGCCCCAGAATTTGTTTTTCATAGGAAAACAGCTGATTGGTTTTGGGCTGTAGGTATCATAACTATATCTCTTACTGTTGGGACTATTTTGATAAAGAATTTTCTATTAACTTTTCTCGTCGGAGTCTCAGGCTTCTCTATACTTATGTATGGGGCAAAGAAACCAAGTATTGTTAACTTCTCCATCTCAAACAAAGGAGTAGTGGTTGGGGGTAAGCTTTATCTTTTTGAAAATTTAGAATATTTCTGGGTGGATTATAACCCTCCTTATACAAAGCAACTTATACTCCAATCTAATAAGACACTCATGCCTCATATAATTATACCTTTAGGAGAAGCTGATCCAGAGACAATAAGAGAAACTCTTCTACTGTTTATAAAAGAGCAAAAGATTGAAGAGTCATTTTCAGAGACTATCTCCAAATTACTTAGGTTTTAACTTGATAAAATTGGAAAAACAGGTTATTCTATTTCTATTATTTTATACCCGTAGCTCTACTTCACCCCGCCGGGCGGGGCAAGCTGAGCTACGATGTTGTTAGCTTAAATATGTTCATTATAGTATGTAGTTAAGTATTTTGCGCCCGTAGCTCAGTTGGTAGAGCAGCGGCCTTTTAAGCCGATGGTCGAAGGTTCAAGTCCTTCCGGGCGCACCAAAAGTGTTTTTTGAAATTATACATTTTTAATTTATATATTGTCCTCGCCCCACCAAGGGAGGAGTGAGTAGTTCAATGAACACCCCCCGCCATTACCTTTGCTCTCGTAGTTCAACGGATAGAATGCGGGCTTGCGGAGCTCGTGATAGAGGTTCGATTCCTCTCGAGAGCACCACTTAGTGAGAGGTTCGGAGTCTGAGAGGGCTCCCTGTTTGTTCACAAGTAGTGTGAGTACAAACAGCAGTCCTTTAGGGCTCAGATACCAAAATAAAACAACCCCTCACATAGTGCCCTATGTGCGGGGTTGTTTTAAGCTGGGACATATTACCCAATACTTATCTGCTTGTTGCTCATTAAAATTTTACTGCGGAGACACGATAGCAATTCTCTTTTTTCAAGAATACTGCCGTCCCTTAGAATATATTTCGCATAATTCCGTATATCTATATCCGCTACTTTTATTGTTTTACTTTTAATTCTAAGTAGTCCTGATTGAAATTTCTTATGCCTTTCAATTTCAACCTTGATTCTTTCTTTCATTCCAATCTCGTCCAAGTGAATCTTATCCATTAATTCAGTCAATTGCTCTATAAGAGCTTCTTCTCTCATATACCCTGACTTGCAGTCTTTATCCTGAAATCTGCAGCATCCGTAATAGACATAGCGATGCACATTGCCGTTCTTCTACTTTTTGAATTTCTCATCAGCAGTAATTCCTGATCCGCAGAGTTCGCACTTCATCAGCTTAGTAAAGGCAAACTCCTTGCTTTCTGTTTTAATCACATGGGTGACGATACTCTCTTGCACTTTATCAAACAGCTCTTTGGTAATAATCGGTGTATGTTTACCTTGATACCACCGTCCTCCTCCTTTTGGATATTCAAATGTGCCATAGTAGAAATGGTTGCGCAGAAGAATATAAACATTGCTTAATGTTAACGCTTTGTTGTTTTTGGTCTTAAATTTTATCTCATCTTTTAACCAGCTATGAATCTTTCTGCCGCTCCATTTTTCATACGCCGATTTTTCAAACATCTTTTTGATAATCGGCGCTCTATGCGGATCAATCAAGACATGACATTTCTCATCTTTATTCTTGCTATTAAGATATCCTGTCGGGGCGGTGCATGGCCAGAGCCCCATCTCGCATCTTGCTCTTAACCCTCGCTTCACATTTACTACTTTGTTGTCATTTTCTAACTTTGCCTGACTCCCCAGTATCATAAGCAGGAACTTCTCATTTGGGCTGTTTGTGAATTTCTGACCATAGGTGCGTATCTCTTTTAAGAGACCTGCGTCCATCAAGTCCACTATTTTGCCTAAATCTCCCGCATTCCTTGAGATGCGATCCGGAGCCCAGGTCATAATCCCGTTAAATTTGCCGCTTTTTATCTCCTCCACAATCTCATTGAAGATTGGACGCGCTCCGGCCTCCTTGGCAGAATGAGACTCCTTTTTAGTCTCTACTATCTCAAGACATTCGCGATCTGCCATCCCCAACATCTCATTGATTTGCGAATCTATAGATAACACCTGTTGCTCCTCCGATTCAGAACTTTTTCTCGCATAAAGGCAGTATTTAATCTTTTCAGGGGTTTGTTCTTTTTGGGGTACTCCTGAAAGCCCTACTTTTGTTGCGTTTTCCATATACCTAATGAATGACGCAACCCCTTTAGAGAGTCTAGGTCGCCTAGTTGGTAAGATGTTGGGAAGTCGATTTCACATAATCTTGTTTTAATCTAGTATGAAAATTAGATTAATGATTGTTATTTGTGGTATTCTGTTAATTAATGAGACTTCGCTCTGTTTTTATAATTTTTACAATATGGCTGATTGCAATAGGCTTGTTTGCTGTTTTTTCCAACGACCGCTTTAATTTAAAGCCTGATACTTCCTATGACTGGATAAATCAGGACCAACGAGTTCAGGTTCAGGGAGAAAACTTTGTTGACTCTAGGAGCAAGTGGGATTCTGCTTGGTACATTGATATTGCAGAAAATGGCTACTCTTATAAAGAGGGGTCTCTTTCAAATATTGTTTTCTTCCCACTGTATCCCGTTTTGATGTTTTTGGTTTCTGGTATCTTATTCATGTCATTAACGATGTCTGGTTGGCTGATAAGTACAGTCTCTTTGCTTCTTGCTTTAGTTGTTTTTTACAGGCTTATAGAAAAGTATCATCCACAAATTAAGCCGATAGAGCCAATATTTTATTTATTAATTTTCCCAACAGCTTTTTTCTTCAATGTTGTTTATACAGAGTCTCTCTTCTTGTTATTTACGCTTCTCTCTTTTTATTTTATCAGAGAAAAAAAATATTGGCTTGCTGGACTTTTTGGTTTTTTCGCCGCTATTACTCGTGTTACAGGAGTGCTTTTGCTCATCCCGTTCGTCTATGAATTTATTAGAGATAAGACTAATAATTTTAAAAATCTTAGATTTTCAGTAGTTACTTCTTTTAGTTTTGTAAAAAGCTTTGTTCCTGTGTTACTTATCCCTTTGGCACTAGCACTATTTTTTGCTTATCATTACTTTGTGTTTGGAGACTTTTTCCTCTTTTTAGAGGTCGAAGATACTTTTGGGCGTGCATTTATTTTAAATAAGGAGCATTTCACTTTTAACACAGCACCTGCGATGGCCAATTTCGGGCTTGATGTGATGTTTGCTGTTGGAGCATTTATTGCAGCTATTTTGGTTCTTTTGAGAGTGAGGGTCTCTTATGGGTTGTATGTACTCTCAGCGTTACTGTTACCACTTTCAACAGGGTCGCTTATGAGTATCGGAAGATATGTTTTAGTATTGTTTCCAATATACATACTCATCGCTTCGTTTAAAAATCAATATATAAAACTTACATATGTTTTTGTAAGCATTTTGTTGCTAGCTACTACAATAATTTTGTTTGTAAATAACTATTGGGCGGGGTAGCCGTTTTTATTTAAAATTATGCCTAAAGAAATTTCATTATCAGTATTCTTTCCTGCGTATAATGAGGAGGAGAATCTAAGACGGACAATAGAATCTGCTTTCAAGTATCTTGAGAACGAACCTCGAGTAGGTGCTTATGAGGTGATTATCGTTAACGACGGTAGTACTGACTCTTCTGAGGGGGTTGTGAAAGAGCTCAAATCTAAATATAAGAATTTAATTTTAATAAATCATGGGAAAAATCTTGGATATGGAGCTGCTTTAATCTCTGGTTTCCGTAATTCACGCTATGATTATATTTTTTTCTCTGACGCAGATATGCAATTTGATTTAACTGAGATTAGCCTCCTTTTGCCCCACATTAATCAATACGATGTTGTTATTGGGTATAGAGAAAATAGACAAGATGCTTTTATGAGAAAGGTTAATGCTAAGGGCTGGAATATATTAAACTTTTTATTATTTGGATTGCGAATCAGAGACATTGATGGTGCCTTTAAATTAATTAAACGGAGTCTTGTAGAAAATATGACTCTTAAGTCTAAGGGAGCAATGATCAGCGCAGAACTGCTTATGCGCTTACAAGAGAAGAACGTTGAGATAAAAGAAGTTCCGGTGAGTCATTATCCTAGGAAAAGAGGTAAGTCTTCAGGCGCACATCTTGGTGTAATTACTCAAGCATTTGCCGAAATGATTAAGTTATACTTTAGTGACCTTGGCCCAGTTCACCAGAAGCAAGTCTTTAAATTTATTATGGTGGGGGTAGTAAATACTTTTGTGGACATTGTTATTTATTTTCTATTAACGAGAACATTTAATATTTTTGCCGACCATATCATAATCGCAAAAGCCATTTCTTTCTTTGTAGGAACAATTAATAGTTTTATTTTAAATAGATTTTGGACTTTTAATAAGAAAGACGGTATTTCATCCCTTGAAATTATTAAATTTTATACTGTTGTTCTCTCGAGTCTTTTGATCAATATATCTGTTATGTATTTGTTTGTGTTTTTATTAAATCAAACTGATGTCGTTGCTGTTTTTATTGCAACAATAGCAACTTTTGTGTGGAATTTTATCCTTTCAAAAAAGTGGGTGTTTAAAAGTTAATATGCCCTTTCGTGTGAAAAAAACATTAATAGCTGTAATAATTATATCAACGTCTATTTTTGCAATAATATTATTAGTGCAAGAAAAAAGAGTTGATGTCGTTGAAGAAACCATTGTTACACCTAGTGAACTAGACACTGAAAAGACGGTGGATGAATATATAAGGTCAATGACCATGACAGAAAAGGTCGGACAAATGCTCTTGTTTGGTTATTGGGGTGAAAATTCAACAGAAGAATTGATTTCTCTAATTCAAGATAAATTAGTTGGCTCTATAATATTGCTAAATTCAAACATAGGGACAACCACTGAAACTAGAAATATAATAAGGTTTTTTCAGAAATCGGTTGGTGATAATTACCCTAGATTGTTTATATCAGTAGACCAAGAGGGAGGTAGTAAGTCGCGGTTTCCAGAAAAAGAACTTAAGGCACAGTATGAAATCTTTTCTCTCAGAGAAGCGTACGAGACGGCTTTGTCGCGAGGAAACGAACTCTTGTTTTTAGGTGTAAATATTAATTTTTCTCCAGTTCTTGAGAATATTTCGGATCCTGATTCATTTATGTATCAACGAGTTTTTCGTGTTAAGGATGAGTTAATAGGAGTTCTTGGGGCAAGCATGGTTAACGGGTATCTTGATGCCGGAATAATTCCAGTAATTAAACATTTTCCTGGGCATAGAAATAATTCATTAAATTCGCATAATAATCTCTCGGCCGTACATACGGACACTTCAGCGTTAATGGAATCAATCTTTCCTTTTAAATATGTTATACAAAATACAGATATAGACATAATAATGATGTCTCATGTTTTGTATCCGGATTTTGATAATAAATACCCAGCGAGTATTTCTCAATATTTTGTATCTTATCTCTTACGTGATGAGCTTAAATTTGATGGAGTGATAATTACGGACGATATGAACATGGGGGCAATAACTAAAGAATACAAACTAGAAGAAGCTGCAATCCAAGCTATTAATGCTGGTAATGATATATTACTTTATGTGACTGAACCGAGATATCTGCGCCAAGTACATCAAGCAATTTTAGACGCACTAGAATCGGGTACAATTTCAGAAGCAAGAATCAATGAGAGTTTGGAGAGAATTCTTAGACTAAAGAAAAAATATAATCTTTTGTGATAATCTGGATGTCATGTGTCTAAGTGGTAAATATAAATACCTCAAGTGGATACTTTGCAAATGAGACAGACAAAGTTCTTTTTATAGTGTCTTATTTGTCTCATTTGATTGAAAAATAAGGATATTTTAAGGTGAATGAGACACTCTCAAATACCCCCAAATACTGTCTCATTTGTCTCATGTCCCATTTTTAGACCCTGACCGAGAGGGCTGAATATGATATACTGAAATCAGCTAAAAAACCCTTACGGGGTCTCACTGTGTAAATTCTGAGACCATGAGAGGGAACATGAACGAAATCAGACACTTGTCACAGTTGAGAAAATTGCCAAAGTGCTGAGAGTTGAGATCGGAGATTTA
>CAZLLR010000023.1:0-8809 GCA_964560655.1 uncultured Candidatus Saccharibacteria bacterium | reverse complement strand
TAAATAAAATATACTTCAAATAGAAAGCGTATTTAACTAAAAATAGGAGGGGTTAAAAATGGGAACAATCGTAGTGTTTAAGAATCTAATAGATTCAAAAACAGGAAAACCTTTATCGGCAAGTCTTTCCCCAGAAAGACAAGGAGGAGGATGCTTATTTGAAAAAGAACTTGATGGTACTAAATCCGCCTCCGAGTTTATAGAAAGGATGAGTGACCCTGACTACAACCGTCCACACTAAAGGGGGTATACATCTTTCAAAAGCCGGTTTCACTTAAAAATGAAACCGGCTTTTATCTATCAGGCTTTCCCGAGGACAGTCCTCAGGAAAAACCCCAACGGCTACCGAGATTATCTCGGTAGCCGTTGGGGTTTTTCCTCTAGGTGACACCTAGAGGTTCCCAAAGGCATCACCTTTGGGAACTAGTGAGCCGTTTAGGTTTTTTCCAAGGGGCTGCCCTTAGGTAGATATTTACTTCAAGTTTATCACCCTCTTGGCTTTGACGAATTTTACTGAGATCACAGCAAGTGCCAAGATGAGAAGTAAGATAAACCAGTCTGAGAAGGAGAGTGACTTTAGAGCATCAAAGATAGAAGCTCCTAGTCCTACTCCACCAGAAACTACAGAAGAAGCGGACAGCGAGATGGTCGGCTGGGAAATACCAGAAGAGCTCTGGTAATTTACACTAGAGATAGTAGTAAGGATGTCCCCTACTTTAGCTCCAGTCTTCACCTTGCCTACTACCGTCTTTGAAATCTCCTCTCCTCCAGAAAGTGTCCTAAAGCTCGCTGACAATATACCTGAACTGCCACCGTTTGCTAAAGGTGAGTCATACTCCACCACTTCAAGATTCTCCGGCATACCTACAGAAACTTGAACATTTTTCAAAGAAGATGAATTGTCATTCTTGAGGATGATAAGATACTTTAATTTACCTCCTACTCTTACTTCGCTCTTGTCCACTTCGAATCTGACTTGAAGAGGCCTAAATGTCTTTACAACAGGAGACGATGGTGTGACCACTCTAGCCCCACCTGTAGTGAAGCTGTTTACCACTCCGTAGCTTATACCCGCTGAGTTCTGTGCTATCGGCCTGTAGTAGTAAGTAGTGTTAGGTGAAAGGCCTTGCGCGATGATCGGTGAGTCTATATAAGTGTTGCCGAAGCCGGCATTTCTAAATGTAGTCTTACTGCCTAATAACCCAGAAGATGTGCCGTATTCGAACCAAGCATTTGTAGAATTATTGTTTGGGTTTATAGAAGCGTCTAGGATAGCCGAACTTGAAGTGACGGAAGTGGCTGACTTAGTGAAGATAGACGGCGCGCCTCCTACTACCCTTACTCCGCCAAGCGAAGTGATGAGTGACATCTGACTACCGTAGTTTGTGCCGTATAAATTTTTACCGACAATTCTAAAGTCATATAAAGTGTTGGGCAGAAGATCTCTTACCTCGGCTGATACCTTGATAGCGTAGTTACTCCGTCCGGCAGAGCGGATAGGTGTCACTTTATGCACATTATCCACTGAAGAACTATACTCAAACCAAGTGTCCGTGCTGATGTTGTTTGGGTTTACCATAGCATTTAACACCGCCTTAGTAAGACCGACATTTGTCGCTTCAAGAGTGGTGACATTTGGACCAAGAGCGTTTGTGCCACTGGCGAAAGTTGTGGTGAAAGAAAGAATAGTACCATAAGTGATACTGTTGGAATTTTGCCCTACTACTCGAAAATAATAATTAGTATTTGGTAGAAGATTTATAATATTTGAAGAGATGTTGTAATTAAAATTACCAGAACCAACAGATTGTATAGAAGAGGATAATGTCATATTGCTCGGTGAGTTACCATACTCAAACCATGCATTGGAAAAAGATCCGTTCGGGTTAACAGTACCGTTTAGAGTGACTGTGTCTCTGGATATACTTGAAGCGTAGTTGGTAGTGACGATTGGAGCTGAGTCTATGTTTCCTCCACCTCCGCCTGAGAAGCTCGTAGTGAAAGATAATACATTGCCATAATTAGTGCCGGCTGAGTTCCGTGCTACTGCTCTGAAATAATAAGTGACATTTGAAGAGAGGCCGTACACATTTAGAGAAGTGTTTATACCATAACTGTCAGAGCCGATATTTTGCGAACTTGTAGTCAAATTGAAGTAAGTACTTGATGTGCCGTATTCAAACCAGACTGTAGTTAAGTCGTTGTTTGGACTTACGACGGCATTTAGTACAGCTGAGTCTCTTAGTATATTTGTCGCTCCGTTTGTAGAGACGGTCGGTGGGGTGATATTCGTATTGTTACCACCTACCGTAGTAAATGATAAAATCTGTCCATAGTTAGTGCCGGCTCCATTCTGCGCTGCCACTCTAAAGTAATAAGTGGAGTTTGATGAAAGACCAGACACACCAGATGAGACGTTTAAGTTCGTATTTCCTGAGCCAATATTTTGTGTAGAGCTAACACTTGAAAGCGATCCTTGGGAGGTGCCGTATTCGAACCACACATTTGTGCTAGCTCCGTTAGGGTTAACGGTAGCGTTTAGGTTCGCTGAATTTGTAGCGATGTTTGTCGCTGTGGAAGTATTGGCTATAGGTGCACCAGTCTGAGGTGGAGATACACTACCTATTTGAGCTCTGAAGACGACGTGCCCCTGAGAACTCCAGCCAGAAGATATGCTTCCTATGCTTAGCCCTGAGCCTGCAACCTCACTGCCACTCTGGCTATAAGGAAGTGCTTGCACATTTAGAGTCTGGTTTGGATACCATCTTACAGAGCCTGGGATGAAAGTAAGGGTCTGAGATGCAGTAAGGCTAAGAGATACATTTCCATTTGCCTCTACTCCCGCTTGGTCTGTGATAGAGGCTGGGATATTGGCAGTGGTAAAACTGCCTGTAGGCAATACAGCTCTTAGTGTTACGTCGTTTGCTGTCTGTCCTCCGGTATTGTGATAATAGATATCGAAACTCACTATGTCGCCCGAGTCAGCAGACACAGAAGAAACCCAACAGTCAGAACAACCTGGATTCTTAGTGTAATTTGAGATCCTAAGAGTGGGATTGTCTTGCATGTCGTTGTTGAAGGTGGAAGCAATTGCGCTATACATAGGCGCAAAAAAGACAAGCAAAAATACTGCTGTAAAAATGGCTGACTTTATCTTATTGTTTATGATTTTGTTATACATATTTATATTTGATTATATTTATAAATCCGACTCATCTGTTCACTCAGTTTTAAATCTTCAATCCGCCACGGCAGATTCAAAACTTAAAACTGAGTCTCTTCTTAGTGTACTAGGATTACATCCGCGCACACTAAGAAGAGACTTTCTCTTAAGACTAATTTATAGGGACTGGGCCTGGACCATTGGGAGGATCTGGGCCTATGTCGCCGACTTGACCGTCAGAAGAAGAACTTGAGCTGGAAGAAGACTTGTGAGAATTCTTATAACTCATACCTCCGACAGCACCTCCAACTCCACCGATCACACCGGCAATAGCCTTACAAGTAGGGTCTGAATCCTCCTCTACAAGAGAGTATATACTGAAGCCCACACCAAAAGGCAAGGCCACCCAACCTGCAGGATTAGCGATATTCACTAAGCCGAAGGTAGTAAGCCCACCTCCTAAACCCGAAGCGATCGCCCCTGACCCTAAGCACTTCTTATCGCTTAGAAACCAGAATGTTTCTCCTGACATCTTATCAAGAGGGCTTTTTGCTACCACTCGATAATGGTACCGAGTATTTGGTTTCAAACCATTGATCATAGCTTCTACCCTTGAGTCACCCCCAGAGGTAAGTAGATGTGGAGGTGTCGCATAAGACTCTTTCTTACCTTCCTCCCGATACACAAACCAAATTGATGTCGGCCCCTCAAACCAAGGAGAAGGAGTTACTCGCCCGTGAAGGATAGCCTCTTGTGAAGCCACCTCTGTTGCCAACTGTGTCTTTACAGAGATAGAAGGTGGCAAGTCCACATAAAGAGCCTTACCACTTAGAGAAGTAACTCTATTTGCACATTGGCAGATACGAAGTACTTCTTTAGTCTTCATATCAACCACGAAGACTGTTCCTTTAGGTATAGCCCCTTTTATCCACTTTCCATTGCCTTGCTCCACCAATACTCGTCCCTTAAGAGGGACAGTAGCAAGGTATTCCATCCTAGGGTTATATCCTTTTTCAGCATTAACAGGGTATCTTCCTAGGTGAATATCACCTTTCTTCCAAGGGGCAGGAGTTTCTACCGGGCAAGGGGTATAAGCACTACTTTGATTAACTTCTGCCGTGATCATTTTTGAGGCAATAGCCTCAGTCTCCATGGGCCCATAGGTTACTAACTTTTGTCCAGCGCAGCCAGAAAATAAGGCCACCATTGCTACAAGCAAGGTTCCTGCCAGATACATTTTCCTCATGACTCTCTCCTTTAGTCTATATTTAAGGTTTAAGGCAGGAAAAATCCCGCTAATATATAATTAGTCTTTATATCAAAGAGCTACTTCTTAGTAGGAAACTATACACTTATTTTCTAAAATCGTCAATACTTTCTAAAATATTCTTTATCCTTCAACAATACTCTTTTTTGCTCTCTTTTTGTTTATAAACTATACTTTCAACATATGAAAATACTTGCGATAGAGACAAGTTGTGACGAAACAGCGATAAGTATCATCGAAGCAAAAGGATCTGCAGATAATATGCAGTTAAAAGTGCTTTCTAATGTAGTATCATCACAAGTTAAGCTCCATGCCAAGTGGGGAGGTGTCGTCCCCAACCTAGCGCGTCGCGAACACGAGAGAAATATAATACCCATACTTAAAAAATCTTTAAAAAAAGCGGGGCTACTCTACCAAGGTCCGTCCTTGGTAAAAGATGCTGATATAGAAAAGATACTAGAGAGAGAGCCGGAATTATCTAGACAATTCTTAAAGTTTATCTCTAAGGTAAAAATTCCAAAAGTGGACGCTATCGCCGTCACCTATGGACCTGGCTTGGAGCCAGCTTTATGGGTGGGAGTAAATTTTTCCAAAGCATTGTCGTTCGCATGGAAAAAGCCCCTTATACCGATAAACCACATGGAAGGACACATCGCCGCTTCGCTCCTAGGTGCAAAAGATAAAAAGGTTAAGTCAGTACAATTCCCTGCCTTAGCTTTACTAGTCTCTGGTGGGCATACTGAACTTGTTCTCATGAAAGACTGGTTGAAGTATAAGATAATAGGACAGACAAGAGATGACGCTGTAGGCGAAGCTTTTGATAAAGTGGCAAGGATGCTAGGCCTCGAATACCCAGGTGGGCCGATAATCTCTAAACTTGCTTCACTTGGAGGCTTAGCCTCCAAGTTGGAGATAAAGTTACCGCGACCAATGATAAACTCTGGCGACTTTGATTTCTCTTTTTCCGGACTTAAGACTGCGGTGCTGTATCTAGTCCAAAAATTAAGCGAGACTGAGAATAAACAAAGCGAAGCTAAGAAAAGTAGTTCCCAGAGGATGCCCACTCCCACCAAAGGCGGAGTCCACCCTAAAGAGAACTCTTTTCTTAGTGAAGCGATGGTAGCCGCTATCTGCCGTGAATTTCAGCAAGCTGTCATAGACGTACTTGTGTCAAAGACTATAAATGCGGGCGCAAAACACAAAGCCAAGACCATAATAATAGGCGGCGGCGTTGCGGCAAATAAAGAGCTTCACAAGCAACTCTCAAAAGCACTGGAAGAAAGGCTTCCAGGAACATCATTCCTGTCTCCTCTGCCTAAATTCACCACTGATAACGCCACCATGATAGCCGTGGCTTCTTACCTAAGGCTACTAGGGACTAAAGACCCCGCTATAAAAAGCATAGCTAGATTAAAAGCAGAGGGAAATCTCAAGCTCAAATAACTTGAAATAAGGCATTTTTCTGGTATTATTTACTAAATGGATGAGAAATTACTAAAACCTTATGACCCTAAAGAGACAGAGGGAAGGATTTATAAACTCTGGGAAGAAGGAGCTTTTTTTAAGCCTGAAACTGACCTTGGGAGAGATGATAACCCAAACAAAGAAAAAACTTTCACTATAGTCTTACCCCCTCCTAACGTTACAGGGGTCCTTCACATGGGACATGCACTAAACTCTACTATACAAGATATCGTCATAAGAAAGAAAAGGATGGAAGGCTATAAGACTCTCTGGCTACCAGGGACAGATCATGCCGGTATCGCTACTCAAAATGTAGTGGAGAAGAAGCTAAAGAAAGAGGGTGTCACAAGACATGACCTAGGGAAAGACGATTTCCTTAAGAGAGTATGGGAATGGAAAGAAGAATACGGTGACAAAATCCTTGGGCAACTTAAGAAGCTCGGTGCTTCATGCGACTGGTCTCGGACTCGCTTCACGATGGATGAAGACTATCAAAAGGCCGTTGAGAAAGTCTTCTTAGAGTATTATAAGAAAGGACTTATCTACCAAGGAGAGCGGGTGATAAACTGGTGCAAGAGGTGCCAGACTTCTCTATCTGACCTTGAACTTGAATATGAAGAAGAAGAAGGTAATCTGTATTATATCAATTATCCGCTGAAAGATACTCCTGGTAAATTTATATCTGTCGCCACTACAAGACCGGAAACAATGCTCGGTGACACAGCAGTAGCAGTAAGCCCAAAAGATGAAAGGTATAAAGGTTTACTTGGCAAAATAATTATATTGCCAATAGCTGACAGAGAAATCCCTATAATAGCTGACATTGCCATAGACAAAGATTTCGGGACAGGGGCGGTGAAAGTGACTCCCTCTCACAGTATCATCGACTCGGAGATAGGTGAGAGACATAATCTGCCTAAGCTCAAGATAATAGACCAATACGGGAAGATGACTAAAGAGGCTGGCGAAGAGTTTGAAGGGCTCTCTGTTAAAAACGCAAGAGAGAAAGTGTTGGAAAAACTTAAAGAACTTAATTTACTAGAAAAATCAGAAGAACATACTCACCGTGTGTCAAAGTGCTACAGGTGCAACTCTGTTATAGAGCCTCAACCAAGCAATCAATGGTTCCTGAAGATGAAAGAGCTCGCCCAAAAGACCAGAGAGTCGCTAGAGAGTGGAAAGGTTAAGTTCAATGACGATAAGTGGAAAAAAGTGACACTAGATTGGCTCGATAACATACGCGACTGGTGTATCTCTCGCCAGATATGGTGGGGACACAAGATACCGCTTGAAGGAATAGATGATGTGCTTGATACTTGGTTCTCCTCAGCTCTTTGGCCCTTTGCCACACTCGGTTGGCCTGATAAAGAAGGAGGAGACTTAAAAGACTTTTACCCCACCCAAGTCCTCTCTACCGCAAGAGATATTATAAACTTATGGGTAGTAAGGATGATATTCTCCGGGCTTGAGTTTATGAATGAAGTGCCATTTACAAATGTAATAATCCACCCTACGGTGCTTGCAAAAGACGGTAGGCGGATGTCCAAGTCGCTCGGTACAGGTGTGAACCCTATAGACCTTATAGAAAAGTATGGCGCTGATGCCACACGCTTTGGACTTATATACCAAATGATGGGAAACCAAGATATGAAGTTTGATGAATCTCATCTACTAGCAGGAAAAAAATTCGCGAACAAACTTTGGAACATTTCTCGGTTTGTACTGACAAGGACAGGAGAGTATTTCTATGATGAGCTCACATTAGATGAAGCTACTTTAGAAAAAGAGGAGGCTTCACTCTTAAAGAAACTAAAGGCCACTACTCAATCGGTCAACACCGACCTTGAAAGCTTCAACTTCGGACAAGCTCTTCATACTCTATACGACTTTATCTGGCACGACTTTGCGGATGTATACATAGAGCATTCTAAGACAAAAGAAACCGAAGAGGTAAAACAAGTCTTATCTTACACCCTATCTTCTATACTTAAAATTCTTCACCCTTTCATGCCTTTTATTACTGAAGAGATATGGAGTACACTTCCAGTGGAGAATAAAAAACCTCTAATAATAGAAAAATGGCCAGCCTAATAACATTTAGTGTCCTCATCCCATTTGCTACTGGGCTTCTCCCGGCACTTATTTGGCTCTGGTTTTGGCTTAAGGAAGACAGGGCTCACCCTGAACCGAAGAGGCTTATAATCAAGACATTTATCTTTGGAATGCTTGTTGTATTCGTGGCCTTGCTCTTAGAGTTTGTTTTGCACTTCTTTGGCAAACAATCTAACCTGATAAATGTTAATAGTGGGATAGTCTTTATAATCTCTCTTGCCTTTATAGAAGAAATTGTAAAATACTTTGCAGCAAGACCTGCCCTCAAATCAAAGAATTTTGACGAACCGATAGACGCTGTGATGTATCTTATAATAGTAAGCTTAGGCTTTGCTGCCATGGAAAACATATTCTTCCTTATAAGCTCATTTAAGGACGGTGGCCTAACAATAGGCTTTCTAACTAGTGATATGCGTTTCTTAGGGGCAAATCTTCTCCACAGTGTGACTTCAGCCGTCGTGGGAATAAGTATTGCCCTGTCATACTATCGTAGTAAAACAATCAAGATAACTTACTTAGGGATCGGAGTTATCCTCGCCACTTTATTGCATGCTCTTTTCAACTTATATATAATAAAGTCAGCGGATCAGAACAATTTAAATGTATTTATAGGCTTATGGGTTTTTACCATCATAATAATCCTTGCCTTTGAGAAAGTTAAAAGAATAAAAATAAAACAGCGAAAATTGGGGCAAGGCAATTAAGGCTTGTGCACAAAGAACGCTAAAATAAATTATGAGAAAAAACAAACAATCATTTTTTGAAAGACTTACTGGGTCATCTAATGTAGAAGAAAACGAAGA
>CAZLLR010000022.1:6812-9242 GCA_964560655.1 uncultured Candidatus Saccharibacteria bacterium | reverse complement strand
ATATACACTTATAGTTAAAATATCGTCCGTTCTTCAAAGAAGCGGACTTTATTTTTAAAAAATAACTAAAGAGCAGTAGAGTTTGAAGGATAAAATATCCGCCTCGTGCGGATGCTCAATTTTTCAATTACTCGCTCCTCTCATAAGAAAAATTGGCATGTTTGATCTAAAGCAATTAAATTCCGCCCTTGAGCAATTAGAAGTCGAGCGTGGAATCCCAAAAGAAAAAATCTTAGAGTCTATAGAAGACGCTCTTTCTGCTGCTTATAAGAAAGATTATGGTAAGAAGGGACAGATTATCCGCGCTACTTTTGATATCAACAGCGGTCAGACTGAGTTCTCCCAAGTTAAGATAGTGGTTGACGAATCTATGTTGAAAGAAGAAATGGAAGAGGATGAGAAGGTCTTGAAAGCAAGTGAAGTTAAAGGATCTGAAGAAACAGTAGAAGAAGAACCTAAGGTTCATTTTAACCCTGAGCATCATATCATGATAGACGAAGCAAGAAAAATTAAGAAAAATATCGAGCCTGGTGAAGAACTCATATTCCCTCTTGAGAATAAAGACGATTATGGCAGGATCGCTGCTCAGACCGCTAAGCAAGTTATCATCCAGCGAATACGCGAAGCAGAAAGAGAATCAATCCTTAAAGAATTTGATGATAAGCAGGATGAGATTGTAAGCGGTACAGTACAGCGTATTGAGAACAATAATGTATTTGTAGACTTCGGTCGTACTACCGGTATCATCACTCGTGATGAGCAGATAAAAGGTGAAAGATACAGAATTGGAGAAAGGATTAAGACCCTACTCTACTTGGTGGAAAAAGCACCTAGGGGAATAAATATTTACCTTTCTAGGTCACACCCACGTTTTGTGTATAAACTCTTTGAGATAGAGGTTCCAGAGATAGCTTCTGGCGTAGTAGAAGTGAAGAATATTGCCAGAGAAGCAGGTTCTCGTTCTAAGATAGCTGTTTCGGCAAATCAGGAAGGGATTGACCCTGTTGGCTCATGCGTCGGGCAGAGAGGAGTAAGAGTAGAGACTGTTATATCAGAGCTAGGTGGTGAGAAGATAGATATAATAGAATGGTCAGAAGATGCAAGGACCTTTATAGCCAACTCACTTTCTCCTGCTAATATTCTAGACGTGGAATTAAGAGAAGGTCAGAAAGAGGCAAAAGTCATTGTCGATGAAGATCAGTTGTCTCTTGCTATAGGCAAGAGCGGTCAAAATGTGCGATTAGCAGCCAAACTAACAGGCTGGAAACTCGATATCCACTCAAAAGGAGGCGAGTCTGTAGCAAAAGTAAACGAAGAAGGAGAAGCGGAAGATGAGAATCCACTAGCTGACGGAGAAGAAAAGGTAAAAGAAAAAAAATAGTAAATAAAAATTTTAAAGCTTATCCTCTTTAAGGACGGCCATAGAGGGGCATCCTTAAAGAAAATAACTTTCAAATTTTTATTCTAAGAAATAATATATAACAGGATTCATGTTAGAAATTCCCAAAAAATGTCTAATGTGGTATAAATAAGTAGTAAAAATATATAAGCATAATTTCTAATAGGATGAATCTTTGGCATGATATAAAACCAGGTGATAAGGAAAATCTCAATGTAGTCATAGAGATACCTAAACTTTCACGTATAAAGTATGAACTTGATAAAGACTCAGGGCTAATTAAAGTTGATAGAGTACTTTACTCACCGATGCATTACCCAGCAAACTATGGTTTCGTACCGAAAACACTATGGGACGATGGTGACCCTTTAGATGTATTGGTAATCTCTCATGAGGCATTCATACCTGGGTGCATAGTAGATGCGCGGCCTATAGGAGTCCTTGATATGAAGGACGATGGAGAAGGTGACGCCAAGATTCTCTCTGTGCCCTCAAGGGACCCAAGGTTTAATAATATAAAAGATATTTCTGACCTTGAGCCTCATGTCCTTGAGGAGATAAAGCACTTCTTTAAAGTTTATAAAGACCTTCAGAATAAAAAGGTCTTAGTAGAAAAATGGGAGGGAAAAGAGAAGGCTCTTGAGGCTATAGAGCACTCTTTTTCTCTGTATAACGAGAAATACCCTGCTTGATACGAAGTATTGTATTATCCCCATACTCAATTACAATCTACTAGGCTTTCCTTTATAATAAAGATGTTAAGCTTTTATTAAAATAACAAGGTATTATAAATATCTTATAATCTAAAATAATATATGAATATAAATAAGCAATTATTTGATAAAGGAGCAAAGGTGGTATTGATAGCATCTTTGCTTACTTTTGGATTTAGTGTTGGGGCAGAAGTTTTACCCACACCTACTCTTATAAATAGTCAAAATGTAAATGAAAATATAAGAGAATTAAACATAAAAAGAGATGAACTAAAAGCAGAGATAGAGAGAAAGCAACTTGAGATAGAGAATAAAAGA
>CAZLLR010000022.1:0-6712 GCA_964560655.1 uncultured Candidatus Saccharibacteria bacterium | reverse complement strand
AAAAAGAGAGGAGTATAAAAAAGAGATTGAAAATAAAAGAGAAGAAGCTAAGAAAAAAATCGAAACAAAGAAGGAAGAATTAAAAATTCGTTTAGAAAATATAAAAGATGAGAGGAAGAAAAAGATAGTAGAAAATATTAATGAGCATGTAAAAGAATTAAACGAGAGGGTGGTAGAACACTTTTCAGAGGCCTTAGATAAGATGGGAGAAGTTTTAAAGGGTGTTAGTTCTCGTGCCGACAAAGCAGAAGCACACGGACTGGATGTTTCAAATGTGAGAGCCCTTATTGTCGATGCTGAGGTAGCTATAGATTCTGCACGAGCAAGTCTTGTAGACCAAGCTGGTAAAGTTTACTCAATGGATATTAACACTGAAGATACTTTAAGATCTGACGTTGGTGAAGTAAGACAAGCTATCCGTGGTGACCTTGAGGCTATAAGAGAAACAGTAAAACTTGCACATGAAGCTATAAGAGCTGCAGCTGTTGGGTTAGCTCAGATTCCAAAGGTTGATGAATATGAAGTAGAAGAGAATACTAATTCAGCTACTTCATCTGATAATATATAAGGTAATTAAAAATAATAAAAAATATTATGAAAAAAATAATCTCAATCATCGTCTTGGTAATCATCATCGTCGGAGTAGCTTATCTGTATGTAAATTACTCCACAAGTCCAAAAGAGGAGTCTAAAGTAAATCAAGTTGACACTAGAGTTGATACTACTGCAAATATAAATAGAGCTATTGAAAATATAGATTTAGGCGACTTAGATAAAGAGTTTCAAGTTATCGATAGCGAGCTTGAGAGTCTTTAGCATTGATTGGTTGTCTATATAAAAATACCCGGGAGTTTTCCGGGTATTTTTATAGAAACTTTGCAAAATAATATTTTTTTGCTAGACTGAGGGACTTAATAGTATTTACAGAAGATTAATAAAAATTAAAATATTGATTTCTTTAAGAACAGATTTCGCCAGATGGCGAATGGGGAAATTCTACAGAAACCAATATTTTAATTTTTATTTTAACATCAAAACAATATGGATATAAAAATTGAAATTAAGAAATTGCCAGGGTCTCTTATAGAGATAGAAGGAGAGATCTCTGCTTCAGACTTTGAGGCTGAGAGAGAAGATACTGTCTTAGAGCTTGGTAAGAGTGTGAAGGTGGACGGCTTTAGACCAGGTGCTGTGCCAGAGAAAGTCTTAGTAGAGAAGGTGGGAGAGGCTACTTTCTTGGAGCATATGGCAGAGAAAGCCATCGGTAAGGCTTATCCAGATATAATAAAAGATAACAAAGTAGAAGCTATTGGAAGACCGGAGATTACTATCACAAAGATTGCTAAAGATAACCCCTTAGGGTTTAAGATAAAGACTGTCGTATTGCCGGAGATCGAACTCGCCGAATGGAGGCCACTTGCGAAGAAGGTGATGTCTGTAAAAGAAGAGGTGAAAGTAGAAGATAAAGAGGTTGATGGTGTGATAGAGAGCATAAGAAAATCTAGGGCAACTCAAGCTCCACAAGAAGAAAAAGAAGGCAAGGTGCCGAGCGAAGGCGAGAAAGAAGAGAAAGCTCCAGTGGAGCCAGTATTGCCTGAGCTTACAGATGAGTTTGTGAAGACCTTAGGCGACTTCAAAGATGTAGCTGACTTTAGAGAGAAAATATCTCAAAATATAAAGCTTGATAAAGAGATGAAAAGTAAGGAGAAGAAAAGGATCGAAGTAGTAGAAAAAATTATTGAGAAATCAAAGATTGAGGTCCCTGACATGCTTGTAGAATCAGAGAAGGGGAAAATGCTTGCCGAGATGAAGGCGAGTGTGTCTCAGATGGGCTTGAAATGGGAAGATTATCTTGGTCACCTTAAAAAGACAGAAGAAGAGATCTTGGGTGGATGGGGGGAAGATGCTAAGAAGAGATCATCTTTCGGACTTATCTTAAGGGAATTGGCTATAAAAGAAGATGTGAAAGTGTCAGATGAAGAATTGGATACCGAGGTGGAAAAGATAGTGGCGCACTATCAGACGCATGGGCAGGAGATAGAGAAGGAGCGTGTCCGCGATTATGCTTATGGTGTCTTGCGAAATGAGAAAGTCTTTGAAATGTTCGAAAAAACTGTTGAAAAATAAGGATTTTCAACGTCTACTATCAACTGTCAACGTGGCACATTGACACAGTGTAAGGGTTTTCAACGGCTACCGAAAAAACTCGGTAGCCGTTGAACTTTTACTCGGAAACCCACTTTTTTCTCTCAGTAAAAGTGTCAACGTGCCACATTGACACTAAACAGCTCACTTGCTAGTTGATGAATGAGCTGTTTATAGTAAAAACCACCCAAAGGAAAGTTAATTCCAATGGGCGGCTTGGTTAGAGGTTAAAGTGAGTGTTTACTCACTTCCTTTGAATAAGTTTAGAAGTTTTTTAATCCAGTTAAACCACCATAACCGGTATTTCAAGGTGCCTATGTCTATGAGCAGGGCTATGATGGTGAATCCTACGAATACATTTATTGCGTCAGGACTCAAGAGTCCACCTGTCTTCGTTCTGAGAAAAAATATGAAAAAATACACAAAAGACGCTGTTGGTATAAAAGCTGCTAATATAATGCCGCTTACAATTATACCTACTATAGCAAAGGTGCTTATCATTTAATTCCCCTCCGTTTAAGGTTTTGACTTCTTTTTAAAAAACTTCTATTTTATATATTATAATAGATAGTTTATTTTTGTCAAGAGTGTAGGTCGTGAAGTATTTATTTGAGCTTGTCTTTTTGAAAGTGGGGCTTACCCGCACACTAAGTTCGGTGTTATGTAGTTTTTTAGGTAAATTTACTAAAAACATTAAAGAAGAGTGCCTAAGACGGGGCTTTCCCCGCCCTACTCGAGCGACGGGGCTTGACGTAATTTATAATTTGAGTAGAATAGACTAATCGCATCAGTGCGTAGTTTTTTATTTTAGGTATTAAAATTATTAATAATAAGAGGGTAAATAGAGGTTAGTGCTTATGGTCAATTAAGTATTAACACCCAGACTATAACTAGTCTAAAAACTAATTTAGCTAATATGGCAGAGAAATTTGAGAGAACAAAACCGCATTTAAACGTTGGTACTATAGGCCACGTCGACCACGGTAAAACTACTTTAACAGCTGCTATTTTAAATGTGCTTAATTTGGCTGGTAATAAAGTAAAGATGGAGAAAATGGACGAAATCGACAAAGCTCCAGAGGAGAAAGCAAGAGGTATTACTATCGCCTTGCACCACAGTGAATACGAGACAGATAAAAGGCATTATGCTCATATAGATGCTCCTGGTCATGCTGATTATATTAAGAACATGATTACAGGTGCTGCTCAGATGGATGGCGCTATACTTGTAGTTGCTGCTACAGATGGAGCTATGCCTCAGACAAGAGAACATATTCTACTTGCTCGTCAGGTTGGCGTGCCTTCAATCATTGTCTTTTTGAACAAAGTTGATATGGTTGATGATCCAGAAATGATTGACTTGGTAGAAGCTGAGATTAGAGAGCTTCTTACTAAATATGAATATCCAGGAGATACTACTCCTATCATTAGAGGTTCTGGACTTAAGGCTCTTGAGGCAACGTCAATTGATGATGAGTGGGCAAAGCCTGTGCTAGAACTTGCTAAACAACTTGATGAATACATTCCAAATCCTGTAAGAGCTATAGATCAGCCTTTCCTTATGCCTGTTGAAGATATATTCTCTATTGAAGGAAGAGGAACTGTTGTGACTGGAAGGATTGAGAGAGGTCAGATTAAAGTTGGAGAGGAAGTTGAGATAGTTGGTCTTGGTGAAACAAGAAAGACTACTGTAACAGGTATTGAAATGTTCAATAAGTCTCTTGATGAAGGTATGGCTGGAGATAATGCTGGTATCTTGGTAAGAGGGCTAAAGAAAGAAGAACTTGAAAGAGGTCAGGTCTTAGTAAAGCCTGGGTCTGTAACTCCTCATACTGAATTTGAATCTGAGGTGTATATCTTGACTAAAGATGAAGGTGGACGACATACTCCATTTTTCACAGGCTACAAACCCCAGTTCTACATAAGGACTACAGACGTTACAGGAGATGTAGCTTTGCCTGAGGGAACTGAGATGGTTATGCCTGGAGACACTATTACTTTCAAAGTTAAACTTGTTTCTGCTGTTGCACTAGAAGAGAAGCAAAGATTTGCTATTCGTGAAGGAGGCAGGACTGTAGGTGCGGGAGTTGTAACTAAGATAATAGCTTAAAGATTAATTTAGTTAGGCATCCGACATTAATGATGGGTGTCTAGCTAGATAAAGACTTATGACTACAGCTAAAACAAAAAAAGCCGCCAAGAGCGAGCCTCGCCAAAAGCGGGAAAATAAGAAAAAAGGAGCTAAGGTTGAAGAAACTAGTAAGCTTCGTATTAGAGTTAGGGCTTATGAGAGTAAGATCCTCGATTCAAGTGTAAAGCAGATAGTCGATATCGCCTTACGTCATGATGCTAATATCTCGGGCCCAATACCTCTGCCCACAGAGATAAAGAAATATACTGTAAATAGAGCATCTTTTGTGTATAAAGATGCTAGAGAGCAATTTGAGATGAGGGTGCATAAGAGGCTTATCGATATAATATCTCCTTCACCAAAGATTATTGAAGCATTGACGAATCTTAACCTGCCAGCAGGAGTGGATATAGAAATAAAAATGTTATAAAGATGATGAAATTTATACTTGGGGTAAAACAAAATATGGCACAATATCTTGATAAGGATGGTAAGGCATACCCAGCTACATTGATTAGCACTGGGCCTATTGTTGTTACTCAAGTAAAGACTAAAGAGAAAGATAAATATGATGCCATCCAGTTTGGTTATGGTAAAAAGAAGAGTGCTAAGAAGCCTCAGAAAAAATTAGCTGAGTTATCTCCTGATAAGGTAGGTTTTAAATATTTAAAAGAACTAAGGTTAGAAAAAGAAGTCTCTGGGCTGAAGGCTGGAGATATTATAGATGCTTCCACTTTTAGTGAAGGAGATAAGGTGCAGGTAAGCGGTATCTCTAAAGGAAAAGGTTTCCAGGGTGTTGTAAAAAGACATGGTTTCCATGGTGGACCAAGGACGCATGGACAGAAGCACTCTGAAAGAGAGCCAGGCTCCATCGGTGCTGGAGGCTTACAGAGGGTTTTGAAAGGCAAGAGGATGGCAGGACGAATGGGTAGCGACAGAGTTACCGTAAAAAATCTTAAAGTTTTAAAAATAGATAAAGAGAACAATGAAATGCTTGTGTCAGGAGCTATTCCCGGGAGAAGAGGAACCTTGTTAGAGGTTAAGGGGTAAGCACTAGGTATTAAGATTTTATGGAAACAAAAATATACAATCAGAAAGGAGAAGAATCTGGGAAGATAGAGCTTCCTGCAAAGATCTTTGGTTTGTCTTGGAATGATACTTTAGTTCATCAGGTGGTTGTATCTATGCAAGCAAACAAGAGGACTCCTGTTGCTCACGCAAAAGGTAGAAGTGAAGTCTCAGGTGGAGGTAAGAAGCCATGGAAACAAAAAGGGACAGGCCGAGCGCGTCATGGTTCTTCAAGGTCTCCTATCTGGAAAGGTGGAGGTGTTACTCATGGCCCATTAAGTGAAAAGAATTATACTAAAAAGATAAATAAGAAGATGAAGCAAAAAGCTTTCTTTGTAGCCCTTTCTAGAAAGTTAGAAGATAATGAGATTTTATTTTTAGACAAAGTTGATTTAAATAAAGCTAAGACTAAAGAGGCAGTTGGTGTATTGAAATCATTATCTAAGATAAAAGGTTTTGAAAAATTAACAACAAAGAAGAAGAATGCTGCCCTTGTCGCTATGTCGACTAAAAATATCGATACCACTTTAAGCTTCAGGAATATTTCCGGTGTGGGAGTAGGTGAGGTAAAGAATCTTAATCTTCTAGATATATTGTCTTCCAAATACTTGATAATGTTAGATGCTAAGGATTCTCTTGGAGTATTAGAGTCTCGATTGAAGGTTTAAGCACTTGAAAATTATATAAAAAATAATTAATTACTGAAAATAGGAGTCTAATCCTTTCCAGTTGATAAATTGAAGATCATTTCCCACTTCGTATCTATCGTCAAATAGACCTCCATCATTTTGCATTTTATTTTGGTCATTTAATATAGATAAGAACTTGTATCTTTGTCCGTCAGGACTATAAAGATAACATGTTCTTTTACTAGGATTTTTTAAAGGGACGCCACCAAACATATTTATTATTTCATCTTGTGTAAAGTAATCTTTATCTTGCAATCCTTGTAAAAATTCAAGTTGATTGCTGTCTGAACAATCAATACAATAAGTAGGATAACAATTTGGATTTATAGGCGTTATATAATATGCCCCCGTATCATCATAATAGAATTCCATCGCTTTTGTAATTTCTCTAAAATTATCTATTTCATAAGCATCATTAGCTTTGTTTTTTTGCGCTGTTCATACTTGCAAAGATAATAGAACCCAAAAGTCCTATAATTGCCATAACAACTAATAGTTCGAGTAAAGTAAAACCTAATTTATTTTTGTTCTTATTCAAGGGTATCTTTTTCTAGTTTTTTATTAATTGCTAACCTTTTCTTCGTTGTCGTGAGCTTGTAAGGTCATTGCTATATATAATAACTTAATTGCGGTTTCTCTTCAACGGCTAATCCTTTTAAAGATTAGCCGTTGCTTTCTA
>CAZLLR010000021.1:0-9543 GCA_964560655.1 uncultured Candidatus Saccharibacteria bacterium | reverse complement strand
TTAAGTATTTAAATATGTTTGAAATGTATCCTCATAATATAAAAAAATTAATTTTTTAGATATGAATTTCATTAATTTTACAAAAAAATACTGGTTTCCGATTCTGATAATTTTTATCGTTACTCTTAACGCTTTAATTTTCTTACCTAAGTATGGTGCTTGGAGCGGACCTAGCGATGTGGAATATAATGAGATCGGCATTAATCTCACTCAAGGAGAAGGATTTTCACTTGCTGGAGAGAAAACCATGTTTCGCGAACCGGCTTATCCTTTCTTTCTTTTCTTAAATTATAGAATCTTTGGAGTTAATCATAATATAATAAGAATAGAGCAATTTATATTGTTGTTCTTGATAATTTACCTTACGTATAAAATTGCTTATAAGATCTTTAATATTTTTACGGCAAGAGTCGCTTCAACGGCTATCGCCCTTTTGCCGATATTCCCTGTATACGCTACAGACCTTATATCTGAGGTCTTTGCAGCTTTTTTACTACTTCTATTTTTATATATATTTTTAAGAAGCATTGAGTTTCAATCCAAGGACTCACTTTGGAGTCCAAGGGCGGTCCTTGGAAAAGTTTCTTTATCAGGAGCAGTGTTTGGTCTTTTAGTTTTGACGAAAAGTATATTTATATTCTTACCAATCTTTATCTTGCCGATATATTTATTAAAAGACAGAAAGCTCGGATTACAAAAGATATTTTTATTTATTTTTGTTTGTTTCATTATTATATCACCGTGGGTTTATAGGAATTATATAAATTTTGAGAAGGTATCTATTGCCGATAGAGGGGGGATGCTTCTTTATCTTCACTCTATAAAAAGTGAATTTAATAATGATGAGTTGAAGGATTATGCAGTAGCAGCATTATCTGGGGAATATATTGTTCGTCTTTACAACTCGGAGTTTAATATAGTAGAAGGAGAGGGAATATATCTTATGAATGAGAAGAGAGCAAGTCTCTTGGAAAGTGGTTTGAATTCTTCGCAAGTTGATGAAGAGATGGCAAGAGAAGCTAAGGGGCTATACTTGAAGCATCCTTTTAAAAATTTGTTTATAGGTCTTTTAGAAGTTGCGAAAGCTAATACTCCTATGGCGCCCAAATATTCTATAATGTTTGCTTTCCCTGGAGATGTTAGCATGTCTGTTGTCGGGAAATTAATTAAGGTTATCATTATATTAACAATAAGGTTTCTATGGATAGGGATGCTTCTTCTTGCCGTTTTTGGCATGATGAAGTCTGTTAGAGATAAAAATATAGGAGCTATCATGGCTTTAGCTATTGTCCTTTATCTAAATAGTATAATCTTCTTTTTGCAAGGGGTGCCCAGGTTCGTGTTTGTAATATATCCAATTTATTTTATCTTCTTTGCTTTTGCTTTGTCATATATATTAAAATGGAAAGAAGGAAAGTTTTCTTTGGAGAATGAATAATAGAGAAAATCGTAAAATTTAATTAACTTTACTTTTCCTGTATCCAAGGTAATATATCTTTAGAAAATGTATAAATAAAAATCCGCCCCTTTGCTAAAGCAAAGGTCACACTAAGATTTCTTGGTGTGTGGGTAAAGCTCTTTAATTTAATGATATTGGAGGTGCCAGGTGAGTAAAAAGAAGGAAAAACAGAAAGTACTCATAATAAAGCTTGGTCTCTCCGAGACCCTAGTGGGTGAGGTAAGTAATACCACAAGCCTTGGCGATGTACTGAGAAGTACGGTCATACTCCCTTTGTATAAGAGAGCCAAGGTGACATGGCTTGTGACTCCAGAGGTAGCACCCTTGCTGAAAGGGAATCCTTTTATTCGTCGTATTTTACCATATAACCTTACCACGGTTTTACAGCTTCAGGCTGAGAGATTTGATACTATCATCAACCTTGAGAAAGTGGCTGGGATTTGTGCTCTCTCTGATTCGCTCAGTGCGTGGCGTAGATACGGTTTTCGTTTCGATTCTGAGAGTGGCGAAGCAAAAGCTTATGATGGGTCGCAACATGTCATAGAGCTCTGTTCAGATGTAAAATGGAAGCGTTCTAATAAAAAGTTGTCGGAAGAATTTCTCTTTGAAATGGTAGAGGCTAAATGGAATGGCGAGATGCCTATATTAGGTTATAAGCCAACCTCTGAGGTGAAATTTGATGTTGGTTTCAATAGTAAAGTCGGAGAAAAATGGCCGATAAAGGCATGGCCTCCATTCCATTGGGATAAGTTAGGAAAGATCCTTGAAGAAGAAGGATACTCAGTAGAATTACAAAGGGGATTAGACTCTCTTGAAGATTATATTGAGTGGATAAATTCCTGCCGGCTTCTTGTCACCAATGACAGCCTAGGGCTCCACATAGCCCATGCTCTTGGAAAGAAGATAGTCGCCCTTTTTGGTCCGACTGTCTCAGGTGAAGTATATGTGAAGAGCGGAGTGAAACTTCTCCCTGAGCCAGAGCCAGAATGTCTTCCATGTATGAGTAATGTATGTTCTAAGGAGAGAACTTGCATGTATGATATCTCTTCTGAGAGAGTTTTTGAGGGAGTGAAGAAGCTTCTTCCTAAGAAATGATACCCTCCCCGCCTTTTTAAAGGGCGGGGTTTTTTTCTTGCAAAAATACGAAGTAATGCTATCTTTTAGATAGAAAAAAATATAGATCTTTAACATTTAAATAAAATATGGAGGGGCAGAAATGTGTAAAGAGATGAAGGAGTTGATTATCCCGGGAAGGTATAATTATATAGCTGTTTTCCTTACAATGACTTGCAATTTGAAGTGCAGTTTCTGTATTAATAATTACGAGTCTGAGGCTGATAAAAAGGGGAAGATACTGATTGGCAGAGAGTGGATAGCCGGATTAAACAGGATCGTCTCAAGGTCTGGTATCCCTGTCACTTTACAAGGAGGAGAGCCTCTCATTCACTCTGACTTTGTCGAGATCGTGAAAGGTATTAAGCTTGATCTCGAAGTTGATGTTTTGACGAATCTCTACAATACCATGTCCATCAAGAAGTTTATTGAAATCAACCCTGACAGAGTAAGACGTGATGCGCCTTATTCATCTATTAGGGTCAGTTATCATCCTGAACAGATGGATCTCAGTATCTTGATATCAAATGTTCTTGAGTTGAAAAGCAGAGGATACTTTATCGGTGTCTGGTCCGTCGCGCATCCATCTCAGATGAAAAAGATAGAGGAAGCAAAAAAGTCTTTTCTCAGTGTCGGGGTAGATTTTCGCATCAAAGAGTTCTTGGGTGAGCATTCAGGAGTGATGCATGGACACTACCGCTACAAAGGTGCCTGTGATAAGAATTTTCGGAAAGATGTAGAATGCAAGACCACGGAACTTATTGTCGGTCCTAACGGCATGATGTATCGTTGTACGGCTGACCTCTATGAAGGAAGGGAGCCTATAGGCTCAATCCTCAATCCTGACCTTCAGGTAGAAGATGTGTTTAGGCCGTGTTCTTGGTATGGCCATTGCAACCCATGTGACATAAAGCTTAAGACCAATAGGTTTCAAAAAAGAGGACACTCTTCTGTAGAGATAAGGGGTGAAGGAGTGGAAGAACTCTCTCCTGAAGAAGTGAAAGTGGCAAATGAATACACCGCTATCTTCAATTGCCCTCTTTAATCAAAGGCAACTGAAGATAGAAAAAAGCAAATGGGGCTACTAATTAAGTAGCCCCATTTTTTTTCTTGCAAAAATACGAAGTAATGATATGTTTTAGATAGAAAATAATATAGATATAGATCTTTAACTTTTAGATATAAAGGAGAATTTATCATGAGCGGTAATTTAATAAAGCCTTCCGATTGCTCAGTGGTAGCTAACAGCGGCCTTGTTTTGGATGGAACCAAGCTTTGGATCCCTGATCATCGAGATAGGCTTATGCACGCTATCCTTTGGCTACTCAAAGATGAGGCTTATAAGTATGCGCCGATAACTATTGATTGCGCGCTTACTACAAGCTGCGGTCAGCGTTGCCTTCATTGTTATGCTGACATGCAGACAGATCAAAAGGTATCTCTATCGCGCGATGTCATATTGAGATTTCTTGACGACGCTGCAAAAATCGGTGTCAAAGCGGTAAGCTTCGTGTCAGATGGTGAGTCAGGAGTTTCTCCTTATTGCCTAGAAGCGATTCTTCATGGTAAGAGAAATGGTCTTGATATGGCTATTGGTACTAACGGAGTATGGCTTGACAGAGGTATTCTTGTAGAGATCTTGAAAGTATTAACATACTTACGGTTTACCATAAACGCAGGAACACCAAAAGGATATCTTAAGATCCATGGTGGGCGTAATCCTTCGAAAGGATTTCAAGAAAAAATTCTTAAAGATTTTGAGAAGGTTTGCGAGAACATTCTCCTTGCTTCAAAGATAAAACGTGAAGAAGGCCTTGACGTAACTGTCGGTATGCAGATGGTCTTTAGGCCAGAGTATAAAGAGGAGTTGATTCCTCTTTGTTGCTTAGCAATAAAGCTTGGTGCAGATTATCTCATCATCAAGCATTGCTCTGATGATGAAAAAGGGACACTTGGCGTAAAATATGGAGATTATATGAGTTCGGAGATACAGGGCCTTCTAAAGCGGGCTGAAGCTATGAGCACTGATGACACCAAAATAGTGGTGAAGTGGTCGAAGATTGATGCGGGAAAGAACCGCAGTTATAAAGCTTGCCTCGCTCCATCTTTGATGGGTCAATATTCAGGGTCAGGTATTGTCGCTCCTTGTGGTATGCTTTTCCCTGAAAGATTTACTGAAGATTATGGTATTGGCAACATATCAGGCATATCTTATCGGGATATGGTTAAAGGTGATAGGTATTGGGAGGTGATGAGGAAGCTTTCCAATACAGCACTCTTTGACCCTCGTACAATGTGTGGAACACTATGTCTCCAGCATAAACCAAACGAGTTCCTTTGGAATCTGGTTTACGAAGAGATTCCAGGCAGGAAACTTAGGAAACGAAACCTTGTCGAGATAGAGTCTATTCTTAGCGAATACGATAAGAAGGATTCTTCCGGTATCATTCACCGAAATTTCGTCTAACCTTAATTCGACCCTCGTTTCGCGTAAAGCGGAACGAGGGTCTTTTTTCTTGCATAAAAAGGTAGATAATATTATTGTAAGGTGGGAATTTAGTTCTTTAACTTTTTATAAATTACTCGCGTGGTGAGATTTAGGAGGTCTTATAATGAGTAGAAAAAGTGATTATGCAATAGACGGGCAAAAGCTTTGTCATCACAAGGGTCGGTTAATATCGTGGCTTGAAGCGACAACATGGGAAGAAGCGAAGGAAATCTATCCTATCTACATGGAGATATCGCCTTTCGGAGCTTGTAATCACAGATGTACTTTCTGCGGAGTTAAATCCCTAAGAGAGAGTAATGATCTTATGGAAGGGAAAGTTCTTGTGAGTAGACTTAAGGAGATGGGGAGCTTGGGAGTAAAAAGTATCATGTACGCTGGAGAAGGCGAACCTTTACTTCATCCTAATATAGTCGAGATTGTATCTAAGACTAAAGAAGCAGGGATCGATGTTGCCTTCACTACTAATGGCGTCTTTCTTGAGAAGATTTTTCCGGTGCTTGGTTCGATCTCTTGGATTAAAGTTAGTATCAACGCTGGGACGAATGATACTTATGCAAAGATTCACAAGGCTAAGGGTGGTGATTTTGCGAAAGTCTTGCAAAACATTAAGAAAGCTGTTTTGAAAAAAAGAAAGCATAGCTATAAATGCACTATAGGCGCTCAGATAGTCGTGTTGCCTGATAATCATAGTGAGATACTTGAGCTCGCTAATTCACTGTGGAAAGCAGGAGCGGAGTATCTTGTAGTTAAACCTTATTCACCACATCCCCTTGAAGGAAAAGGAGTTTTCAGTATAAAAAAGCTCGGCTATGAGGAACAGGGGTTTCTTGAGTCTTTAGCCTGGTTGAAGGATTATTTTTCTTCAAAGACCTTTAACCTTATTGTCAGAGAGAACGCCTTCAAGAATGTGTTGAAAGAAGATAGGATCTACGACAGGTGTTTTTCTACACCTTTCTTTTGGGCCTATATCACATCTCAAGGGGATGTCTATTCTTGCTCTGTCTTTATAGGAGATGAGAGATTTAAGCTTGGTAATATATATGAGCAATCTTTCCAAGAGACATGGGAGGGAGACAAAAGGCGGCAGAATTGGGAGATGATGAAGATCTTTGACGCTTCAGTCTGTCGTAAAGGATGTAGGATGGATTCTTGTAATATATTTCTGGATTCGTTGAGGAAGAATGGTCTTGGTATTTTGGCTGATTGTCCTAGAGAAGATATTGAGCATCTTAATTTTATCTGAAGTTAAGTAAGCCCCGTCGCTTTCGAGCTTACGGGGCTTTTTTACTGGAAAAAAGAGGAGAAATCGGCTATATTTTAATAATGACAAAGTTATCTATAATTGTACCCGCCTACAATGAAGAGAATGGCCTAGAAGTGGCTGTGGGGAGTCTTTTTCGTCTTCTGTCAGACAATGCTATGGATAATGATTCGGAGATTCTCATTTTCAATGATTGTTCACAAGACAAGACAGGGGAGATTGCCGACAGACTCTCTCAAAAGATAAGTATAGTAAGGGTCTTTCATAATGAGAGAAACAAGGGGTTAGGCTTTAACTTCAGGGAAGGAGCTAAGCAGTCGAGGGGGAAATATGTGACATGGTTTCCAGGGGATAATGAGAATCTACCTCAATCCTTTGTAGACACTGTAAGTCGTATCGGTGAAGCAGATATAATAATCCCTTATACTGACAATATGGAAGTGAGGCCACTTTCAAGGAGAATTGTGTCATCTTTGTACACATTTTTAAATAATCTATTTTTTGGGCTAAACTTGAAATATTACAATGGACTCTCTATTTATAGGCGTGACGTGCTTCTGGCAGTCTTACCAAAGGTGGGGGACAGTTTCGCTTTCTCGGCGCAGATACTTATCATACTTCTGAAGTCTGGCGCGAGTTTTGTAGAAGTGCCTATTAAGATACAGCCAAAGCCGGGTGGTAAGAGTTCAGCTTTTCGTGTTAGAAATATCATAGGGGTTATAAAAGCTATATTTTCGCTCTTTTGGAGGATTAACATAAAGAAAGAGAGAATAAAAATATAATATATAAGATGAAAATTTGTTTTATAGGTCCGGATCCAAGTCTTAAGTCAGGTTGGGGAAGGCTTGCCAGCGAGGTAATAGAAGGAGTGAAGGAAAAGGGAGTTGAGGTCGATGTTCTAACTACTGGTGAGGCTTTAAGATGGGGTAGATTTATCTCTCTTTTTCGAGATGCTTTTAAAGCGAGAAAGCAGGTAGGGGGTTGTGATGTCATACATTGTCTTGATGGATACCCTTATGGAATCATCGGTGCTTTGGCAAATATAGGCATAAACAAGAGGTTGATTATAAATGGCATCGGGACATATTCTGTATTGCCTCTCTATCAGAGGAAATACACCAAACTCCTTTCTTGGGCTTATAAAAGTGCAGATAAAGTCTTGTGTATTAGCAATTTTACTGCAAATGAAATAAAGAAAAAAGTAGATCTTAAAAACATAGAAGTTGTTAATCTGGGGGTGGACTTAGGTAAATTCCACAATCATGAAAAAGATTCTAAAGATGAGGATAAGGCAATCTTGAGTGTAGGAGCTCTGATGTTTCGTAAGGGTTATCACGTCTCTATACCAGCTGTGGCTAAAGTTAAAGAGTATTATCCTGATATTTCTTATTCTATAGTAGGTAATCAAGCTAATAAGGAATATTTTAACAGGTTGAAAAAGATTGTAGGGGATTATGGTCTAAATGATAATGTAAAATTCTTAGAGGATATTTCTGATGAAGAGTTATCAGATCTTTATGCTAGGGCAGACTTATTTCTCTTAACTTCAGTTAATGATGGACATAAGTTTGAGGGATTTGGCTTGGTCTACTTGGAGGCAAATGCAGAAGGCTTGCCGGTTGTAGGCACATTAGGCTGTGGAGCAGAAGATGCTATAAAAGGCGGGTATAACGGCTTTCTCGTCCCTCAGAATAGTGTAGAAGAAACAGCAAAAGCTATATTGAGAATTCTTGGTAATAAGGAAATTAGAGAGGCGATGAGGGTTAATGCTCTACGCTGGGCAAAAGCAAATTCTTGGGATACTGTTATAGATAAGTATATAAGTATTTATGAATCCCGTTAGAGATCAAAGACTTATGTATTACACTTATATAATAAAAAGCATTAAAAATGGTAAGATATACACTGGAAGCACAAACAACCTACGGAAACGCTTTAAGGAACATAACGATAAAAAATCAACATGGACAAAGAAAAGTGTTCCATGGGAATTAATATATTATGAAGCATGTTTAAATGAAGAAGATTCAAGGTCGAGAGAAAAATATTTAAAATCAGGCATGGGCAAGCGCTACATCAAAAATAGATTAAAGCGTTTCCTATCTCTAACGGGATGAAAAATCTATCAGAGAGAATTAAAGCAATACCGCGAGTCTCTTTTGTAAGGGATACTGCTGTGATGCAATTTGGAAATGGCTTCTCCACTTTCATCAATGTCTTGGCATCCGTTTTTTTTGCTAGGATTCTTCTACCTGAGAAGTATGGTATTTATAGTTTAGTGTTTGCATTAGCTGGATTGTTCTCTCTCTTTATGAACCTTGGAACCAATAGGGCGACACTTATCCTCTTTGCTGATGCTTACCAGAAAAAAGACAAAAAAGAAGTATTAAACATTTTTATCTATTTTCTAAAGATCTCTCTTATTGTCTCACTTGGTGTGGGAGGGCTTGCTATCATAATATCTCCTATCATATCCACTTATATGTATGGCGCTCCTTATGTAGGAGAATTAGTGAGAATAATAATACTCGCGAGTATTTTAGGAATTTTCTATGAGATGACCTCTATTATCCTTCAAGTAACGAGGAAGATAAAGGGATATGTGTTGTTGGATAATATAAAAAATCTTTTAAGAATTTTGTTTGGGTTTGCTTTTATATTTAGTTTAGGGGTCTTTGGTATTTTAGTCGGCTATCTTTTATCTGCTGTAGTATCTATGGTCTTGGCCATCTTTATTTATTCGTACTTAGAGAAGAAGCATGATATTCTTCCCTCGTTTCATGAGATTATAAATAATTGGAGAGGAGTTTATATTAAAAGTTATTTTAAGTTCGGATTCTTGATAGCAGTAAATCAAAATGTAAGCAGGTTGTACGGCATATTGCCAATTCTTTTTCTAAGTCTTTATTTCCCAACAGAGACTGTCGGGTACTTTAATATAGCGATGAAGTATGTATCTTTACCTCTTGTATTTCTGTCCCCAGTCTCCAAATTATTAGCGGTGCGTTTGCCTCAACTTAAAGCATCAAAAAGCCCACTTTTTGCAAGAAATTTCTTTAAGGCTTCAATAGCTTCAGGCGCGATAGCCTTCCTCCTCATTATCCCAGCTATCTTACTCGCACCATTTCTTGTTAAATTGTTTTATGGTAAAGAATATGCCGAAGCTATCAATGTAATATATTGGCTTTCTCCTTTTACTGT
>CAZLLR010000020.1:0-11714 GCA_964560655.1 uncultured Candidatus Saccharibacteria bacterium | reverse complement strand
TCAAAGCGTATAAAGCCGTCTCCTCCTTTCCTAGGCTTCATATGTCCTGGTTTTTTAAATACTATAAGGAAGAATTCTACCGTATCAAAAGTGATAAGATATATTGCTCTTTTAAGCTTCTTCCAAATGGGACTTATAAACCTCCCGCGCGCTTTATCTTCTATTATTCCCCCTCTTAAAGTTTCTGTTTTTAATTTTAGTCTTTGGTATAAGTTTAGTAACATATATTATCTTATTTATTTTCTTAATTTAATCCCTCCCATCCCCCTACTTGAAGGTTCAAACTTCAAGTAGGGTAAGTTTCGAAGAATAAAAGAAAAGAAGATATAATTTATAAATTTTTGTTTATTTTATATATTTGAATTTATTATAACACAATATATTATTTATTTACCTAAATTCTTATCCACACCTCCATCTAATTAACTAATTAAACTATAATCCAATCCTATTCACCCCTAACACCAACCCTCCCCTCCCCACTTGGAGGCTTAGCCTCCAAGTGGGGAGGTTCTTATCATTATATTAAAAACTCCTTCATTCCCTTATCCTTATTTTCTTTTATTATGACTAAAGCGTCTTTTGCAAAATTTTTATATTCATCTCTATTTTTAAATTGATCTAATATTATATTTTTTTCACAAAATTCATCTTTATCCTTACTGTTTTTATTATTCTTGTTTTCATTTTTATCGTCCTTCATATATTCATCCCAACTTGACTTGGAGGCTAAGCCTCCAAGTGAATGGATTTTATTATTTAAATTAACATATACGCTAGTATGTAATAATTGCTCATTTGAATCTATATAAACCGCTTTATATACTCCTTGAAACAAGGCTCCGTTACGCTTGTATTTTCTATTAAAAAACATTGTATAACCTGTTCCAACTCTATGCATAAACTTCTCTATACCATTATCAGAAACTTGCTCTAGGATGAAATGATAATGATTTGGATTAAGACAATAACAAATAAAATTCACTAGATTATCTTCTTTCTTAAACTTAGATGTTGATCCTCCAGGTTCTTTTTTAAATGAATTTTCATAGATACTTCCAATAGGGTCAGTGTGATTAAATTCTTTCATGCTCTGAAAAAATCTTTCAATATCATCATGATCATTAAAAATAACCCGCTTGTCCACACCACGATTAAAAATATGATAATATTCTCCGTTTGAAAATTGAATTTTCCTCATTATGTATAATACTCTACCACTTGGAGGCTTAGCCTCCAAGTGGTAGAGTATGTGTATAAGTGGTTTAATCCTATAGGTTGGTGAGAATTTCAGCACCATTTTTGGTGACGACTACCGTATGCTCAAAATGAGCTGAGCGAGAGTTGTCGCTTGTCTTCCAAGCCCAGCCATCTCTAGCCAAAGAAACATCAAAATCACCTTCATTTACCATCGGCTCAAGTGCTAAGACCATACCTTCTCTTAAAGTAACACCTTGCCCTTTAAATCCGTAGTTTGGTATCTCAGGAGCTTCATGGACTGCGTGCCCTACACCATGTCCGACTAACTTACGGACGACTGAGAAACCTTGCGCTTCTATATACTTCTGCACTGCTTCACCTATGTCACCCGTAGTTGCTCCGTCTTGTATAACACCTATTCCTTTAGCTAAAGACTCTTTAGTCGCGTCTATCAACCTCTTAGCTTTCTCGTCAACCTCCCCGATACCTACTGTAATAGCCATGTCCGTGTACAAGCCCTTGTACTTCAGCCCAAAATCAAAACCAACAATATCACCATCTTTAAAAATCTTTCCTAAGGGAAGTCCATGGACTACTTCGTCATTTACAGATACACAAAGGGCAGAAGGGTATGCTTCCATTACCCCTTCCGGCTTATAGTTAAAGAAAGACGGCACACTCTCATACTTTTTTGCTAAATCCATAGCGAGTTTGTTTAGATCTTCAGCCTTAGTTCCAACCTTTGCCTCCTCTCCAACTTCACGTAAAATAGAAGCAAGCCTTTTGCCTCCTTCTCTTAAAGCTTCTATTTCTTTTTGTGTTTTAATAAATGTCATTGAAAATCTTTTCTATAATCTCTTTATGTATACCTTCTGGTGACTGCTCTCCGTCTATCTCTACTAATTTATTTTTACTCTCTTTCCTGAAGTATTCTAAGACAGGAAGAACCTCTCTCTCATAATAAGCAAATCTTTCTTTTATACCATCTTCATTGTCATCAGATCTTCCTCTCTTGATAAGGCGTTCTCTTGCGACATCAAAGTCGATATTTAAAAATATAGGATAAACTTTATCTATGCTATAAAACTCCATAGCCTCATCAATAAGTTTGGCTTCTATAAGCTTCCGTGGGGACCCGTCCATTATAAGGTGTTTATCATCTTTCATAGAATTAACCAGTATAGAACTCCATGCCCACACAGCGAGAAAACCAGGACTTAGCTGGCCCGAGCCAGTAAGTTTTCTGGATAATTTTGCTGTATAACTATCAACTTTAGTGAGTTTACGGAAATTCTCCCCAGCATAAGCAAAAACTATAGAACCCTCGCCGTCACGCTTTTCTAAGAATTCTCTTAGTAAAGTAGACTGGGTTCCCTTACCACTCCCAGAGAGCCCTATAAACATAAACCCTCCCTTGCTCGGCAAGGTCACACTAAGATCACTGTTCTTTTGATTATTTTCCTTTTCTTCTTTATTGTCATTATTATATTGATTGCTCATATTAATTTAGTTAAATCTTAGTGTGAGGGTAAACCCTCTTTTTTCATCATTTAATTATACATCTTATTCTAAATTATTAAAAACCCTAAACGGCTCAACCCGCCGTGGCGGGTTGAGCCGTTTAAAGTTTCAAACTACCGACGAAAAAGAAAAATATTATTCGTAATCTCGCATTGAGACTTGAGCCTCCACCTTCTTCACCATCTCAAGCACTACGGAGACAACAATTAACAAGGCTGTTCCACCTATAGCAAAAGCGGCAATCCCAGTAACACTTCTCATTATCATAGGAAGGACAGCGATGAATCCTAAGAATAGAGCGCCGACGAAGGTAATCCTAGTAAGGATCTTATTTATATGAGAAGCGGTAGATCTTCCTGGTCTTATACCTGGAACAAAAGCTCCACTCTTTTGTAAGTTAGTAGATATTGCCTCTGGGTCGAAAGTGACGGCTGTGTAGAAATAAGTAAAAGCAAATACTAATATAAAATAGAATATAGAAGAAACCCATGGGTTTGTCACGAAGAAGAGCATTATACCTGAAATAGTCTGGATAATTTCACTACCCATTTTACTTAAAGCGCCTGCGAGCATCTGCGGAAAAAGAAGAAGAGAAAGAGCAAATATAATAGGTATAACACCGGCTTGATTAACCCTTAGTGGTATATATGTAGATACTCCTCCATAGATCTTATTTCCTCTTACTCTCTTCGCATAAGAGACGGGAATAGGACGCTCCGCCTCGGTCACTAATACTACGCCAGCAACTACAAGTACAGCGATAATAGCCACTATGAGGTAAATAGGAACCTGAGCTGCAGTAAAAGTAAATAGAAGTTGCCCAGCCATAGAAGGAATACCTGCCACGATACCAGCAAAGATCAATATAGAGACACCATTACCTATACCATGCTCTGAGACAAGCTCTCCAAGCCACATAAGGAGCACTGAACCAGCTGTCACTATAACCACATTTACAATCTGTCCGAAGAGAGTAATATCCAGCATCACCCCCTGTCTACTAAGAAGTGCTAAAAGAGCGAATCCTTGAAGTATGGCAAGTGGGATAGTAGCGAGCCTTGCGTACTGGTTAAATTTTTTCCTTCCGGCTTCTCCCTCTTCATGATAAAGCTCTTTAAGCTTAGGGAATATCATAGTAAGAAGTTGCATTATAATAGTAGCGGTAATGTAAGGACCCACTCCAAGCATCATAATAGAAAGGTTGGCTAGTCCACCTCCTGAAAAAACATTCAAGAGTCCGAAGAGCTGATTACCAGAAAAGAATTCTGCTAGACGCAGCTTATCAACGCCAGGTATAGGGATAGACGCTCCAACTCTAAACAAAGCAAGAATAAAAAGAGTAAAAATTATCTTATTCCTAAGGTCTGGGTCAGAAACTATAATTTTGAATTTTTTTATCAGATTATTTAACATAGCTTGTTTTATTAGACTATTGTTCTTCTACAGTACAAGATCTAATTACTAATACTTCCTCCTGCTTTCTCTATCTTCTCTTTAGCAGACTCTGAAACACCACATTTTAAAACTTCAAGCTTCTTCTTTATATCTCCCTTACCTAAAATCTTTACCTCTGGAACCCTCCCTTTAATCCTCCTAACAAGCCCTAAAGTAAGAAGCTCTCTAGGTGTAACTTTCTTTTCTTGTGGAAACAACGCCTCAAGCTCAGACAAATTAACAATTTGTGGTTTTACCTCTATAGTTGGAGCACTAGACCCTCTCCTCTTAGGAAGTTTCTTAATGATATCTCTAATCTCCGGCCTTATTTTATTACCAGCGCGAGACTTCTGCCCTTTCATTCCTTTACCTGAATAAGTACCTCTTTTTCCACCACGGCCAACTCGCTTTTTACTTTTCTTTGGTGTTTTTATTTTTATATCGTTAAGTTGCATATGATTTTTTTATTTTTTTGATATATTGTCAAAGCTACTCAGGGCCTTAAGTGCTGCTTTAGCATTATTAAGTTTATTCTTACTTCTAGAAAATATTTTAGCATTTGCATTCTTAACTCCAGCAAAATCTAAAACTGTTCTCACAGAACTACCAGCTACAAGACCCCTGCCTTGATAGGCTGGCTTTATCATTATACGAGAACTAGCATACTTTGCCTCAACCTCATGTGGAATAGATCCATCTTTAGTCAAAGGAACTTTTAAAATATTCTTTTTAGCAGCCCTAACTGCCTTATCTATAGCAGATGCGGTATCTGTTGATTTACCTAAACCTATAGCCACATTACCTTTCCTGTTTCCTATAACAACTGCCACTCTAAAACTAAATCTTCTTCCACCAGAAACAACCCTAGCAGTCCTTGCAATATCAACCATCTTTTGGTCATACTCAGGCTTTGCACGAGCTGTAAATCTTTTTCCTCTTTTATTTCCTTTAAACATATTTTAATTTATTAAAATTTCAAACCTCCATTACGAGCGCCTTCAGCTGCAGCTTTAACTCGTCCATGGTATAAATAACCACCTCTATCAAATACGGCCACTTTAATATTTTTTTTAATAGCTTCTTCAGCTAATTTCTTGCCTGCTTCTTTCGCCAAATCTCTCTTTGTTAATTTTGTTTTCTTATCATCTTTAATATCACTAACAGAGATAATAGTATTTCCTGTAGTGTCATCAATAAGTTGTAAAAATATATTTTTATTCGAACGAGAAACACAAAGACGTGGCTTCTCTCCAGTACCTTTAATAACCGCCCTAACTCTTTTGTGGCGTCTTAATCTTTTTACGACTTTTTCTTTTGTTTTATTCATTCTGTTTAATTATTATTTGATATAAACTACGCGGCAGCAGTTGCCTTCTTTCCAACCTTTCTTCTTATGTGTTCACCTTCATATCTAATTCCTTTACCTTTATACGGTTCTGGCTTCTTTAAACTCTTTATCCTAGCAGCGAACGCTCCAACTTTTTCTTTATCAATACCTGATACTGTTATATTATTTTTCTCTACAACTACATTAACATCCAAAGGAACTTCTACTTTAATAGAATGAGAAAAACCTAAATTAAGCACTATCTCTTTCCCTTGAAGCTCCACTTTAAAACCAACTCCTTCGACAATAAGTTTCTTCTCGTAATTATTTACTACACCATTCATCATATTAATAATATGAGAGGCGTAAGTCCCCCAAAGAGCTCTCAAGAAAGGATTATTCTCTTTCGGAATTAAGATGATATTATTTCCCTCTATAGCAATGTTAATATCTTCTTTGAAGTCACGTCGAAGCTCCCCTAACGGGCCCTTGACGATAATTGTTAAGCCATCTTTTTTGACTTCTACTTTATCGAGGATTGATATTGGTTTTTTTGCTAAACGACTCATAAATATTATATATTACCAAATTTTACAAAGCACCTCTCCGCCAACGTTTTCTCTTTTGGCTTCATTATCTGTTAAAATGCCTTTAGGTGTTGAAATTATCATTGCTCCATAACCCTGACGTACAGGCTTGATCTCGTTTGCAGGGATATATACGCGTCTAGAAGGCTTTGAAATTCTTTTGATATCTACTATCCTAGGTTCATCTTTTTCACCGTAAGATAACACTATCTCTATAAACTTTTTATTTTTCTTTCCACGCCGAGTAACTTCTTTAATAAAATTCTTTTTTAACAACACTTTGGCCACCTCCATCTTAAATTTAGAATAAGGAATAACCGTTGACTCTAAGCCGACAGCTTGAGCATTCCTTATACTTGTAAACATATTTGATAGTGGGTCTGTTACCATGATGATTTTCTTATACCCGGAATTTTGCCTTCATTGGCAAGTTCCCTAAAACAAATTCGACATAATCCAAAATCTCTCATAAAGGCTTTTCCTCTTCCGCATCTAAAACACCTTCTCACTACTCGTGATTTAAATTTTGCCGGCTTCTCCGACCTCGCTATAACTGATTTCTTTGCCATATTATTTCTTGGAAAAAGGGAAACCTAATAATTTAAAAAGTTCTTCCGCCTCTTCTTTTGTCTTGGCATTAGTCACAATAGTGATGCTAAGTCCAAAACTTTTCGAAAGATCTTCATGTCCAGTCTCAGGAAATATAAGGTGGTCACGGATACCAATCGAAAAATTACCCATACTATCCACTCCGCTTATCTTTAAACCTTTAAAATCACGCATTCGAGGTATAGTCACATTAACTAGCTTCTCAAGGAAACTATCCATTTTAGCGCCTCTTAAAGTTACAGCATAACCGATTACAGTACCCTCTCTTAACTTAAAAGTTGCAATAGATTTCTTTGCTGCCCTAGGAGATGGTTTCTGTCCAGTTATCTGAGCTAACCCCCTTTCAACCTCTTCTATCTTCTTTTTGTCAGTCATCGAACCCGTTCCCACATTAACAGAAATCTTAATAACCTTAGGAATAGCCATTTCATTCTTATAGCCAAATTTATCTTTCATCAAAGAGATGGCTGTATTCTTATATTTTTCTTTTATTGTTTGCATTTTAAATAAAATAAATGACCTATTTGCCCAAAAGACAAATTTGCAGGCCACCTGAACATAATACTTATTTTTAAAAATTTTGCAATCCTAAAGCTCTGCACTGCATTTTTTACACACACGAGACTTTTTTCCCTTGGACTCTATTTTCTTACCTATTCTAGTCTTTTTTGAACAAGAAGAACATATAATAATCGCGTTTGAAACTGGAAGGGGATAGGCAATTTCTACAATCTGCCCTTTTTCTCCAGATTTCTTAGGTTTCATATGCTTCTTTTTCATGTTAATACCTTCAACAATAATCTTTTCATCTACCACAAAGACCTTAGTAATCTTACCTGATTTACCTTTGTCTTTACCGCTTATTATTGATACTTTGTCGTTTTTCTTAAACTTCATATTTTTTATTAATTGTTATAAGAAAAATTTAAGAGTTATTTTCTTAAAGGACGGTCATGAGAGAAATCCTATAGAAAATAAGCTATTAAATTTTTCTATTGCATCTTATCAACTTAAACTACTTCTGGTGCCAATGATATAATCTTAGTATAGCCTCTTTCTGATATCTCTCTCGGTATAGGGCCAAAGATCCTACCTCCCTTAGGTTCCTTTTTGCCTTTCTCAATTATAACTACCGCATTATCATCAAAACGGATATAAGAACCATCTTTTCTCCTAAAGGCTTTCTTTTGGCGGACAACAATAGCCCTTAAGACATCTTTCTTTTTAACTACTTTTCTAGGTTCAGCTGATTTTACAGTTATAACAACTTCATCTCCTAACTGAGCATATCGCCTTTTACTACCGCCTAGAACTTTAATAACCTGTACGACTTTAGCGCCAGTATTATCTGCAACATTTAACATTGTCTGTACCTGAATCATATCTTAATTATTTTTTAAAGTTATTTCACCTTTATCAACTGCAGTAAAAGTCTTATCTTTTGAAATAGGCCTTCCTTCTAATATCCCTACTTTATCTCCTAATTTATATTGATTTTTCTCATCGTGAGCTTTGTATCTTTTACTATTTTTTACAAACTTACCGTATTTAGGGTTTTTAACGAAATTAATAACCTCAACAGTCACAGTTTTATCCTGTTTGTCTGACACTACGATACCATTTAATATCTTCCCTAATTTTTTGTTAGTAGTATTACCAGATGATGATTCATCTGTGACAGTATCGTTAGTTAAATTTTTATCTTTATTTATCATTTATTATTTAAAATTATCTACTAACTACCTTAGTTTTAACTGAGATTTTAGCGCTTGCTTTTCTTAAGGCTTCTTTTGCCTCTCCTTCTGATACACCATCTACTTCAAAAAGGATTGTTCCCGGCTTAACTTCCGCCACATATCCTACAGGATCACCTTTTCCAGTACCCATGCTAACTTGAGCTGGCTTAGAAGTATAGGGCCTATCAGGAAAAATTCTAATCCATATCTTACCTGTCTTACCGATAGACTTACTAGCTACTTTTCTTGCTGCCTCGATCTGATTTGAAGTTATTCTTCCAATTTTTTCAGCTTTAAGCCCAAAAGAACCAAAGGCTACAGTTGTACCTCTCGTAGCGGCTCTAACCTTTTTAAGGTTACTCCTTTTAGTCTGCCATTTTCTAAATTTTACCTTTTTTGGGAAAAGCATATTTTTAATATTAAAGATTATTCAAAACGATCACCTCTATAAATCCAAACCTTTATACCTATAACACCATAAGGCATGTGTGCCTTCTCTCTCGCAAAATCGATATCAGCCCTAAGTGTTTGAAGTGGAATCCTGCCCCTTTTAAGCCATTCTTTTCTAGACATTTCAGCTCCATTGAGTCTTCCGGAAAGCATTATTTTAACTCCTTCTACGTCTCTATTTGAATTAACTTTTTCTATTGTTTGCTTCATTAACCTTCTAAAAGCCATTCTCTTCTCAAGTCCTTCTACCATCATCTGAGCCACAATAGCTGCCTTTGATTCAGGTGATGTTACTTCTTCGACTGTCACCTTAAGATTTTCTGCTTCCTCAGACTTAAGCTTACGAAGCATCTTAGATATCTCTTTTTTAAGATTGTCTATCCCTTCACCTTTTCTCCCTATGACGATCCCTGGCCTTGATGTCTTTATGATAATGTGAAAAAGATTAGGCGCTCTTTCCATATCTATACTCTCAACATACATACCACGCATTCTTTTTTCAAGCCATTCTCTTATTAGCACATCTTCCTTTAAGAATTTTGTGTATTTCTTCGTGTCAAACCAGCGCGATTTCCAATCGCGTATAATTCCTAACCTAAATGAATATGGATGCACTGAATGACTCATAAATAAATATTAAACTTAAAAATTTTTATTTCTTATTTGTAATCTTTGCTTTTTTACCTTTAGCAGTTGACTGGTCTGACAAAGTAATCTCAATACGGCTTGTCCTCTTCTTTATAAGAGAAGCCCTCCCTCGCGCTCTAGGCATATACCTCTTAAGAGAACGGCCTTCATCTACTCTTATTTCCTTAATATACAGATTCTCTTTATCCATCTTAAAGTTATTTGCAGCATTTGCAATAGCCGACTTAACAAGTTTTATCATAGGTAAAGCAGAGCGTTTTTTTGAAAAAGTAAGTTGCGAAACTGCATTCTCGACATGAAGCCCTTTTATCAACTCTGAAACAAGCCTAACTTTCCTAGGCGCTACTCTTAAGTTATTTAATTGTGCTTTTACATCTTTCATATTTAAAATTATTTTTTAGCTTCAGTAGAAACTTTAGCGGACTTAGCGGCAGCAATCTCAGACTCTTTCTTTTTCTGCTCAAGTTCTTTCTGCATCTTTCCTCCATGTCTTATGAATTTTTTAGTTAAACTAAACTCTCCTAGCCTATGACCAACCATATCTTCTGTAACTCTCACTTCTATAAAATCTTTACCGTTATGAACACCAAAGACAAAACCTATCATTTCAGGAGAAATCTGCGACCTCCTTGCCCATGTCTTAACAACCCCAGCGTCATCTGGTTTCTTACCTAAAATCTTTTTCAAGAGTTTTGGTTCAATAAATGGTCCTTTTTTAATCGATCTTGCCATGATTTATATATTAATTATCTTTTTTTAGCTTTCCTCCTACTAACAATAAAAACATTTGAATATTTTTTGACTTTCCTTGTCTTTACTCCACGAGTACCTTTACCCCACCTATTTTTTGGCCTCTTAGTACCTTGAGGTGATCTTCCTTCACCTCCTCCGTATGGATGATCAACTGGGTTCATCGCGCTTCCCCTTACCTTAGGGCGTTTACCAAGCCATCTATTTCGTCCTGCTTTACCCTTCTTTACAAGCTTATATTCTTCATTAGAAACAGACCCTACAGAAGCCCACGCACCGCTTGATACCTTTCTTATTTCACTTGAAGGCATCTTCAGGTGAACAGATCCTCCTTCGCTTGCAATAACTTCAGCATGATTACCGGCACTTCTTGCAATCTTGGCTCCACTACCAGGCTTTATTTCTACGTTATAGACAAAAGTTCCAACCGGAATTTTATTTAAAGGTAAACGATTACCTGCAACTACTTCCGCTTTCTCTGAAGTTATAACCTTACTGCTAGTCTTTACACTATTTGGTAAAAGAACATATCTCCTTTCTCCATCATTATATAAAACAAGCCCTATAAAGCCTGACCTATTAGGATCATACTCAATAGTCTCAATTTTAGCGGGAATGTCAAATTTATCATATTTAAAATCAATCTTCCTATAAAGACGTTTTACTCCACCTCCTTTATGTCCTGAGGTAATTCTTCCACTAGAGTTTCTCCCCACACTCCTCTTAAACCCTCCTGTTAAGCTCTTCTTAGGCTTCTTAGCAGTCAAAACACCCTTGTATGACACAGTGGACATGTTTCGTCTGGATGGAGTTGTAGGCTTATACTTTTTCATTATTATTATTATTCTGGAAGCTTATCTCCTGATTTTAAGTAAACAATTGCTTTTTTAAAGCCAGGTTTTCTGCTTTTTCTACCACGATAAGAAGTCTTTTTATATGGAGAATTAAGAATATTAATCTTTACAGGGCTTATGCCGTATAATCTTTTTATCTCATTTTTTACTATTATTTTATTTGAATTAGAGCTAACTTTAAAAGAATAAGCTCCCCTCTCAGCTAAGTCAGTTGTCTTCTCAGTGACTAACCTTATAAAACTATCTTTAGACTTCTTAACGTTTTTTTCATTTTTCTTTATACCCTTATCTGTCTTTACAGTATGCTTAATAGGCGCCTCTTTCTTAGGCGCCTTCTTTTCTTCTTCTTTTTTAAACATTTCTAAAATTGCCATAATAAAAACAAAGACCTGTCTACCTTCAGGCAGACAACAAGGCCTAGGAAGCATATTATCAAATTGAGCTTATTTGTCAATAATACCCAACGGCTAACATCTTTTATCTTAGCCGTTGAACTAAAAAGAACCTTTAAGCTAAAGGTTCTTTTTAGTCTGTTATTGCGTCAATCCCTTAAGCTGGAGTATTAGAGCCTCTACTAGTTGTTCTAAGAGTTGTTGGA
>CAZLLR010000019.1:3663-14723 GCA_964560655.1 uncultured Candidatus Saccharibacteria bacterium | reverse complement strand
TTTAAGTTGTTTGGCTTGTTGTTCTTGAGGAACTTCAGCTCTGAGCTTGTCTAGCTCTTTAAGTTGCCTCATAGTTTCTAGTTTTTTACTTTGCTCTTCAATCATATCTAGATAAAAACTATTATCGGGAAGTTTATTCTTTATAATCAAGCCACTTATCAATAGAAGGGCAAAAATTACAGCAATAGCTATTATTATCAAAGCTTTTTTTGATTCAACTTTTCTATGTATAGAAACAGATGGATCCACTTTTATCTTAATATCACCAGATGACTTTTTTCTCATATAATAAGTATATATTACATTAAAATAACCCTCTTAAGAAGAATTATGTGGGGATAACTAATCAAACAATAAAGCAGCACCTATAGCTGGGGCATATACACCAAGCTTGGATATTACAACCGGTGTGTTTTTAGCCTTTGGAGACATGACATATTTCTTTATATTTATCTTTACCATAGGCAAGATAGGCTTTATAGCCTCTGATATACCCCCACCGATTACCACTACTTCCGGATTCATAATATTTATAATATTTGAAAGTCCGAGACCTAAATTCTCCCCAAACTCTCTGCATACTTTCTTAGCCTTAACTTTCCCATCCTTAGCCTCAAGGAAAAGTTCTTCTCCTCCCCTCTTATAAACTCTCTTTATAAATTTACCTGAAGCTAAATCTTCAAAAGAACTGTTCTTGTCGCCCATTTTTATGATCATATGCCCACACTCACCAGCACCCCCCCCAGATCTGCCATTATAAATTTTTCTATCTATAATAAAACCACAACCAATACCAGAACCTAAAGTAATACCGACAAAGTTATCATACTTCTTGCCTATACCAATCTTATATTCTGCAAGAGCAAAGCAATCGGCGTCATTTTGTATTTTCACAGGCACTTTAAACTTATCTTTCAATAATGACATCAAATTAATACCGTCAATAATGCTTATATTAGGAGCTTTGATAATTTTCCCAGTTTTTACATCGACGATAGAGGCTATTGCCACACCAATACTTGAGAATTTATGTTCCCTCTTACTTTCTTCTACAAGGACAAAAAGCCTCTTAAGGAACTTATTCTTACTTCTTTTGTCAGTAGAAACAGTATTCTTCCAAATAATCTTTTTATCATCTTTATTAAGAAGAACTGCACTAGTTTTTGTAGCTCCTACATCTATTCCTAAAATTATTTCTCTCATCTTTAAATTATATCAAAACTCTCCCAGAAGGGCGAGTTTTTATTTAATGATTAATTCTCTAAATAATATATTTACTCAATTTTATTATTATTTTCTACTATTCTTTTTCCTCCATTCCTCTATTGCCTTATGATTGCCAGATAAAAGGACTTTTGGAACTTTATAATTCTTCTTACTAAACCTTACTACTTCCGGACGAGTATATGCCGGTATTCCTAGCCCCCTAACATCTTCAAGAGATTCTTCACTCCCTAATACCCCTTTGATCTGTCTAGATATAGCATCAATAAGCACCATGGCCGGGAGTTCTCCACCCGTTAGCACATAAGGGCCGACCGAGACTTCCTCGGCTTTGAATATCTTCTTCACACGAACATCAATACCTTCATAACGACCGGCTATTAAGACGATATCTTTATACTTTTTTGCAAAACTCCGAGCTGTCGTCTGAGTAAACTGCTTACCAGTTGGTGAAAATAAGATTATTTTAACTTTTGATCTTTTGTCTTTGGACGATGAACTGACTTTTTTCTTAAGGATATGATCTATCACCTTTATTAATGGTTCGACTTGCATTACCATACCTGGCCCGCCTCCATATGGTCTATCGTCTACTTTTCTGTGTTTATCTTTACTGAAATTCCTCAAGTCATAAGTATTTATTTTTATCAATTTGCTTTTCTGGGCGCGTTTTAATATAGATTCATTAAGATATGAATCTAAAATATCGGGAAAGATTGTGATTATATGAAAATTAATCATTTATAATATATTAACACAAGAAAAGCCACCTCGCTAAGCGAAATGGCTTTTCCCTTTCCTATTTTAAATTAAAAGATTAGATCTTTAAATCGTCGATAGCCTCGTCAACACTTTTAGAGACTGTTCTTTCTATTGGACTATCTGTCTGCTCTATACTCTCTGACCTTGTTCCACCTTCTGGTTCTTCTATCTTAAGATTAACGCGAGCATTATTCTTCATACCCACAACCCTAAGAAGAGTCCTAATAGCTTTTGCAGTGTTTCCACTTCTACCGATTATCTTTCCCATATCGGCAGAATCTGTTTTCAATGTCATAAGGACACCCATCTCATCAACTTTCCTGTCTACTTCAACTGCGTCTGGATTGTCGACGATTGCTTTAACAACGTATTCAAGAAATTCCTGATCTGTATTTGCCATTTTATTCTGAATTTTATCTTACTTTATAAATGAGTAGCGATCGACCCAGTTATGCTACCTTCTTAAGACTATAATACACGGCTTGCATATTTAAAGTCAACCCTAGAAGTTAGCTAACTTCTAGGGTTGACTTATTTTTTTACTTCTCTTGTTCTTTTTCTTTAGCTTCTTTTTCTACTGTCTCTTTAGGAGGCTCAGTGGGAGCTTCTTCTTTTACTGGGATTTCTTCTTCTACCACTGGCTCTTTTGCTTTAGCTTCTTCTTCCGTAGGTTTCTCTTGTTTAACTTCTTCTTTAATAGTTCCCTCTGTTGGGGCTTCGGCTTTAGGTTCTTCTTTAACTTCTTCCGCCTTATTATCTTCTTTCGGTTCCTCTGCCTTTACCTCTGCATCCGAAGCAGGGGCCTTCTCTTCTAAAACTTTCTCTTCAACCTTCATAGTTGGACGGACATCTCTCTTTTTCCCTTCAATTATCTTTAAGCTAATAAGCAAATTATGTACTGTATCTGACGTCTGAGCTCCTTTAGACATCCATTCTTTTATCCTATCTGCCTTTAGGCTTGAAGAATTACGACGAGGGTCATAAGTTCCAAGGACTTCCTTTTCTCCTTTGCTGGCTGCCTTTCTTGAGTCAGTAAGAACAACCCTAAAACTAGGGTCATGTTTCCTACCGACTCTTTGTAGTCTTATTTTAAGCATTGAAACATCTTACCAAAAAAGGCATTTTTGGTCAATCCACCACGGCGGATTCAACGACTCAGCCGCCAGATAGCGATTGAGCCGTTGGGAATCAAGAAATAGTGTCTTTTCCCATGTATTTACGCAAAACTTCTGGGATAGCTACTGACCCATCAGCCTTTTGGTAATTCTCAAGAAGTGGCACAAGAAGGCGAGGAGTAGCAATAGCCGTATTGTTTAAAGAGTGAGCAAAGCGTATTTTACCTTCTTTGTCTCTATAGCGAATATTAAGGCGACGAGTCTGGAAATCATGGAAATAAGAAGCTGAATGCGTTTCTCTGTACTTGCCTTCGCTTGGAACCCAGGCTTCTATGTCATACTTCTTCACCTGTCCTAGTCCAAGGTCTCCTCCGCAATTTAGAACCACTCTATATGGGATGCCGAGCTTCTGCATTATACTCTCAGAGTTCTTGGTAATCTCTTCGTGCCAGCGCACAGACTCCTCGTGTTTCGCTTCACAAAGCACAACTTGCTCAAGTTTATAAAATTCATGCACCCTCACGAGTCCTTTTGTATCTTTGCCATAACTTCCAGCCTCCCTTCTGTAGCAAGGAGAAAAGGCAACATAAGTCTTTGGCAGGTCAGATATATCTAGGATCTCATCTTTATGATACGCCATCATCGAGACCTCGCTTGTCCCTGTAAGAAGTAGGTCGTCTTGAGTCTGATACACCTCGTCTTTTCCTTGGGGCAACCAACCAGTGCCTATAAAACTTTCTTCTCTTGCAAGAGAAGGGGCAAAGAAAACATCTTTAAACCCGACTTCTCTTAAAGTGGCTATAGCAAAATGCCAAAGAGCCATTGTCAAAAGGACAGCATCATTTTTCAGAAAATAACTACGAGAACCAGAAACTTTTGCTCCACGGACAAAATCTGCAAGACTAAGACTTTCTAAAAGCTCAACCTGGCTCTTTGACTCAAAATCAAACTTAGGTGCTTCACCCCACCTCCTTATCTCCTGGTTGCTCTCATCATTATCGCCTTCCGGCACAGAGATATCCGGTATGTTTGGCACTTGAAGCATAAGGGCACTCCACTCTGCTTCTATTTTCCTTAATTTTTCTTCATCTTTCTGTAGGGATTCTTTAAGCTCTTTCATCTCAGCTATAATTTTTTCTCTTTCCTCTCCTTCAAGCTCGTGGACCTTACCTGAAGCTTCATTTTGTCTAGCTCTAGCACCCTCCACTACAGCAATCAACTCTCGCCTCTTATTATCAATCTTAATTAGATCTTCAACATTAAAATCAATCCGCTTTTTACGAGCGGCTTCTTTTACTAAGTCCGTGTTCTCCCTTATAAATTTTATATCCAACATAAGTAAAGTTTCTTATATAATATCAAAAATGTTAAAATATACAACATGCCAGATGAAAAATCCAATTCACCACAAAAAATAAACTTTAACCAGTTTCCATCACTCTTGAAAGAAATTCCCGACCCGCCAAAGCAACTTTACATGGAAGGTAATCTTCCTGACGAAGATTCTATTTTTTTAGGGGTGGTAGGTACGCGAAAATTCTCTACTTACGGTAAACAAGCCTGTGAAAAGATACTAGAAGGACTTAAGGGTTATAATATAGTTATAGTAAGTGGACTTGCGATAGGTATAGACGCCATCGCCCACCGGGCTGCCTTAGACGCAAGTCTAAAGACTATCGCCGTCCCAGGTTCTGGCATAGACAGGAGCGTACTCCACCCTAGAAGCAACCACCGCTTGGCAGATGATATCATAAAAAGTGGAGGGGCTCTTCTCTCTGAGTTTGAACCGAAAATGCCGGCTGGCATACACACCTTCCCCATAAGAAACAGGATTATCGCAGGCCTCTCCCACGCAACACTTGTCATAGAAGCCCCAGAACGTTCGGGCACATCTATCACGGCACGTCTAGCACTAGAGTATGATAGGGATGTTTACGCTGTGCCAGGGTCAATCTTCTCTCTAAACTCCACTGGCTCAAACAAGCTCATAAGGCAAGGCGCCACACCTATCACTTCAAGCACTGAGATGGTCGAAGCCCTAGGGCTTGACCCTAAAGAAAACAGACAACAAGAAATAAATTTTAGTGATAATGAAAAACAGATACTCGATATGATAGACAACCCACTAGAGAAGGACGAACTCTTGCGATTATCTGGCTTATCTCCAAAAGAGATCAATCCACTACTCATGACAATGGAGATAAAAGGCTTTATAAAGGAGGCGGGTGGAAAGATTTTTAAAAATATTTAATACACTATATTATTTGCAAAAAAAAATTATTTATATTACTACTTATAGGTAATGACTAAATTAATTATCGTCGAGTCGCCAACAAAGACAAAAACAATATCTAAATATTTAAAAGGTGACTACACTGTCCTTGCGAGTGTGGGGCATATTCGTGACCTGCCTAAGAGCAATAAGAAAGCCATCGACATCCCTGCTGGATTTGTACCACACTACGAGATATCAAAAGGGAAAGAAAAAGTCTTGGAAGAGATTAAGGAGGTGGCAAAAAAATCAAGTGAAGTGATACTTGCGACAGACCCCGACAGAGAAGGTGAGGCTATTTCTTGGCATATCAAAGAAGCTTGTGGGCTCAAGAACCCGAAAAGAATAGTCTTCCATGAGATAACTGAAAACGCTATCAAAGAAGCGATGAAGCACCCAAGGAAGATTGACACTAACTTAGTCCGGGCTCAAGAAGCCAGGCGTGTCTTAGACAGACTTGTAGGCTATGACCTAAGTGGGCTTATATGGAAGAAAGTCCGATACGGACTATCTGCTGGTAGAGTGCAATCCCCAGCCCTTCGTATAATAATGGAACGAGAGCGTGAAATCCGTGCCTTCATACCAGAAAATTATTGGGTTCTTACGGGAGACTTTGAGACAGAAAAAAAAGATGTTATGACACTTACCTGCGACGAACAACCTAAAGATGAAAAAGAGGCAAACCATATATTAAAAATAGCACGACAAGGAGAGTGGAAGATAATTAATATAAAGCAACATGAGGCTAAAAGATCTCCTCGAGCGCCGTTTACCACATCTACACTACAGCAAACAGCCAGTTCTCGCTTGGGCTTCTCCCCTTCTAGGACGATGATGGTCGCTCAGAAGCTCTACGAGCATGGTCTTATCACTTATATGAGGACTGATAGCGTAAATGTCAGTAAAGATGCTTTACCTCAAATCTACGGGGTGATAGAGAAAGAATACGGAAAAGAATATCTTACATCTCGCATATATAAATCTAAAAGCAAAAATGCCCAAGAGGCACATGAGGCCGTCCGTCCAACAAACTTTAGTAAAAAAATAGCTGGCGCAAATGACGAGCAGAAAAAATTATATAAACTGATCTGGGAAAGAACCGTCTCTTCACAAATGACAGATGCCAAACTACAGAAAACTAAGTTATCAGCCAATGTGTCAGAGGGTGGATCAATCCCAAATTTTTCTGTAAATGGAAGTATTACTATCTTCTCTGGGTGGCTTGCTGCAGACACTGGAGCACAAGGCGAAGAAACTCAGATCCCAAAGATTTCACTCGACGAGAGATTAAAGTTATCAACAGTAGAAAGCCAAGCCAAGCAAACTGAGCCACCAGGTAGATATACTGAGGCCGGTTTAGTGAAAGAACTGGAGAAGCGTGGAATAGGTAGACCGAGTACTTACGCTTCTATTATAAAGACTATCAACGACAGAGGATACGTAGAAAAAGAAGGTAAAACTCTACACCCTACCGATACTGGGGATGTAGTCAGTACCTTTCTTGAAGATAATTTTACCCAATACATAAGTGACTCTTTTACCGCGGAAATGGAAGATAAGTTAGACGATATAGCTGATGGAAAGAGAGAATATGAAAAAATGCTTAAAGCCTTCTATGGTCCATTCTCTAAAGAAGTAAAACTAATAGGGAAATCCGCAGAAAAAATTACTAACCTAGGTGACGCAGACCCAAAGGTAAAATGCCCTCTTTGCAAAGGACCCATGGTCATAAAGTTAGCCAAGAATGGAAAATTCTTAAGCTGTGCAAAGTTCCCTGATTGCCTAGGAGCGAGGAAGATGGATGGCAGTGAGATGGAGGGCCCTAAAGAGACAGGTGAGGCATGCCCAAAATGTGACGGCAAGTTAATAGAACGCGAAGGGAGGTTTGGCTTATTTATCTCTTGCGCTAATTACCCTAAATGCAAATTCATCAAAAGTAGCCCCGAAGAAGAGGCCAAAGCAAAAACTGGTGTTCATTGCCCAGAATGTAAAGATGGTGAAATAACAGAACGACGAGGAAGATTTGGATTATTCTACAGTTGTAATAATTACCCTAAATGTAAATTTGCCATTAAGGCAAAGCCGACAGGAGAGATATGCAAGCTATGCGGGTCACTAATGATGGAAGGAACTAAGACAATACCCGATAGATGTTCAAGCAAGGTGTGTGAAAATCATAATCCGCATAAACTAAAGAAATAAAATAAACAACTCAATCCGCCATGGCAGATTGAGCCGTTTAGAAGGTAAAAAGAAAAGCCGGTGATTAAGAAAACACCGACTTTTTAGAAAAGATTTTATTGCCTACAAAGAGCAATCTAAACGATCTTCTCTCAGTATCTATAGATTTAAAGCACGCTCCCAACCCTTCAAGTACATCGGAAACTTCATCTTTTTTTTTCAAAGAGAGAATTTTCTGGGTATTCTTCCTTAAGGAGAATACCCTCTTGGGCAAGAACTGCTCTGAACCTTAAAAGCTTCGCCATGATCCACCTCCAATTAAGGTTGAACTAGCGCGTTTTACTTTTTCCTCCTTCTTTCTTTTTTGTTTTTCTCTCTGGTTTTAGGACCTGACGGGCTTTGGGTTCTTTTTTTTGCAGAGCAATGAATATCAATCCTCTTTCTTTTTCTGTAAGAAAAGCTACCCACTCTAGTTACATCCACAGTAAAACCTCCTTTTTAAAGGGCATTTACCTTCGATACTTCAATAGTTATCAACTTTCCATTTTTCTATATCTATTGTATAATAAAACAATTGTAAAAGTCAACCCCGCTTAGCGGATTAACACCTTATGGAATACGATATACAAGAAATAACAGCTCAAATAAAAGAGCCTTCAGAGGCTGATATTAAGGTTATAGAGAAGGCTTACGCCTTTGCCAAACATGCCCATGAAGGACAAGAAAGATTCTCTGGGCAGCCTTATTTCTCACACCCTTTTGAGACAGCAAAGATTCTAGCCTCCCTACACTTAGACACTGCCACCATCGCATCTGGACTTCTCCATGACATAATAGAAGATACTACCGCAACAGAAAAAGAGATAAGGAAAGAGTTCGGCGATGAGATATTGAGCCTTATCAAAGGAGCTACGAAACTTGGTAAGTTAAAATACACCGGCGTAGAGCGCCATGTAGAGAATTTAAGAAAACTCTTCTTATCAATGGCAAAAGATATAAGGGTGATCCTTATAAAACTTGCAGACAGACTACATAATATGCAGACGCTGGAATATGTCCGAGAAGAAAAGAGAAAGAGGATAGCGCAAGATACAGCTGAGATATATGTGCCGATAGCCAATAGACTAGGGATGGGTTACTTCAAAGGAGAGCTTGAGGATCTTGTGTTTCCCCACTTACATCCCAAGCAATATAAAATAGTAAAAAAAATATCTAAAGAGAAACTTAAAGAAAGCGAGAAGTATCTGATGATAGTAAAACATACTATTGAGACAGAGCTTGAGAAGGAAGGGGTCAAGTCTATAAGTATCAACAAAAGAGTAAAACGCCTCTGGAGCTTATATAAGAAACTTAAAGACAACGACATGCAGATAGACCGTATCTATGATCTCTCTGCCTTAAGAATCATTGTGGACAGTGTCGAAGATTGTTACCGTGTACTAGGTATCATACATAAGATATATAAACCTCTCCCCGGCAGGATAAAAGATTATATAGCACTCCCTAAGCTAAATGGCTATCAAAGTCTGCACACTACCGTCTTCACTGAAAAAGGAAGGATAGCAGAAATCCAAATAAGGACGGCGAAGATGCATAAAGAAGCTGAATACGGTATTGCCGCTCATTGGGCCTACAAAGAGAATGTATCTAAAAAAAGTTGGTCGTCTAACCCCAAGCTTGCTTGGGTAAACCAACTTCTGGACTGGCAAAAAGATGTATCAAGCCCGGAAGATTTTTTAGAAAATTTGAGAATGGACTTCTTTGAAGACCGCGTCTTTACATTTACTCCACAAGGAGACGTCATAGACCTACCAAAAGATTCGACGGTAATAGATTTTGCTTATGCCATACACTCTGCGATAGGAAACAAAGCAAGTGGGGCTAAAGTTAATGAGAAGTTTTCTTCACTTGATACTGTATTAAATAATGGGGACATCGTAGAAGTACAAACTATAAAAGGCAAGAAACCAAATATAGTATGGCTAAAGACAGCGAAGACGACCTTAGCAAAAAAACAGATAAAATTATCCTTAAAGAAATACGGTTATATACTATCTGATACACCAGAAAAGAATACTAAAAATACAGAAAAAGTAGAACTGATGATAAAAGCTGACAATCGAGTGGGACTTCTAAAAGATATCGCTTCAGCCTTTTCAGAGTTCAGGGCAAATATTGAAAATACAAACACAAGAGAAGAGAACGGGTTTAAAATAATAAATATCTTATTTATACCAAAAAATCCTACTCAATTTAAAAAGATAAAATCAAAACTTGAAAAAATAAAGCATATAAAAGAAGTTGTCCCTCGAACTAAATTGTAAAATTATCTAAGTGGTCCTCGTCAAGTTCTATATTAGGTTCTACAGAGCGAGAGAGAGCGGTTGGAAAATCATCAAGTCCTGTTAGAGTATCTTCTATCTTCTTTTCTTTATTACTCTCAATTTGGAGTGAAGATGGGGCGTATCTGTCTTCTTGAGATAATGCCTCGTTACTTAATTTAGATAGTAAAGCCTCAAGCTCTTCTCCTGAGAAGAAACTAATGACTATCTTGCCTTTCTCCCCTATCCTTTCAAGTTGAACCCTTGTACCAAGCCCGTCAGATAATTTGTTCTCAATATTCTGGGTCTCAGGGTCAAGCACTACATTATGCTTTCGTACACGTTCTTTTGCTATACTCCTTGCGATACCCTCTGCCTCTCTGACAGTCATCTTCTTTACCATAATCTCTTCAAAGAGTGTCATCTGGTCATCCGGTCGGTCGGACAACATAAGAAGTGGGCGTGTGTGCCCCTCATTGATCTTGCCCTCTCCAAGACCCATTAAAATTATTTCTGGCAGTCCTAAGATCCTTATACTGTTTGATACAAATTCTCTACTCTTACTTATTTTAGCCGCAACTTCATGATGCTTTAAACTAAACTCATCCACAAGCCTCTTAAAAGCTCTTGCCTTTTCTACGGGATTTAAATCTTCCCTCTGAAGATTTTCTATTATAGCGATTTCTAATTTAACCTTTGAGCTCTCATCATTTCTTATGATAACTGGCACTTGAAAAAGACCAGCTTTCTTAGAGGCCCTTAATCTTCTCTCTCCAGCTAAAAGTTCGTACTCGACCATAATTCCAGTATCGGTTTCTATTTCTTTTCGAGTAACAACCAGTGGCTGTAATATGCCATACTGACGAATTGACTCGGCAAGATCACCAAGCTTGTCTTCGTCAAATTCACGCCTAGGCTGGTAAGGGTTAGGGTTAATCTTATCAACCTCTATCCAAAATATTGAGTTGCTATGTAAGTTAGACATAATTAGATTGATTATATCAAAACTCATCAGAAATTCAACTTTAAAAAAATTATACGAAAAATATAAATTGATTTTTAGGGCAAAATTTGATATTATTTCCTAAGATTTCATTATGCCGGAGTGGCGGAATTGGCATACGCGCACGACTCAAAATCGTGTGGATTTATTTCCATGAGGGTTCAACTCCCTCCTCCGGCACA
>CAZLLR010000019.1:0-3563 GCA_964560655.1 uncultured Candidatus Saccharibacteria bacterium | reverse complement strand
TTCAACTCCCTCCTCCGGCACAGACAACTAAAGATCCTTAATAATAAAGGAGGTAGTAGACATGATAAATATCGAGATTCATGGAGTTAAAGGTCCTGCTGATGTTGCTGAAGAAATCTTTGAGATAACAAAAGATCTTCCTTATTCAAAAGAAATAGTCTGCACTGGAGTACCATCATTTTGTATTGACAGAAATCTAGTTCAACAACCATTCTTACGTATTAGAATCTTAGCCAGCAACCAGATAGACGCACTTGTAAAAAGGCTAAAGGCCTTAGGCAAATATAACATCGAAGTTACTACTCTCTTAGAACTCCATCCCGCAACAAATCAGCCCTCCTTGTAAAGATTGCCCATTATACCCCGGCGTTTATTTTGCCGGGGTCTTTTCTTTTTTTAGACTAAAAAATTATGAGTATTAAATTTTATCCAACAAGACTCCAAGTAGATTTTTAACTCCATCTCTGGCTTCTTCTTCAGTTGTGCTTTGGATAAACTTTTGCCATTCAGCCAAGATCTCTTTATCTCCAGTCTCCCTTATGGTATTTTCTAATTTTAGCCTAGTCTCAAAGTCTACCTCCTGCTCTGATCTTAAGACCTTCTCTACAAATAACTTAGTAAAGCCTAGAACTTTATTGCTTTCTTTTTGCTCTACTTGCGTTATTTTTAACTGACCAACTTCACCTTTGACGCTAATATATTTTATAACGAAAAAAATATTACTAGTAATCAAAATTGCGATAACGATAACAGGCCAAACATTTAGTTTTAATCCTAGAAATTTTTTATTTTCTTCTGACATATTATTTATTCCTTATTTTATCACGATAAAAATTGTAAAACAACAAGATAAAAACAAAAACTATCAACACCACCTTCCAATCGACCACTTTTATCCAGCCATACTTAGTCTTTAGTTCAATGTTTGTATGTATCCCTCTTCCCTCTTTTACTGCAAAAGACTCTCCTTTATATGGCAAATACCCAGGAGCTTCCACACTAAGATAATACTCCCCTTCTGGTACTAAGAATGAATAGTTACCCGTCTTGTCTGTAGTCTGTGGATTATCTTGTTGATAACGAGAGGCGGGCCAGATTTCATATATCTTAGATTTTGGATTAAGATGATACAAGGAAGCAGTAGCCCCGGTTACTCTCAGCTCTTGACCACCGACCTTCTCGTAAATATATCCCTCTGGATCTATCAATGTTATCAATCTAATCTCCTTTGTTCCTAGAGAAGGGTCTTGGTAATCCATAACTGTGATGATCTCATACTCACCACTTACCTTAGGGGCTTTGATATTAGCCGTATAGATACCGTCACCGTCTGGGTCAGTATACTCAAACTCAAGGAGGACAAACTTCTCCTCAATATCCTCTGGGGTATGTTCTTGAGCCAAAGAAGGATTAGTAAATAAAACTGAACTTAATAAAGAACTAAGTGGTAATCCTTTTTCTGAAACTTGATTATTATCTTTCTCTTTAGATTGTTCATTGCCTATCTTCTTTAATACAATATATCCTTTAACACTTTTTACAAGATTATCTGGTTTTACTACCAAATTCATAGTATTACCAGAGATGGCGCTAATCTTCTGTTCCGGCTCCCCTTTGTCATTTAGAGACAACAGTATGCTATAGTCTATCAATTCTCCTCCAGAACGAGCAAAGACTATCTCACTTGGTAAGGCTTGCTTAGTATATAGAGGTAACTCTGAAAGAGGTACACCTCTCATCTCTTCTAAGGCAGGAAGAGTTAGTTTGACATTTTTTAATTTACTAAGGTCTGAAATCTTACTGACTCCAACTTCGGCAAAAGTTTGCTTTAATCGAGGGAATTTCTGAGCTAAGATATTAATCTCTCGAGGAAGTGAACTTAGGACAAATTTCTCAAGTGGTTTATTTGGTAGTGTATCCCAATTGCCAGTAAAGACAGGCGGAACTTGAGGCGAAATAACTTCTTCTTTTGGTTCGTTAGGACTTATCTTTTCTTTAATTATGTCAATTGATTTTTTAATAGGTGAAGTGATATTCTTAACAATTTCAGACCCAATAGGACTTAAAATATCTTTCACCTCTTCAACAACTTTCTTGACAGGATAAGTAATTGTCCCGTCTGAATGAATTATCTGAAAGATTGGCTTAGGGATATTTGAGCCTGAAGATGAGACAGCCCCTGGTGCGCCTCCTCCACCGGATATTGCGACAACTGGAGCAGCTGGTGTTGCAACTACTGCACAAGCATCGGTTGACTGTGACACAGAAGTGGTACTTGTCTCTATACCGTCACCATTTCTGTATTTGACAGTGTAATCATATGAAGTACCACAAGTAAGTCCGGTCTCTGACCAGAAGCTATTTGCAATCCAACCGGAGTTCGAACTATTAGTGGTGTTAGTAAAATAGTACCCAGATGAACCAAGAGTATCGTTTGAAAAAGTATCTACTTGGACAGTCGTGCTAGCTGTGCCACCTATAGAAGTAAAATTAGTAGGTGTCGGAGCTAATGTATATACGGTAGAAGAATCAGCTGAAGCAGTTGATTCTCCTCTGTCCGTCCTAAAAGCATGAGCGTGGACAGCATAAGCGGTGTTCTCACTTAAGCCGGTAGATTGCCATGTGGTTGCATCCGCTACGATGCCGTCTTTATCAACTCCTGTAGTAGTGCCCACCGTATAATCTAAGCGGAAAGAATCCTCGTAACTTGAGTTATCTGTCCAAGTCCAAGTGATGGTAGAGGTGGCGCTCACCGCTGGAGTCCCAATGGTCGGAATATCTGGTGTCGTGTAGTGCAAAGTAGCATCCGCACTGTAGCCTGAGTTTAATGTTGAGAGGAAAGACCTAGTCCTGTATTCATAATAATTATCTGCAGTGGTAGTGGTGTCAGAATATGGTGAAGTGCTTGAGGTGCCGATCTGTGACCAAGAACCGCTGTTATCCTTTCTCTCTATCTTAAAGCCTTCTTCGTGAGCAGAGTTGTCTGTCCAAGCTATAGTGAACTCTGTGTCTGAGACATATGTAGCACCTGTGCCAGATGGGTCAGCAGGGGTTGTGTAGTGAACTGTGGCATCAGTGTCATAAGAAGAGTTACCGACAGTATTTGCAGATCTTACTCTATATTGATAACGCGCGTCAGCTTGAGGAGGGGTGGTGGTACTATTAACAGAATTATCGACATAAGAAGTCGTGCCACTTGTAGTGGTAGCAACTTGGAGCCAACCCGTAAAACCTGCACCAGCGTCAGTGTTTCTCTCAACCTCAAACCTATCTTCATTTGATGAATTATCTGTCCAGTTGATTGTAAATTGTGTATCAGAATCTTTAGTGGCTGAGACAGATGAAGGAGCAGTTGGCGAATCAAGTAGTGTAAATGTGCTAGTGGCACTCCATGATCCTTCTGACGGCTCATCATCCCAGAATTTGACACGCCAATAATATGTTACAGCACCATCATCTAAAGCAAGGGTACTAGAAGCTGCAGTACCAAACGAATCAAACACAATATCTTCTGACCTGTTCCCTGCTGTGCAATTAGTGACAGAAGTACCAGATACGCCAGA
>CAZLLR010000018.1:0-15206 GCA_964560655.1 uncultured Candidatus Saccharibacteria bacterium | reverse complement strand
TATCAGCGTCTTTTACATGTATAGAGAACCGTCCGTCTTGAGCGCGGTCTTTTATGTTAAGTTTAAGTCCAGAGATAAGTTTTATCCTTGAGAGTATAAGTTTATATATTTTATGATCAAAGAAGATAATATCATGTAGAACTCCATCAAGGCGGAACCGTAGCCTAACGTTTTCTTCTTCAGGTTCGATATGCACATCAGAGGCGCCTATCTTTATACCTCCAGCTAATATAACCTCTAGTACCTCAGAGATTTGATGGGTTTTTTTTGATGCTATTAAGTCTAAGATAAGAGTTTTAAAGGAGTCTATATTACCAGTTTTTTCCATTAGCTCTTCTAGTTTGTTGCCTGAGATATCTATCGCTCCGACGGTCACTTCTGTGAATTTAGGTACTTCTTTATAGCGACCCCAAGCTTTATCAAGACTGTTTTTCGAAACCATGAAGATTGTTAGAGTGTATCCTTTATCTTCAAGTCTTTTTAGAGCTCTTTTTGCAAGGTCTTGGTTTGGGCTTTGGATAACCACTTGTAGCTTCTTACCGGTACTTTGAAATACTGCCAAGTTAGCTTCACGAGCTTCTTTCTCAGAAATAATTTTGAGTGAATCAAGGTCAATGGTTACAGTAGAAAGATCAAGGTACGGAAGCTTGTATTTTCCAGCTAAAAGTTGGGTTAAATCCTCTTCTTCTTTATCTTTCCACTTATTGATCTTTTCTTCATTGTCGTGAGCTTGTAAGGTCATTGCTATGTATAATAACTTAATTATGGTTTTGCTTCAACGCCTGCCTGCGCAGGCAGGGCTACTCATATTTTTTCAACGGCTACCGAGATAATCTCGGTAGCCGTTGAAAAAAGGGTTTATTGAATTACTTTCTTTATAACTTTTCTTATCTCCATCTCTGCTTCTGAGAAGTTTGTATAAGGTCCGGCGAGTAAGTAATTACTACCTGAGGAAAAGTTTGAAGTTTTCTTTATTTGTCTAAAGATATCATCACGGCTATTGGGCTTTATAATAGACCAAACCCCTTTCTTGTCTTGCCAGAAGATTATAGCAAGAGGTTGGGGAGAGATATTTTTAATAATCTCTTCTAATATATTACTGAAGAAAGAAGGTGAAATTGCTCCCGCTTTCGTCTTTTTTATATCATCAAGAGAAATAAAAGACCAAGAGCTTAGAAATAATTTGTTCTCTCTTGTCCTTGCAAGCGCCCTACCTAAGATTTGAGCAAATTGATTACCTCTTTTTTTAGTAGAGGAAACAATAGGCTCATCAAAAATCAAGTCATTTGAGTTGAGTTTATTTTCTTTAGAGGTTATCGTTATGGAAAAATTATCAACATCCTCGTCATAAGAGACTTCTGATATTTTATGTAATTTCTTAGGAATTTTAATAGTTAATTTATTTTCATCACTTCTTTTCATCCTTTAGTATTATCATTTTGGTAAGATATGAACAATATTGACATCGTCTAATAGGAGTGTTAATCGGCAAGATTTTTTCTATCTAAAATGTTAAAATGTATAAAATGGAAAGGACAACAAATAACGCTAAAGAGACTCAAGACTTGGCTATAGCCCTTGCAAAAAAGACTATAAAAGAAGAGGGAAAGAGTGCAAAGGTGATAGGTCTTGTGGGGAACCTAGGCACAGGTAAGACCACTTTTATCCAAGCCTTTGCCAAGGCTCTCGAAGTGAAGGAAAATGTATTAAGCCCAACTTTTGTTATTGAAAAGATCTATAGACTAAAAGATCAAGGAAACTTTAGTCACCTTATACACATAGATGCATACAGGCTAAGCGACCCGAAGGAACTTGAGAGTCTTGGATGGGATGAAATAATAGAAAATCCTAAAAATATAATTTTAGTAGAATGGGCTCTTAACATAGAAAAGATTTTACCGAAGGACAGTATAAAGATAAAGATAGAACATTTAGGTAATGACAAGAGAAAAATTTCTATTATAGAAAAAAATAAAAATGAAAAATAAAGATAAAAAAATTTTAGTACTACTTGACGCTCATGCTATTTTGCATCGGGCGTATCATGCCCTACCTGATTTTAAGTCTCAGGTGACAGGCGAGCCGACTGGAGCCTTGTATGGAGTAGCAGCTTTCCTTATAAAAGTTATTCGTGAGCTAAATCCTGATTACTTGGCAGCTTGCTATGATCTACCGGAGCCTACTTTTCGTCATATTGCTTATGATGAATATAAAGGTAAGAGGCCAAAGATGGATAGTGACCTTGCTTCACAGATAGATAGGTCTCGTGACCTGATGAAAGCCTTTGATGTGCCTGTCTATGATAAGCCCGGCTTTGAAGCAGATGATATTTTAGGGACAATTGTCGAAAAGGTAAAAGATAAAAAAGACCTAAAGGTGATTGTTGCTTCAGGCGACATGGACACGATGCAGTTGGTGAGAGATGGTGATGTGGTGGTATACACTCTTAAGAAAGGGATAAACGATACAATGATCTATGACCAGAAAGCGGTTGAGGGACGATTTGGCTTCTCGCCGGCTTTTTTAACGGACTTTAAAGGACTCTCTGGAGATCCTTCGGATAATATAATAGGAGTACCAGGTATTGGCGCCAAGACAGCGACAGCCTTGATAGAGAATTTTGGTACCATTGAAAATATTTATAAAAAACTTGCCCCGTCAGGCGGGGTGAAAAATAAAAAACAAGGAGAACAAACTTTTCTTGATGCCGGCTTCAAACCAAGAATAATAAATTTATTGAAAGAGTATGAAGAAGACGCTCTTTTCTCTAAAGAGCTTGCGACAATAAGAAGAGATGCACCCATAAAATTCTCTTTAGCAGATTCAAAGTTTATCGATATCTCTTTAGACAAAGAAAGAAAAAAAGAAGTGGAAGATATTTTTTCCAAGCTTGGTTTTAACAGCTTGATGACTAGACTTAATGGTGTTGTAGATAATAATAAAAAAGATAAGGTAGATAACGTTGTAGCGGATAAAACGAATAAAAAAAATATTTCAACGGATAGTGATATTTTAGAAAAGATTGAAGAGATGCATAAAGGAAAAGTTTTCTCAAAATACGTTTATGATACAGAGCGTAAACTCGTGCCTGTTGTACTTGAGATGGAAAAAAATGGAGTGCTCCTCGATGTAGATTTATTAAAAAAACTTTCAGTTGAATACCATAGAAAAGAAAAGAAGATGGAGGGTAAGATATGGAAGCTAGTAGGGAAGGAGTTTAACATAGATTCGCCTAAACAACTTTCTGAGGCCTTATTTGTTACTCTTGGTATTAGCACGAAAAGAATAAAGAAGACTCCCGGTGGAGTACTCTCCACTAAGGCTTCTGAGTTGGAGAAGCTTAGGGGAGATTTTCCAATAATAGAAGAAATTATTTCTTATAGAGAAATTAGAAAGCTTCTTACTACTTATGTTGATGCTCTACCAAAGCTTGTCGGTGATGACGGACGCCTTCATGCTAAGTTTGACCAGTTGGGCACAGCGACGGGGCGCTTTGCTTCAAGCGATCCAAATTTGCAAAATATTCCTGTGAAGAGTGAATTAGGTAGAAATATAAGGAAGGCTTTTATTGCCCCAAAGGGCTCAAAGTTTGCCGCTTTTGACTATTCTCAGATAGAGCTTAGGGTGCTTGCCATCTTAAGTGAGGATAAAGCACTGATGGATGTTTTTAAAGACGGCGGAGATATCCACTCTTCTGTGGCAGCGCATGTGTTTAAAGTAGAGGCTAAAGACGTTGACCGTGAGATGAGGAGGAAAGCTAAAGTTATAAATTTCGGGATTATATATGGTATGGGGATCAATGCCCTTAGAGTCAATCTGGGTTGCCCGAGGGCTGAAGCCCAAGAGTTTTATGATAAATATTTTGAAAGTTTTCCTCGAGTAGCAGAGTATTTGAAAGAGCAGAAAGAGCTGGCTTATAAGAAAGGATTTACAGAGACATTATTTGGAAGAAAGAGATACTTTCCAGAAATAAGCTCGAGGATTCCTTTTATACAAAAAGAGGCAGAGCGTCAGGCCGCTAATCATCCTCTCCAAGGTACAGCGGCGGACATTATAAAGATGGCGATGGTTAAGGTGAGAGAGGCACTTAAAGAGAAAGGTTTATTAGAGAAGTCTCGTTTGGTTCTACAAATCCATGACGAACTTGTTTTTGAAATAGAGAAGGATGCCATCTCAGAGGCAATAGATATAATAAAGAGGGAGATGGAGAATGTAATAGTAGAGAGGTCAAAAGGAATTTCTATTTTAGTAGATATTAAAAAGGGTGATAATTGGGACGATATGAGTAAGGTAGAGTAATATATGATTTATTTATTTCACGGCAAGGATACTTATAGAAGTAAGCATAAGCTTACTAAAGAAGTTAGTAGTCTTAAAGGTAAAGGCTCTAACTTTTCTTTTTTTAATATTGAAGAAGATAATTTTTCTACTGCCTTTGTGGAAGAGCTCATAAGGTCACAATCGCTCTTTGAGAAGAAAAATGTAGCTGTCTTGAGTCGGGTCTTTGAAAATCTTTTAGCTAGGGACTTTATAATAAAAAAGATAAAAGAAATATCAGAATCGCCTAACATTTTTATTTTCTGGGAAGAGGAGATGAAGAAGCCCGTACTAGATGAGATTTCTAATTATATAAATAAGGCTCAAGAATTTAAAATTCTTGAGAGGCCAAAAGTGCAGGACTTTTTAAGAGAAAAACTAAAAGAGAAAGGGATAAAAATTGATTTTGTAGTAGAGAACGAGATTATTGAGAAGTACGGCGCCGATTTATGGGGTATAAAAAGTGAAGTTGAAAAAATTTTCTTAGAGGACAAATTGGATGTAGGGCATTTAAGTGGAAGATTTTCCAAAATAGATAATATAAATATTTTTCATCTTACAGATGCTTTCGGAGAAAAAAATAAGAGAGGGGCATGGGTTTTGTATCATAAAGCGCTTCTTTCAGGGCTTCCAGTTGAAGAAGTATTCTGGAAGCTTACTTGGCAAGTAAAAAATATCCTTTTAGTAAAGAGAATGTCTGAGGAATTAAGAAAGAATAAGGAAGAGGTCACAAAAGAGAGCGGACTTAATCCGTTTGTAGTAAAAAATTGTTTGAACTTTGCGAAAAATTTTGATATAGATAAGCTTAACACTTTGTATTTAGACCTTATTGATATTTTTTATAGGATAAGGACAGGGAGATCAGATTTTGATACAAGTATTGAAAAGTTTCTACTTTCGTATTAGCCTTTTAATATGGCGTAAAAGTTTAGTTAGGCTTGATATAATATTTAATATAATGCAAAAACCTAAAATATTGATTTTTTCCATAGCATACTCTCCCTTGTGGGGAGGGGCAGAGATTGCTGTCAAAGAGATAGCAAAGAGACTGTCAGCCTCTTTTGAGTTTGACATGATAACTCTTTCGTTAAAAAAAGGGCTACCTAGAAAAGAGATAATAGGGAATATAAATGTCCATCGTGTTTCTGGGGGTAAGCTCTTCTTCCCTATAACAGCATTTTTAAAAGCGAGAAAATTACATAAAGAAAGAAGCTATAGTATCATTTGGTCAGTTATGGCAAACCGAGCGGGTTTTGCTGCTCTGTTTTTTAAAATATTTAGACACAAAGAAAATCAAGTTAAGTTATTGCTTACACTACAAGAAGGAGACGAGCTTAATTACCCAAAGAAGCGAGCTGGTATATTTTGGTTTTTAATAGCGCCGATATTTAAGATGATTTTTAAGAAAGCGGATTTTATTCAGGCAATAAGTTCTTTTTTGGCAGAATGGGGAGAGGGAATTAGGAATTCTCCTGACAATGTGGCTATAGTACCAAACGGAGTTGACTTAGATAAAATTAAGATAGATCTTTTCAATAAAAGAGAAATAAGAAAAAGTTTTAATCTTAAGTTAGACGATAACGTTATAGTGACTACTTCACGCTTGGTAGCTAAGAATGGAGTGGTGGATTTAGTGGAGGCCGTACATCTTTTTATAGATAAATATAATATAACTATTAAGTTGCTTATACTTGGCGAAGGTGAAGAGAGGGCAAAAATCGAATCTTTAATAAAGGAGTATAAGTTAGAAAGACATATAATTCTTCTTGGCTTTGTTCCTCAAGAGAAGATTTATGATTATCTATATTCTTCAGATATTTTTATAAGACCTTCTTTATCTGAAGGTCTTGGAAATTCGTTTCTAGAGGCAATGGCAGCCGGCCTTCCCGTCATAGGTACACCAGTTGGTGGTATCCCGGATTTTCTAAAAGATGGTGTTACTGGTCTTTTCTGTAACCCTAAAGACCCAGAAAGTATTGCAAGCGGTATATACAGGCTATTAAGCGACCCAAGATTAAAACAAAAAATTGCCCAAAATGGGCAATCTATTGTTTTTGAAAATTATAGTTGGGATATTGTGTCAGAAAAGATGAATGATATATTTAAGCGATTGTCTTAAGTAGTCTTATTATACCGGCCTTTTTTCTAGAGGCAGTGTTCTTCTTTATAACCCCTCTTTTGGCAGCTTTATCAATTGCTTTATAAGTCATAGGTACGAGCTTAGAAGCCTCATCCTTTTTCTGTTCAAGGACAAGTTTTTTGAAACTTTTTATAGTATCCTTCATCTCGCTCTTTCTTTTAAGATTGAATAACCTCTTTTTTGTTGAGGCACGAAGTGCTTTTTTTGCTCCTTTTGTAATTGGCATGAATTCAAGTATAGCATCATTGCTTTAAAATGCAACCCGTCAATTAAGAAAGGTAATATGCGGTATTTCTTATTAAGACTATATTTAATAGGCTTTATACCTTTTTTATTTTTGGAAAATAACATAGAATATAATCAATGATAAATCATCTAACTGGGAAAATTATCTTAAGGGGCGATAAATTTGCCGTACTGGATGTAAATGGAGTTGGTTACCATATATATACTACGCTTGATACTTTAAGGAGGCTCCCGAAGGACAATAATGAAAATCTATCTTTCTGGACTCATTTACATGTAAGGGAGAATATTATGGAGCTTTATGGCTTCGCTAGTCATTCAGAGCTTAAGTTCTTCGAGATGCTTATAAATATTTCTGGTATTGGTCCCAAGGGAGCACTTGGAGTACTTTCTGTAGCTCCTATTGATACTCTACGTCAGGCGATAGCTTCAGGAGATACAACTTATCTTACCAAAGTGTCGGGTATAGGAAGGAAAATCGCTGATAAAATAGTCTTAGAGCTCAAGGAGAAGTTGGGTGGGTCTGATTACTCCCCTGTGGGTGGTATGATGAAGGACGACCAAGATGTCATAGAGGCGCTACAGTCTTTAGGTTATTCTCTTAATGAATCCCGTGAAGCCTTGAAGAGTGTGCCAGATACCGTTTCTGGTACAAACAATAGAATAAAAGAAGTATTAAAAAATTTAGGCTCAAATAAATAAAATTTATCTTATGTTAGAAAAATATTTAAGAATTACGCGAAAGATTATCCCGACAAAAATTTTCAAAGTGGCTCAGCCTACTTACCACTTTCTTTTTGCCTTTTTGTCCGTGCTTGTTTATAGGTTTCCCTCAAGAAAGATTTTTGTCCTTGGGGTCACAGGGACAAAAGGAAAGACGAGTACTATAGAGATAGCAAGTGCCATCTTAGAAAGAGCCGGATACAAGACAGCTCTTTCTTCCACTTTAAGATTTAAAATTGGAGATAAGTCTGAAAATAATCTAATGAAGATGACTATGCCTGGACGCTTCTTCACTCAGAAGTTCCTTCGTCGAGCTGTAAAAGAAAAATGCCAGTATGCACTACTTGAAATTACCTCTGAGGGGGCAAAACAATTTCGGCATAAGTTTATATCACTTGATGCTTTAATCTTTACAAATCTTGCTAAGGAACATATAGAGTCGCATGGTTCTTTTGAAGCGTATCGTGCCGCAAAAGTGAAGATTGCAAAAGCACTTGAGTCGTCTAAGAAGAAGAGGAGGATTATTATAGCTAATAGTGATGACGAAAATGCCAGTCACTTTTTAAATATTAAAGTGCCAGAAAAGATTAGCTATGGTATTAAAGATGCAGAGCCTTTTATTTTAAAAAAGAAAGGAAGTGAGTTTACTTTTAAAGGAGAGAGGATTTCTACTCATCTATCAGGAGGCTTTAACCTGTACAATATATTAGCGGCGTCTAATTTTGCTATCACTCAGAGCATCGGCTTGGAGACTATAAAGAAAGCTATTGAAGAATTCAAAGGCACACCAGGGAGGATGGAAGAAGTGGACGAAGGGCAGGATTTTACCGTTATTGTCGATTATGCGCATACGACTGATTCTTTGGAAAAAGTTTATGAAGTTTTCCAGAATTCTTCTAAGATTTGCGTGTTGGGTTCAACAGGTGGCGGTCGAGATAAATGGAAAAGACCCAAACTTGGCCAGATCGCAGATAATTATTGCAATCACATCATCCTTACCAATGAAGATCCATATGATGAAGACCCTAATAAAATAGTAGAAGATGTAGCAAGAGGTATAAAAAGGCCAGTCTGTGACATTATCATGGATAGAAGAGAAGCTATAAGAAAAGCACTTTCTCTAGCTAAGACAGGAGATACAGTTATAATCACCGGCAAAGGGACAGACCCATATATTATGGGCCCAGACGGTACTAAACTTGAATGGAGCGACGCGAAGATTACAAGAGTAGAATTAAAAATTCTACTCAATAAATCTACCTAGAAAAAATTTCATTAAGCTTTCCTCGTGTGAGTGGACCTACTCGGCCGACGGGTGGTTCTATATTGTATTTTATTTGGAAGTCTTTTACTGCCCTGTCTGTGCACTTACCAAAGTTACCATTTATAGGGCAGTCATTTTTGCTAAGTTCTTTAGGTGGGTAGATCTCATTTTGCACTAAAGCCAACTGAAGAGCAAAGACATCCTTACTCCCTCTTAAACCTTTACTTAGGTTGTCACTCCAAGAGTAAGAATCACTTAAGAGGTCATATCGTTGAGTTAATGGATTACTTGTGCCGTCAAAGAAATTTTTTATACCTAAATATGTCTGATAGGCGGCTTCTTCTAAGGCAACCTTTCTTATATTTTTATTTGTAAATTGTGATTCATAAATATATCCATATTCTAGGAAGAGTACTGCCGAGTCTAAGGAATTATTTGCTCCTATGGCTATAAGTTCCTGGTCCTCTATTATGCCGTTTTGTTCTTTAGGCAGATCACTTACAGGTAGATATTTTGCTAGTTGCTCAAAGACAGGTCTTGCCAAGGCTAGACTCGCTTTGGAGTTTGAGAATTGACTCTCTGGGACATATATAGCGAAGCCAGAATATTTTCCTCTTCTCTCGTATCGTCTGCCTGGATAATCATTGAAATGGATGTTTACAACTATGTCTATGTCGTGTTCATTTGCCCATTTATTTATGCCGTATAACTTAATAACAGTTTCTCTTTCGGCGGTGTTATGTTCAACGATGTTATTTATCTTTACTAAACCTACTTCTACGGCGCTTTTCATTATAGTCTTATATTGATCAATGAAGCTTATTATCGGAGCTCTGTTTTGAGAAAAATAATTTAAGAAGATTGGGTCGTATCCGCGAGCATCTCTTACCAAGAAGACATTGAACCCCTTTTCTTTTTCAAGGAAACTTTTTAAATATTGTGCCAGCTCCACATTTAAGTCCGCCTCTTTTACTCCATTAAATTGAGCCCCCCAGATATCATCGTCATGCCCTGGCACTATCAATATGTTTAGTGTCTTTTCTCCTTCATTTGCAAGATTATAATTATTTCTTATCTCTGCCTCAGTGATGCTGTCTATAAAGAATACTCCAGCAAGTAAATTTTCTACTTTTTCTATAGAAAGAACATCGCTTTTTTTGTAGAAAGTTAATGTCCCACTGAAAATAGCGCCAGCAATTAGAGATAAGTAGATGATGTTTTTTATAATCTTCATATGTATTAGTATGTAGTATATGCCAGAATTACCAGAGGTTCAAACAACTGTAGCTGGATTACAGCGGGTTTTACCCGGTCTTTTGGTGCAAGGTGTTTGGTCTGACTGGGAAAAGTCCGTAAAGATTCCTAATAATTTTAATAAATTTAAAAAAGAAATCATAGGGAGAAAGGTTCTTAGCGTAGAAAGAAAAGGAAAAAATATTCTGATCTCACTTTCTGGCAATAAGACGCTTCTTGTCCATATGAAGATGACAGGACACTTGATGTATGGGGAGTGGACCCCGTCGCTCGGGGCAGGCGGGGTGGAAATAAAGTCATGGCAATCATCAGACAGCACAGTGATGGGTGACCCTAAAAATATGTTTATCCACTTTGTTTTAAACTTATCAGATGGCAAACAGTTGGTCCTTTCTGATCTTCGCAAATTTGCTAAGATATTGGTCTGGCCGACTGATGGATTGCCCGAGCTTGCCGATATTAACAAGATCGGCCCTGATCCTTTGGATAAGAATTTATCTTTTGTAAAATTTAAAACTCTACTAGGTAAAAAGTCCAACGGAAAGATAAAACAGGTATTGATGAACCAAGAGCTTGTGTCTGGAATAGGTAATATCTATTCTGACGAGATCCTTTTTAGTTCAAAAGTGCATCCTTTGCGTAGAGTTGAAAGTCTTAAGGATAGTGAATTAAAAAAGATTTATAATAATACTAAATTGATTTTAAAGAAGGCAATTCTCCTTGGTGGGGATTCTATGTCTGATTATAGAAACATAGAGGGGGGTAAAGGTAAGTATCAGGATTATCATAAAGTTTATAAAAGAGAAAATAAACTTTGTCTGAGGAAAGGTTGCGCCGGAGAGATACAAAGGATCAAAATAGGTGGTCGTTCGGCTTGTTTTTGCCCTGTCTGTCAGATATAGTTAAAAGATGGGAGATGACGCGAAAAAAGATTTAATACTTCTAATTTTATTTTTAATAGGACTTGGTTTCGTCTGGTATTATACCGGTGGGCCAAACAGGCAGACAGCAAGTAGTCCCTTTATCATACCACCTCAATCTGTTGGTGGAATAAGTTCGGGTACACATACGTCGAGTAAAGAAGAGGTTGGCGGGAGTGGGTCTTCACCATCTAATGACACTTCTATTGAAGTAGGACAATTACTCTCGGATGTGTTATCTTTCGGTTCTACTTACAAAGCCAAAGAAACTGACCCTGATAGAGAATACATAGAGATAAAACTTTCTTCAAGGAGTATTGGTAAGGTCTTTCTAACAGACCTAAGGTTGAAAGGCGTTTATAACCTAGATATTCCTATTGGTGAGGGAATAAGTCTTTATTGGCCTGGAGCGACTAATACAAAAGAACCTATATTCCTTGACCCAGGAGGCAAGGCTATTGTCACAACAGGGCAATCTCCAATAGGATATTCTTTTAAGATAAATAAATGCACTGGTTACTTAGAGCAATTTCAAGACTTTAGGCCGAGCTTACCTAAGGAATGTCTTTATCCTCGTGATGAGGATGTGCCATCGGGTCCCGGGGGACTTGATGATAAATGTCTTGACTATATAGATAGGTTGCCAAGGTGTGAAGTGGTGAAGTCTATGCCACTTGACCTTACAAGTCAGTGTCAGGAGTATCTTAGCACGAAGATAAACTATAAATCGTGTGTAGAGACACATAAGGATGACCCTGATTTTTATAAGAATGAATGGAGAATATTCTTAGGGAGAAGTGACGAACTCTGGAAAGCAAAAAGAGAAAATATAGAGCTTTTAGATAGAAATGGAAATCTTATAAAGGCAATCTCTTACTAAAAATTAAAACATTAATTTCCCGCGAGAGCCAAACGAGAAGGAACAGTTTTTGGAAATCAATGTTTTTGATTTATTTAATTATTACTTACTTCAACGGCTTTTTATCCCAACGGCTACCGAGATTATCTCGGTAGCCGTTGGGATTAGAGAATAATTTCGAACAAAGCTACACCTGTCGCAACTGATACATTGAGTGACTCTTTCTTGCCGTGCATTGGTATTTCTAATATCTCGTCACATTTACCCAAGACTGCCCTTGAAAGGCCTCTAACTTCATTGCCAATGATGAGGGTAGCTTTTCCTTTAATTTTAAATTTTCTATAATCAATAGATTTTTCTGATTGTTCTAAGGCGAGGATTTTCAATCCTTCTTTCTTCATCTTTGAGATGAGTTTATTTATGTTTGTCACCGCTTCCCATGGTATTGATCTTTCTGCATCAAGCGCAGTTTTTGAGATCATTTTGTTTTCTTTTTTAAATTTATCTATTGGTAGTGGTGTGTAGCCTGATAAGTATATGCAAGAAGCACCAACGGCATCAGCCGTGCGGAAGATGGAACCTACGTTATATGCGCTTCTTATATTGTGAAGTATTAATGATACCTCTTTCGCTCTCATATTCTTTGTCATAGTTTTATTTTTGTTATTTATAAGCTATAATTAACCTAATGATTAGTCTTTTTCCACAACTTTTTTCATATGATTTTTTTGCTCCAACTATCTTGAGGATAATGTTAGGTATTATTTTTATCATCTACGGCTTTGGTAAATTTATGAAGCCTGGTATGGCTGAGAAGATTTTTTTTACCGCTGGTATAAGACCAGTAAAACTCTGGGTCAAGGTAATAGCTACTCTTGAGCTTATAAGTGGATTACTATTGATAATAGGATTTTTAACTCAACTTGCCGCTATATTAACTTCTTTAATACTTATAGGTGCAATCCTAAAAGTGAGAATTAAAATGGGCTTTATGAGAGGATATGACTTTGAACTTCTGCTTCTCGTTGTTTCCTTATCTCTCCTTCTGTTGGGGCCAGGAGCATTTGCTATAGATTTCCCTCTTTAGATTCTTCATTCATGTGCAGAAATTATACACATTGTGCGAACCTTTTTCGAGTGTGGAACGTTCTGAAGTGATTACACACCGAGCGCATGATAATTCTAAACTTCTGCGTACACTAGGAACAGAAAATGATAACTCTCTCAACTCCACTGCACCATCATCTTAGCTCCACCACGGCGACCATCCGACCAGTACGTGTACAAGCGAAGCTCCTAAACCTTCAAATATTCTATTTTAAAAATATTATATATATCTCACCATCGGTAAAAAATTGATCTCCTGAAAAATTTTCACCTAAAGTAGGTTTTACAAATTGTTCTTTTTGAAATGATGTCAACAATCCAGACTTTTGTAAGTCAGTGAAGAGAGTTTTCCTCTCTGTGTCTATATCAGGCGCTATTTGGTGTGTCACACCCCATTTTATATTTTTATCAAAACTTGCTGTACCGACATAAATATTCTTGCCATCGGTAGTGATATAATCTGTTTTCCAAAACCGAACATGGTGGCGTTCTCGCACGTTATTTTTTATGGTTGGTTTTTCAAAACCGAATGTATGTATTTTTTTATTCCAAAATGATGGTGTCATCGGGGCACGTAAATATTCTTCTTTTAAAATCGCTGTTCTAGCTATTTTTGTTAGTGAATGTGCATTAACACTGTCTGCGAGATACCAACCAGACTTTTTAAAAATATTGATAAAAGCTTTATTGTTCTCTGCAAGAACAATAAAGCTTAATGGCTCTTGTCGTGCCCCTGTGAGAGTTTCAGTATATTTTGTTTGTTTATCGGTAAAAATATCCATTATATTTTGTACAGATGCTTTGTGCACTATTACCCGTTGTTTTAACGGTGGATTATAATTCAAACCTAACAAAATATAAAAACCAAATAACAATAGAATTAAAACTGCTGATATAATCTGTGTTCTTGTTGTTGAAATAAATTTGGTGTCTTTTTTCCACGAGTAAACCCACTCTGAAATACTTATACCTATAATAAGCCATAGTGTTCCAACAAGATAACCACCCCAAACATCACTTACATAATGAACCCCAAGATATAAACGGCTAAAGCCGATAAGTAAAATTATAGCCAGTCCTGCAAAAAATACATTTACTTTTATCTTCCAGCGTACAAAATTGCGTATGAGTATATAAGTAAGAAAACCATAAAAAGCAACGGCAATTGTAGCATGTCCGCTCGGGAAGGAGAAGGAGTGTTCCACATAAATTGCCAATTCCGGTCGCGGGCGATGAAAAATAATTTTACTTATTGTAGTAAAAATTTCAGCACCTGCGATAGTGAGTAATAACGGAAGAATATATAATCTTTTGTGCCACATCCATAAAATACTTATCACTACCACAACAAAACTAAGTACAATCTGCCATTTTCCAAGAAGTGTTATCCATAGGAAAAATTGAGTGAGGTCGGAATTTCTAAACAATACAAGCAGGTTCATTACTCGCGTATCTACTGAAACAATAATACCCGAGGTTATAATATCCTTAACAATACCCCCAAAAAGAGAAAGTGTGTATATAAAACTCACAATAAGGAGTGTCATTGGCAGACCCCAAAATTTGTTTTTATTAAGACGCTCTTTTATAAATTTGAAAAACGAGGAGTGCTTTGTTATAAACTTTTTAACATCTGGATTATCTGTAATTGCCACTTTTATTGACTGCCACACTGAATGTAAGAAAGAAAAAAGTTGTTTACCTTTCTTGATGACTAGCCATTTAAGTATATATAAGACAATAAAAGAGAATACGATTCCAAATAAAAATATACTTCCTCTTGTTGACCACAGGGCAATAGTTTCCCATGCTTGTCCGAATAGATAACCTATAAATAAAAAAGTAGTAACCCAACTAAAGCTACTTATGATAGACCAGAAGATAAATGTTTTCTTGTTCATTTTTGACATTCCTGCTATAAAGGTGGCAATCGGACGAATAGGACCTATAAATCTATCAAGAAAAATTGCCTTACTACCATGTCTGTCAAAAAAAGATTGACCGATTTTTAAATATTTTGTTTTGAAAATTTTATTTGTATCTTTAAAGAATGTTTCTCCTGTATGTTTTCCCACATAATAAGAAATCATATCGCCGATTATTGCCCCAACTACAGCAAACCAAATAACATCTCCAATATCTAAAAAACCTTGTGAAGATAAAAAGCCAATACCAATAACCAACAAGGTACCAGGGGAAATCAACCCCACAAAAGCGGTGGAATCTATCAATAATATAAGTAATACTATCCAATATCCTAAAAAATGTAAGTGTTCAATTGTTGGTAAAAGTGAATTTAAAAAATCCATATTTTATTTTGTTAAATCTCCGATCTCAACTCTCAGCACTTTGGCAATTTTCTCAACTGTGACAAGT
>CAZLLR010000017.1:12666-18145 GCA_964560655.1 uncultured Candidatus Saccharibacteria bacterium | reverse complement strand
CCGGAGCCGACATACGCTCTGTCCAATCTCTTCTCGGGCATTCTAATATCTCCACAACTCAAATCTATACACATATAACAGACAAGCAACTAGGCGATGTTCACAAAGCCTTCCATGACAAACGAAGAAAATAAAAATACCGCCCCACACAATAGTGTAGGACGGTAAAACTACTTCTCTCTAAGGAGGCCTTCGATACCCTTATTAAGTTGGGCCTTTTCTTTAACCTCCCTTTGCTGAGCTTTACTAAACTCAGCCATTTTTATGTTATTTATTTTTATCGTCTTCACAATAACAAAGGCGATAAAAATAATAACTATGACGACAAGGACTGCGTCCCAAAACTCAATTAATTTCTCCTTTTTCGGAGATTTATTACCAAGTCTTTCTGTCAATTCTGACATTCTCTTTCTCTCCTTTTTTATATTTCATAAAATAAAAATAGATCAAGAACTTTTTAATTTAGTCTATTATTAATAGTACATCTTTTAAGAACTTTGTCAAGCTTGTGAATGCTGGGATTTTACCCTTTCAAACCCACAATATTTTTACCATTATTTTAGTTATTATTTACTAACATCAAAATCAATAAATTTAATTTCTGTAGAATGCCCCTCTATGACCGTTCTAAAAGAAATTAAGATTTTTGATTTTGAAAATACACAAAAACTACTTCAATCCGGCTTTTATAAAAGCCTTGAAAAGTGGGTGTGGTGCAAGTGGACGAGATTTGAATTCTGGGTGAAATTGCGCCCCTACAAAAAATGGATGCTCTTTTATTGGAAGTTCTATTATCTCTACCAAGTTTTCATCTGGAGAAGTGCCCGACAATACAAGCCCTTTATTTTCAAACAATGCCCTAAACTCATTGTTAAACTCATAACGATGCCTATGCCTTTCAGAGACTTTCCTTGTCCCATATGCCTTACGACTTATCGTGCCATTTTTAAGGACACATGCATATGCCCCTAAACGCATAGTTCCTCCGAAATTTTTGTCCATTAGATTTTTCTTCTGCGTGTCCATTATATCTATAACCAAACTTCTACTCTTTTCATCTATCTCTCTTGTATTCGCTTTCCTTATACCACAGACACTTCTAGCAAACTCTATCACCGCAAGTTGCATACCATAACAAATACCTAAATAAGGTATTTTGTTTTCTCGGCAATACTTTATAACCTTTATTTTCCCTTCTATCCCTCTTGAGCCAAAACCACCAGGGACAATGATACCGTTAAACTTGTCGAGCATAACGGACATTTTTTTCGCTGTCATTGTCTTTCCTTCAAATTGACCTGAGTCAATCCACTCAATCTCGGGTTGTAATTTTAAACTCCAAGAAGCATGTTTCACTGCCTCTATGACCGATAGATATGAGTCGGACAATATAAAATCTCCAGTACTAAAGTATTTACCAACAATCCCTATTTTTACTTTCTTAAGACTTTTATCATTAGCGATATTTACAAATCTTTTCCATTCTTTCAAATCTTTTTTACGGTTATTGAGGCCAAACTTTTTTAAAATTTTGGCGCCAAAATTTTCTTTCTCAAGATTTATCGGGATCTCATAAATATTATTTACATCAGGGGCAGATATAATATTGACCTTATCGACATTACAGAAAGTTGCAATCTTCCTCCTGCGAGGTTCATCTATATCTCTTTCTGATCGACACAATATAAAGTCTGGTTGGATACCTGTTGAGTTCAGAGTCTTTACCGCGTATTGGGTAGGCTTTGTCTTCATCTCGCCAACTTTGCTTGGCACAGGAAGATAACTCACTAAGACAAAAGCTACCTGATGAGGGTGCCTTAAGTGCATCATACGAGCCGCCTCAAGGAAGAGGATATTCTGATATTCGCCTACCGTTCCTCCCACCTCCACTATCACAAAATCAGCCTTGGCCTTCTTGCCAGCAAGCTTAATTCTCCTTATAACCTCCTCTGGTATATGAGGCACCACCTCCACACACCTTCCTTTATACTCAAGATTTCGTTCTTTGTTTATAACTGTCTGATATACCCTACCAGTAGTCATATAATTATTTGATAGAATATCTACATTTAAGAATCTTTCATAATTACCTATGTCCTGGTCTGTCTCATCTCCATCTTCAGTGACAAAAACTTCCCCATGTTCAGTGGGGTTCATGGTACCGGCGTCTACATTTATATAAGGGTCTATTTTAATGGCTGTTACCTTGAAGCCTTTCCCTTGGAGAATTTTACCAATAGAAGATGCGGCGACGCCCTTACCAACTCCGGACATCACTCCTCCTATAATAAAAATGTATCGAGTCATCCTTTATTGTATCGTAGCAAAAACATTTCTGCAAACTGTGGATAAAAATAGAATATAGAGCACAAAATGTTTCACATTTTATTTTACCCACCACTTTTTTCGTATCTCTTCAATCTCTTTTTTCTCTTTTGATTCTTTAGTGTCCTTTCCTTTCTCACCGAGTTTCTTAAGCTTCGTATCATCTAATCTAGAAAGCTCTACAACTTTCTCCTCAAGATACTCTTTAGTGTTAAGCTCCGGATTATCTAATACTTCTTCCAAAAGAGCATGCAGTATAAAGCCAATTCTCGGACCAGGCTTCTCTCCAGCAGTTTCCATTATCCTTGCACCATTAACTTTAAGCATCCCCACGGTGACAGGTGCTCTCATTGCCTCATCTATCATGGACTCATATTTGCGAAGTCTATAAGGGGTCTCTTTGGGCCTACCCATACCTATCCTGTCACAAAAACGCACCTTCATAAGATCCCACACATTCTCCTGTCCGACATTTCTCACTATCCTACGGACAGCCGAAAGAGTAATCTTCTCCACGTCTGAAAAGAATAAGTGGTAACGGACAAGTTTAGTAATAGTATCGATGTCCTTTTTAGGAAATTTAAGTTTAGCTAAGATCTTAACGGACATCTTCCCTCCTACCACATCATGTCCATAAAAAGTATAATCTTTCTTTTGTTCGTCCCACCTTCTTGATTTTGGCTTGCCAACATCGTGCAATAAAGCCGCAATCCTTATGTTTAAAGGAAAGCCCTTGTCAGCTGAATGTTTAAGAGCTTTTATAGAGTGGTTCCACACATCATAGATATGATCTTTATTCTGTTTTACCTGAAAACCTTCTTCAATCTCAGGCATCACATAGGAAAGAAGCCCTGTTTCACGTAAAACATCCATTCCTTTATCTGGGTTATTGGACATTATTATTTTTATAAACTCATCGCGTATTCTCTCTTTGGCAATCTTGTCCAATAGACTCCCCTTCTCTTTAATGGCATTTAGGGTATTTTTCTCAATAGTAAATTCTAGCTCAGTAGAAAATCTAACTGCTCTCATCATACGTAGAGCATCTTCAGAGAAACGCTCAAGGGGGTCACCAACAGCTTTGATTATTTTATTTTTCAAATCTTTCTGCCCTTCAAAAAGATCGATCATCTCACCTGAAACATTATTTAACGCCATCGCATTAACAGTGAAATCTCTCCTCTTCAAATCATCTTCAATGTTATTCGTGAAACTTACTGAATCCGGGTGGCGTTTATCAGAATACTTAGCCTCCATCCTATATGGTGTTATCTCAACGTTTCTAAGGGTTTCATCTTCATCCGCCGTGGCGGATTCATTGACCACACTGACAGTACCAAAATTATTTTCATAAAAAGTCTTTGGGAAAAGAGACACAATCTCTTCAGGTGTAGCATTTGTGGTAACGTCCCAATCCTTTGGTTTTTCCCCTCTTAAGAGATCTCTCACACACCCACCCACAAGAAAAGCCTCAAAGCCATCCTTCTGTAGAGCTTCAGTTATCCATGAAACATCTTTGGGAATATTAAATTTGATCTTTTTAGGCATTTATATATTCTACTCTAAAATTGATTTTTTGCTAAATTTGTTTTATTGTTAAGAAATAATTTGCATAATTTTATGCGGAAAAAATGCGCTCGTAGCTCAATGGATAGAGCACCTGGCTTCGGACCAGGGGGTTGTGGGTTCGAGTCCTGCCGAGCGCATAATAAAAAAGATTTCTGGCTATACGATAACCAGAACAACACCCATTCTATAAAGGACACTTAATTATCCAATACTTTCCTGTGGATAACCCTTGATTTTAGTCCATTTAAATACCTTAAAATTAAGTAAATAAAAGACCAAAACTGGGGATAACCTGGGGAAGGTGGGGATAAAGGACAAATGTCCTTTAGAAGATACTGTCCAATAAAAACCCTTATTTTGCAATAAAACGGCTTCATATAAGATTATAAAAGTATTTTACTATATATTATTAGGTTATTAGATATTATAAAAACTATCTATTAAATGTTTCACGTGAAACATTTAATATTTCCTCTAGTCTTCTATATATAATGTATATATCTTATAATCAGCTATTCCATGAATAACATTAATTATATAATCATTCTTGATTCATTTATGATATAATTATCAATACTTTAATGTTAATCATGAAACATGTCACAAATAGATAAAGCTTCTTCTGTCGAAGCCTCTTCAAATCGGCGTCAAGTAGGTGAACTAGGCGAAGGTATAGCTTGTAAGTTTCTCGTGAAACATGGACACAAAATAAAAGATCGTAATTATAGAAAGAAATGGGGAGAGATTGACATTATTAGCGAAAAAGATAATATTATTCATTTTGTAGAGGTCAAAAGTGTTTCACGTGAAATATTACCTACTACTGTTAATCATGAAACAAATGAATATAGGCCTGAAGATAATATTCATCCGTGGAAAATAAAGAAGATACACCGCACCATACAAACGTACCTTCTTGATAAAAAGATATCTGATGAAACAGATTGGCAAGTGGACATAATAGCTGTATTTCTTAGTATAAAAGACAGAAAAGCAAAAATAAGAGTCACGGAGAACATAATCCTATAAAAAAGCCCTAGTCATATACTGTAATAGATAACTAGGGCTTTTATGTTTCACGAGAAACATTTTATAAATCTGTTTCCCTTAGATCTTTTCTTTCTTCTGTATTACCATTCGACTTCCACAGAAGAAAGAGGAGTATCAATACTACTAATCCAAGTATGCTGATGCTGAAAATATTTCCCAAGAAAAATTCTTTTTCTAGATATTTTCTTATATATATGTTGCCTGTTACAAGTACTAATGCCTCCACAAAAAAGAGAACTACTAAAAACCGATAGAGCTTGAAAAATTTTCGTCTATTAACTAAATCTTTATTCTTCATCTACTCCTCCTTTTTGTGTAAGTGTTTAACTTATCCCTATACTTTAGCGAGGATATTATCTTACTCTACCAACTTAATATAAACAAAATTAGTACATTGTCCATATCAACTTGAAATTAAACAATACTATGGTAATATAATGTAGTTAATTTCAAATTACTATTTAGTTTGATGATGAAAAATTAATAACGGGGCGTGGTCCGCCAAACGATAGGCGGATAAATTCCACAACTAACG
>CAZLLR010000017.1:0-12566 GCA_964560655.1 uncultured Candidatus Saccharibacteria bacterium | reverse complement strand
ATTCATGATAAGTGGTACAATAACATAGATAGAGAGAACAATAACGGGGCGTGGTCCGCCAAACGATAGGCGGATAAATTCCACAACTAACGATTCATGATAAGTGGTACAATAACATAGATAGAGAGAACAATAACGGGGCGTGGTGTAACGGCTAACATTTCCGCTTTGGGAGCGGACGACTCTGGGTTCGAATCCCAGCGCCCCGAACGCAGTGAAGAAAAAGAATTTAAAAATAAACCCGCCAATTGGCGGGTTTATTTTATTATCCACAGTTTTGAAAAATTACTATTGTTTAATAAGCAGACAGGTCTAATATAAATAGTAGATAGTCCTTTAACCTTTATTGTAATTATCATTAAGGGGGTGATAATTATGAATCGGCTCTATTTCAATGGATCCTTACGAACAACTATTTACCTAAGAGGTGGGAGAATAGCAAAACTAGTAAATATATCTCCATGTGATTTCATGATTCTTTATTTTACTAACCCAGACGCTCTACTTTCAATAGAAATCGGAGGTAAAAGAGCGACAGCGAGAGCAAAAGACCTAACATTCACTCCTTAACACCCTATTTCATTTAAAAAATGATCTAGGGTGTTTTATTTAGTTTATTTATAATTCAATTAATATTATAAAAAATAAATCTATCGATTACTTGGGGGCTATACTTTTATCTTCAGTGATAGTGTCCCTCCTCTTAGGATTAATATGGATCGGGGATTCACACTCATGGAATTCTTCTATTGCCCTCGGGTTAATATTATTTCCAATAATAAGTTTGATAATATTTTTCTTTATCGAAGAAAAAGTTAAAGACCCAATACTCCCTCTCTCTTTTTAAAAACAAAATATTTTCATACCCATAGCATCTATCTTCTTAACAGCAGTCGGTATGTTTGGTGCTATTTTATATATACTTCTTTTTGCTCAAGAGGTATTAAAGGTAAGCGCTACACACTCAGGGTTGATACTTACACATTTATTAGCCTCTCTGATTATTTCATCTGCATTAAGTGGGCAAATTATTTCGCATACAGAAAAATATAAAGTCATCTCCATTATTGGCATCTCACTAATAACATTAGGCATGTATCTTCTCTCCTTAATGAATAGTGGGGCAAATATTTCTATTCTAATATTTAATATGATCTTGATTGGAGCAGGACTAGGTACGACCTTGCCGATATTTACAGTTGTAACCCAAAGTGCTTTTATCCAAGAAAAGATCGGTCAAGTGACGGCCTCTCCTCAACTCTTCAGAGGACTAGGAGGAGTTATAGGTACGACAATTCTAGGTGGTGTCTTAAGTAGTAAGTTATTAGAAAACCCAAACTCTATCAGCGAAGACATCGGTTCTATTTTCTTTATAAGTACACTGGTTATGATATTATCTTTTTGCGTAATTTTATTTCTCACTCAGATAGAAATAAGAAAGACTATGCGAAGCCTTAAAGAAGTAGAGATGGAGTTTGAAACTGAGCTTGCCCAAGCAGGCCCTAAAGATGAACCTAACCTTACAAACTAATAAATTAGACGATTTCATAATAGATTTAATCAATTTTTTTATTAATATAATATGATAGAAAATTGACTTCTTTGTCTACCTATACTATAGTTTATTTTAGACTAAAAACTGTTCTTGGTTAAAGAAGAGTTTTTTAATTTAAGATAAGACAAATCAGATCTTTAAAAAAAATAAAGGAGGGTATAATATAATGATAGACAGAAAGATTGGAGAAACTAAGGAGGAGGAATGTGGCCGTTGTAGAGAAACTCTTGAGCAACTCATGCTTAAACTACTTGGTCATAGCATAAGAAATCCCGTAACAATCCTAGGCGGTTTTGCAAACCGATTATATAAAAAATTTGATGGGAATTTGAGGGAGAAGCTTGATGAAAAAGATTTATTAAAACTACAAGTAATAAAGAGGGAGGCCGATTGCCTCTCAGGAATCACTTCTATCTTTACTGAATTCATCTTAAACCCAGAATTCACCTTAAAAGAAACGGATGTTCACCCCTTAATAGAAGGAGTGATGGGGATAGAGTACGATGGTCGAATAGAATTCAAGGAAGATTTTGGATTAAAAAGGCTAGTCTATATTGACCCTACGAGAATATCTTTTTGCTTACTTAATCTTATAGGTAATGCAAAAGATGCCATCCTTGCACAAAGAAAGTCAAAGAGTTCAGCTAACAGAGGGATACTTGAGGTGTCCACAGGGGTAGAAGACAATGGTAAAGAATTCTTCATCGCCGTAAAAAATACTGGAAAGAAAATTCCAGATGAAGAAAGAGAAAAAATACTTCGTCATTCTTTTACCACAAAAGACAACGGCACTGGGTTTGGCCTCACTTTCACAGACGAGATGGTGAGACGTCACCAAGGACGGATCGAGATAAAAAGCAATGAGAAAGAGACGGTATTCAAGTTATGTCTACCTTTATAAAAATACATTAAGTCATTTGCCCCACACTTCAATAGTGTGGGGCATTTTTATATAATCAGTTTCATGGTAAACATAATTGATTTTCTTTTCTATTAAAATAATTTAAGATTAGCAAGGTCATATAATTTTCAATAAAAATATTTTATGGCTTTGCAATAAAATTGTTAACAATATAAGATTAATCTAATGATAAGAGAAATAATAACAAACGAAATAACAAAAGTGGTAAACGACCTTTTTGATACAAAGATCAGTTTCACTGTTTCACCAGCAGAGAAATTTGGTGATTACTCTTCCAACGTAGCTATGGTTCTCAAGAAAGGACACCCTGGTGAAACAGCAGAACAGATAAAAAATAAACTACTAGAATCTAAAACTTTTATCGAAACTGTTATTCACATAGAGGTAGCCGGTCCAGGATTCTTAAATTTTACAATCAATGATGCTGTTCTATGGGAAGAAATATCAAGCTGTGAAACTCCTCCGGTAAACACGGACTCAAAGACAATCCTCATAGAGTATGGTCAAGAAAATATAGCCAAAGCAATGTCAGTCGGTCATTTACGCTCAAACATAATAGGTCAGTCACTTGTGAATATCTTTAAATTCCTAGGGGATAAAGTTATCTCAGACAATCACCTCGGCGACTGGGGAACACAGTTTGGCAAGCTACTTGTTGCTTTCAAAAAATGGGGTAACAAAGAGAAAGTGGAGAAAGACCCTATCTCAGAGCTCAATGAACTCTATGTAAAGTTTCACCAAGAAGCGGGTCTTGACCCCTCTCTTCTAGATGAAGCGCGCGCTGAATTTAAAAAACTTGAAGACGGCGACACTGAAAACGGAAAACTATGGCAATGGTTTAGAGACGAAAGTATTAAAGTCTTTAAAAAGGTTCACGAGAAACTTAATATAAAATTTGATTTTATGCACGGTGAAGCTTTCTATAAAGATGACCTTGGAGAAATAATAGAGGAACTTCTTGAGAAAAAAATTGCGGTAAAAAACGAAGATGGTTCTATCATGGTTTCTTTTCCAGAAAAATTATCTTCTTCACCACTCTTAATACAAAAGTCAGACGGGGCCACCTTATATGCTACTCGAGATTTAGCAGCGATAAAATTCTACAAGAAAGAATTTAAACCCGACATGGTTCTACAGTGTGTTGGGTCAGAGCAAGCTCTCTACTTTAGACAAGTTTACGATACAGCCAAAAGAGCGGGGTGGATAAAAGAAGGAGAATTTATCAACGTCCAAAATGGACTAATACGTCTTCCTGCAGGGAAAATGTCTACTCGTGAGGGGACTGTCATCAGACTCGAAGACCTTCTTATTGAAGCAGAAGAAAGGACGAGAAAAATCCTAGAGGAAAGAAAAAGTGAATTAGAAGAAAATGAAAAAGAAGAACTAGTAAACATGATTTCAATAGGATCAATAATCTTTTCAGACCTTGGGCAAAGTAGAGAAGACTCTATAACTTTCACTTGGGATAAGGCCTTAAGTTTTGACGGTTACGCCGCACCTTATCTCCAATACACTTATGCTCGTGCCAGATCAATACTCCGCAAAAAAACTCCTCTTCATTTTGAGTTTAAAAATTTTTCCAGTAAAGAAGAGCGTAAGCTCGCCTTTAAACTCTCATTGTTTAAGCATGAGGTCTCAAAAGCAGCAGAAACCTTCCACCCTCATATCATAGCAAGATATATCTTTGACTTAGCGCAAACTTTTAATAATTTTTATAATACTACTCGCGTTATAGATTCCTCACCTGAAGAAAAAGACCTCAGACTTGAGTTAGTGGCAAAGACATCATCTGTCATAAAAATAGGACTATCTCTCCTGAATATAAAAGTACCTGAGGAAATGTAGTAAATGATATTTGAAGTATTGTATTTCTCGTAAAATACTATAAGATACTAGTGTCTTAATATATAAAAGATGATAATAAATAATTATCATCTTTTTGATTATTGTAGACTAAGCATATGTCTGAGAAAAATAATACGAGACAATTAGCAATATCCACTATAGCCTACACTAGTGCTTCTATTTTTGGTCCACTGATAGTCTTTGGAGGAATAGGCCTCTACTTGAGCAAGCACTTAGACAAAGGAAAAGTCTTCTTGTTTATAGGGATAGGAGTTGCTTTTATCTTCACTAACATATTGCAATTTTTTAAAGTGAGGGCCCTACTTAGAAAAATGAATGAAGAATCTACCAAGGAAGAAGAAGTGTTAATCGAAAAATAAATTTATGGAATTAAACATCTCAATAGCGCCAGAAATAATATTCTATATAAAGTCATTTCCCGTGACGAATTCTTTAATCTGGACTCTGTTTATCAGTGGCTTCTTAATACTTACCACACTTATAATACGCTTTTCTTTAAAAATGATCCCTGGTAATCTGCAAAACTGTGCCGAAGTCTTGATAGAAGAAAGCTTCGCCTTTGTTAAGTCAGTCATAGGAAGCGAAGAAAAAGCCAAAAAAGTTTTCCCTCTCTTTTTCACATTATTTATTTTTATCCTCACGGCAAACTTATTTGCCTTTATCCCAGGACAAGCAGCGGTGACATTAAAAAGTGGAGATGGGGTAATATCTGTCTTTCGATCAGCTATGGCTGACTACGGAATGGTCCTTGTCTTAACCATAATATCTGTTATAATAGCCCAAGTTGTAGCGATAATGACACATGGACCGTTCGGTTATCTAGGTAAATTTATAAATTTTGGAAGTCCATTAAAGTTCTTCTTAGGTATCATGGACATTGTTGGCGAAGTGGCAAAAGTACTCTCTTTATCTTTCCGACTTTTTGGAAATATATTCGCAGGAGAAGTCTTAGGGATGGTCATGCTCTTCCTCGTACCGTTTATAGCGCCCCTTCCTTTCATGTTTTTAGGAGTACTCACAGCAATAGTGCAAGCATTTGTTTTTGCTACCCTGACCCTAGTGTTTATATCACTAGCCTCTGAGATAGAACCAGACGAACTGGTAGAACAAGCATCAATTTAATAATAATTTTAGTTATAAGTTTAAGATAAATAAATTATGGAAACAGAAGCAGTAAAAGCATTAGCAGCAGGTTTAGCAATAGGATTAGGCGGTATTGGTCCAGCTATAGGAGAGGGCATCATCGCATCTAAAGCAATGGAAGCAATAGGACGAAACCCAGAAGTTAGCGGGAAAATAACACCAATTATGTTCGTAACTATGGCTATTACCGAATCAACAGGTATTTACGCCTTAGTAATCACCTTTATAATTTTATTTGGTTAATAAAAGTCGCTCAGTTATAAACGCGTAAGCAATGGATGGAGACCTAGCACTTCCAGATGACGGGGTTATTTTTTAATTATTAGAGAGATATGGAGCTTTTAAATGCATTTGGAGTAAATTATAAAATACTTATAGCGCAATTTATAAATTTTGCTATATTATTTTTTGTTTTATATAAACTAGGATATAAGCCTATTTTTAAGTTCCTGGAAGATAGAAAAGATAGGATTAAAGCTGGTATAGAGATGGCCGATAAGGCTGAGCACAGTCTAAATAAAGCTCAAGAAGAAAAAAAGTCTATCATCATCGAAGCGAAGAAGGAGTCAGCGACGATTATATCTAGAGCTGATAAATTAGGTAAAGAAAAAAGAGAGGAGATGATAAACAAAGTAAAAGATGAAATAAGAGTGGTGGTTGACCAAGAAAAAGTCAGAATGAAGGCAGAGAAAGCTCAAATACTAAAAGATGTAAAGAATGAGGTCACTGACTTAATAACACTTGCTTTAGAAAAAATAATAGGAGAAAAGATTGATGCGAAGAAGGACAAAGAAATCATCAGTAAGATCATAAATAATATATAATCTTATGAAAGTAACCCCTAAAACATACGCTAATAGCTTATTTGAATCTACCCTAGGTAAGGATGATTATGAGGTAAAAAAAATTGTAGATAATTTTACCGACCTCTTAATTAAAAATAATGATTTATCAAAGGCAAGGAAAGTAACTCAGATATTCTCTTCTTTATGGAATAAAGAAAATGGGATTATAGAGTCTGAGGTTATATCAGCGAGAAAATTAGACACTGACTCTCTTAACTCAATAAAGGATTTCTTAATAACTCAATCAAAGGCAAAGAAAATACTAGTTAAGGAGAAGATTAATAAAGATATATTAGGTGGTGTAATAATAAAATATGATGACAAGATATTGGACAATAGCCTAAAGACAAAAATTAAAGACTTAAATATGTCCATTAAAAGCTAGATAATATATATTATGTCAAACACTAAAGACTTCATCGTAGAGCAGATAAAAAGCAAGATTTCTGATTATAAAACGACTACGACTCTTAAAAATATAGGTAGTGTTATTTCTATTAGTGACGGTATTGTTAAAATCTCTGGCCTTTCTGATGTCGCAATGTCAGAGATGATTGAATTTAAAAATAAAGATAAAACGATCTATGGGGTTGTCTTAAACCTAGAAGAGGATAGTGTAGGGGCTATCGTCTTAGGTGATTTCTCAGAGATAAAAGAGGGTGACGAGGTTACAGCTTCTGGAAAAATCCTAGAAGTTCCTGTAGGAGAGGAGATGGTAGGAAGAGTGATAAACCCATTAGGCGAAGCAATCGATGGTAAACATAAGATAGATACAGCTAAATTTTATCCTATTGAAAAGATTGCTCCAGGTGTGATCTCCCGACAATCTGTTAACCAACCTATACAAACAGGTGTTAAAGCGATAGATGCGATGATCCCTATAGGACGTGGGCAAAGGGAACTTATAATAGGTGACAGACAAATAGGTAAAACAGCCATAGCTATTGATACGATCATCAACCAAAAAGGTCAAAATATGAAATGTATTTATGTGGCTATAGGGCAAAAGAAATCAAAGATAGCCAGTATTGTCTCTAAGCTAGAAAAACATGGTGCTATGAAATACACGACCGTTGTATTAGCCAGCGCCTCTGACCCAGCATCTCTACTCTATATAGCCCCTTACTCTGGGACAGCTATGGCTGAATATTTCTTAGACAAAGGAGAAGATGTCTTGATAGTATATGATGACCTTTCAAAGCATGCTGTCGCATATCGTGAAATCTCTCTACTCTTAAGAAGACCTCCGGGGCGTGAGGCTTACCCCGGAGATGTGTTTTACTTGCATTCAAGACTACTTGAAAGATCCTGCCGGCTAAACAAAGACCACGGTGGTGGCTCTATTACAGCCTTGCCGATTATTGAGACTCAATCTGGTGATGTATCAGCCTACATACCTACCAATGTTATATCTATCACTGATGGACAAATTTATCTTGAACCTGATCTATTCTATAAAGGAAACCGTCCTGCAGTAAACGCTGGTTTATCAGTGTCCCGAGTGGGAGGGTCTGCCCAAATCAAAGCGATGAAAAAAGTCGCCGGAAAGATGAGGTTAGAAGCGGCTCAATATAGAGAACTTGCCGCTTTTGCACAATTTGGGTCAGATTTAGACATAGAGACAAAATCCAAACTAGAGCGAGGTAAAAGATTGAGTGAGATCTTAAAGCAAGATCAATACTCCCCTCTATCTGTGGCTGACCAAATTTTAATCTTTTATGCACTAACCAACGGCTTTACTGACGATGTAGAGGTTAAAAATATTATCAAATTTGAAGAAGGCTTGCACCAATATGCAGAACTTACAGGAAAAGAGGTCTTAAGAGATATAGCTGAAGAGGAATTTAACGAAGACCTTGAGAATAAAGTAAAAACCTTAATCTCTGATTATAAATCAACATTATAAAAAGATAACAATCATTAAAATAACTGGCCAATTACCCTATGGCAAAGATCAAAGAGATAAAATCAAGAATAAAATCCGTCAACAACACGAAGAAGGTTACACGGGCGATGGAGATGGTTGCTGCATCAAAGATGCGTAAGGCTGTTGAGCGTGTTTTATCTACAAGAACATATGCAAATTCAAGTTGGGAAATTCTCTTAAACTTAGCTAATTCAATAAATGTTAGTTCAACTCCTCATCCTCTTCTAACAAAAAGGGGGGACATTACTAAGATTGGAATAGTCCTTATTACCTCTAACCGTGGCTTATGTGGAGGGTTTAACACTACTCTGATAAGTAAGGTTATCAGTTCAATAAAAAAGCACCAGGAATCAACTAAAACTAAGGTTGAGACTGATTTTATCTTATTAGGTAAAAAGGGTATGAGTGTTTACCGTAATTATGGTTATAATATCGCCGTTGATTTTCCTAAGATTGACATAACCCCTGAATTTAGAGAAGTCATTCCAGTTTCTAAGATAATTATTGAGGGCTTCTTGTCTAATAAATACGATAAGATTATGGTTGCTTATACCGACTTTGTCAGCACCGCCAATCAGATACCTAGAGTAAAACAACTCCTACCGATTGACATAACCTCAGATGAAGAATATCTTGGAATCGTTGGGCAGGATACAAAAACCGGCTTAAATAAGGATTTTATAAAAGAGAAGGAAGAAAAACATTTAAAATCTGGAAGCTTTAAATATGAATATATATTTGAACCTAGTCCCGAGGAAGCCTTAGACGAAATAATTCCAAGATTAGTAGAAATACAACTTTACCAAGCTCTCCTTGAGTCAAACGCTTCCGAACATAGTGCCCGAATGACAGCTATGCACAAAGCGACTGAATCAGCTTCTGATATGGTTCAAGAATTAACATTATTTTATAATAAAGCACGGCAAGCAACTATAACAGCAGAGATTGCTGAAATATCAGCAGGAGCAGAGGCCCTTAATAAATAATTGGTATATTTTAATTATATGGAAAAAAAATCTGAACAAACTACTCAAATGACAGGAGAAATAAGACAAATTATCGGAGCTGTAGTTGATGTATATTTTGAAAATAATTTACCGGAGATTTTTACTGCACTTGATATTAAGTATGGTAACAAAAAGATTGTTTTAGAAGTGCAACAACACCTTGGCTCTAACCTAGTAAGAACTATAGCTATGACCTCAACAGATGGACTTAAAAGAGGTGATGAAGTTATAAATACGGGAAACCCTATTAGTGCGCCCGTCGGAGATGAAACGCTAGGGCGTATATTTGATGTACTAGGAAATGTGATAGCTGATGGGGAAGAACCAGAAGTCGATAAAAGATATCCTATCCACAGGCCAGCACCAGAGTTTACCGCTCAATCTACAGAAACAGAAGTACTAGAGACAGGTATCAAAGTGATAGACCTTATCTGCCCTATACTAAAAGGCGGGAAGGTAGGCTTATTTGGTGGAGCGGGAGTAGGTAAGACTGTTATTATACAAGAGCTTATAAACAACATAGCAAAAGCCCATGGAGGAGTTTCTGTTTTTGCTGGAGTAGGAGAAAGAACTCGTGAAGGAAACGACCTCTATCATGAAATGAAAGACTCTAAAGTTATAGACAAACTTGCTATGGTCTTCGGACAGATGAACGAACCACCAGGAGCTAGAGCTCGTGTAGCTCTAACAGCTCTTTCAATGGCTGAATACTTCCGAGACGAGAAGAACCAAGATGTGCTTTTCTTTGTTGATAATATATTCCGTTTTACTCAGGCAGGATCTGAAGTCTCTACCCTCCTAGGACGAATGCCTTCTGCTGTAGGCTATCAACCAACCCTCGCTACAGAGATGGGTGAATTGCAAGAGAGGATTGCCTCTACTGATAAAGGATCTATCACTTCTATACAAGCGGTTTATGTGCCAGCCGACGACCTTACTGACCCTGCACCGGCAACAACTTTTGCCCACCTTGATTCAACGGTAGTATTGTCCAGGGGTTTGTCTGAGTTGGGTATTTACCCAGCGGTAGACCCACTGGACTCTTCTTCTATCATACTTGACCCAAAGATTGTTGGTAAAAAACATTATCAAGTAGCCAGAGGAGTACAGAAAGTACTCCAGAGATACAAAGACCTTCAAGATATTATCGCTATATTAGGTATGGAAGAGCTATCTGATGAAGATAAACTAATAGTCTCTCGCGCGAGAAAAATCCAAAGATTCTTATCACAGCCATTCTTTGTCGCTGAGACATTTACTGGGTCCCCAGGTAAGTATGTCAATCTGAAAGATACGATCTCAGACTTCGAAGAAATACTAGAAGGCAAACATGATGATAAAAATGAAAGTGATTTCTATATGAAAGGAGGGTTAACGGAAGTTATATCTAAAAAATAAATCCAGTTAGAAATCCCTAAAAATTGTCTAAAGTGGTATAAATAAATAATAAGAGTTTATAAACATAATTTCTAACAGGATAAATTTAAATATGTCCCAAAAGACAATAAAATTTGAGATAGTTACCCCTGAGCGAACTGTATTTCGTGAAGAAATCTTGCAAGTGACTATCCCAACGAAAGCCGGTGAGATAACTGTACTTCCAGATCATATTCCCCTCATCTCAATCTTATCACCTGGAGTAATCGAAATTAAAGATTATGAGAAAAATAAAGAGATCGTGGCTATCTCTGGAGGTTTTGTAGAAATACTGAAAGGTAAGATTGTTATATTGGCCGATACAGCAGAAAGAGCAGAAGAGATTAACTTAGAAAAAGCAGAAGAGGCAAAAAGGAGGGCAGAGAAAATAAAGTCAGAAGGCATCCACAAGGATGATGTCATCTTCGCTGACTTAACTTCCCAAATTGAAAAAGAATTAGCCAGATCCAGAGCTGTAAAACGCTGGAAAAGATTAAAAAATATATAACTAAGACCTTGCTCAAAAATAATGCTATGTTAACATAAAAACATAGTGTTATTTATATTAAGTTAACATCTAAAGTAAAATGAATTTTTGGGATTATAAAATTTTAGAAAATACCATTCAAGACTACACATTAGCCTTACTAGCTTTTGCTGTGTTTGTATTTCTGTTTAAGTTATTCCAAGACTTAGCTATAAGATATTTCAAAAAACTAGCAAAAAAGACAAAAACAGACATAGACGATGCTTTCATAAAGATTATTCAGACCATAAAGCCACAATTTTACTATTTTGTAGCTTTTTACTTTGCCACATTGCTACTTTCCTTAAACGGTACAACGAAGAAAATAATAAATGCACTGCTTCTCATCTGGATTACTTACCAAGTGGTAATAGCTATAAATGTACTTATTGAGTATATAACAAAGCGTTATATCAAGTCAGAGGGTGAAGCCGGCAACAAATCAGCCATAAATCTCCTTAGTGGTATAGCAAAAGGTATACTCTGGGTCCTAGGGGCACTACTAATACTCTCAAATCTAGGAGTAAACATCACATCCTTAGTGGCTGGACTAGGAATAGGTGGTATAGCTGTAGCCTTAGCCTTACAAAACATATTGATGGATCTATTTAGTTCCTTTGCTATATACTTTGATAAACCCTTTGTTCCAGGCGATTTTATCGTCGTTGGGGATAACATGGGCACGGTAGAAAAAATAGGGATTAAAACAACACGCATAAGAGCCCTACAAGGAGAAGAGATCGTTATCTCCAACCAAGAATTAACCTCTGCTAGAATTCAAAATTTCAAGAAATTAGAAAAAAGACGGATTGTGTTCTCTTTTGGTGTCACTTACGAGACTCCACAGGAAAAATTAGAGAAAATACCAAGTATGATAGAAAATATCATAAAATCCATAGAGATGGCAGACTTTGATAGGACTCATTTTCAAAAATTTGATGATTCAGCGCTTACTTTTGAAGTTGTATATTTTGTAAAATCTGCTGAATATGGTGATTATATGGATATAAACCAGCAAATCCACCTTAAAATCAAAGGCTTATTTGAAAAAGAGGGCATTTCTATGGCATACCCAACTCAGACTATATATTTAAATAATACTAACAGCTAAAGGGTGAGAGCTTGACAAGGTACTTCTCTGCATTGTACTAGCTTGACAATGAGTTGCCTATGTGTATAATACTAATAACCCTAGTGGGTCATTTTTTATTGTACAAGGTCGTCATTGTCAGTCTTAAGTTAATATAAAGATTATGGATGAAAATACACCAACAACTCCTGTAGAAGAGACACCAGTAGCAGCTCCTGCAACTGATGCTCCTGCAGAGACACCAACACCAGCTACTGATGCTCCTGCAG
>CAZLLR010000016.1:0-18275 GCA_964560655.1 uncultured Candidatus Saccharibacteria bacterium | reverse complement strand
TATGCAGGGATGGATTATGCTAGGACAACACGCTCAGGAGGTATGTATGTAGATGGGGCGCCTGTTGAAGTTAAGAATTCAGTTTTTGAAAGTAATTATCCTTTTGGTTTAAGAGTTCAGAGTTCACCAAATGTAGTGATTGAAGATACGGTGTTTAAGAATCACAATTACAAAGGCCCATATGGCACTCAAGCGGGGCTTGCTATCTATAATTCATCCACTACTTTAAATAATCTTTTGTTTGAGAATAATACTCTTGGATTTGTTACAGATACAGTCTCAAGTCTCACCGCTAATTTTATAGAGTTTATAGGAAATACCGCAAGCACTAGCCCAGCAGGCTTATTTTAGATCGTTTTTTAATCCACATAGGTCCGACCTATGTGGATAGGGCAACGGCTACCGAGATAATCTCGGTAGCCGTTGAAAGAAAATCTTGTATAATAGACTCATGGATATAAAAAAGTTTATTTTAAGCAGTATTTTAGTCTTTAGTATTTTAGGTATTTTTTCTCTGGCAAGTGCACCACATGTGGAGGCGGGGGAGACGGTAAATGCAGGTTTTGTAAATGGTATCTGGTATTCTAGTAATGACTTTTTTGCTGGGGATAATGTACGAATCTATTCAGCCATACAGAATAATTCTGGTTTTGACATAGTGGGGAAGATTCAATTTTTTGATAACCAAGAGATTGTGGGTGATGCGGAGTTTTCAGTAGTAGATGGACGGCTTATAGAGAAGTGGACTGACTGGAGGGCGAAAGGTGGTGACCGCAATATATATATAAAGCTCATTGACACTAAGAAGGCTATTATAGGTGGAGGCTTCGAGCCTATAACTTTAGCCTTTGATTCTTCTCGTGTAGATAAGCGTTTTGTAGATACTGACACTGATGGTGACAAGATAGGAAATGTAGTAGATACAGATGACGATAATGACGGCCTCTCTGATGAAGAAGAGAAGATGCTGGGGACTAACCCATTAGTCTATAATGGTGCGGAAGAGAAGTTAGATGGCACTCCGGAAAGTGGATCTGGCAAGACAGCACTTAAAGATATCGCCGATTCTGTAGGACAAAAGACGAACGATACTATAGATAACATAGTAGGAACTCTAAAAAATAAGAAAAAAGCTATAGATGAATCTGCTAGGCAAGATGAATCCTCCTCTAGAGCTAATTATTATGCTAAATTGCTTTTAGCGTTGATTTATATACTAGAGCATAAGTGGCTTTTGGTAGTGTTCTCCTTTGTGCTGGCCATCATAATAGGGAAGATACTGGGCATTATATAGGCTTATTGACAGGATTTTATTTTCGAGTATACTTTAAACATATAGTTGCAGACAGCAGGCATATCCCGCCAAGCGGGACAAGTAAGCCCTGCCGAGACGAAATAGTATAAATCACTAAAGCTTAGTGACTAAAGGCTAGATACTCTGCGACTTTAATAGGTCGTTTTTTTATTGGAAAATAAGAAGTAAAATTAGTATGGCAATAACAAAGCAAAAAAAGGAAGAAATATTGAAGAATATTGAAGATAAGGGTAAGGGGTCTGCTTCGGCTATTTTCGTGAATTTCCACGGCTTGAATGTTGCTGGCGCAATAGAGCTTAGGAATAATCTTAGGAATAGCGATGTTGATTATGTAGTGGCAAAGAAGACATTGATAAGAAGAGCTTTTGACTCTCTTAAGTTGAAAGGAGAAATTCCTGAGCTTGATGGAGAGGTGGCCATCGCCTTTGGAAGGGAAGATGCTGTAGCTCCAGCTAGAGGAGTATTTGAATTCGGGAAGAAGCATAAAGATACTGTTAAGATATTGGGGGGCATGCTTGAAGGTGAATACATAGATGCTAATAAAGCTTTAATGCTTGCTAGTATCCCATCTCGAGAGGTCCTTTATGGGAAATTCGTTAATGTGATTAACTCACCAGTACAAGGTATGGTCGTCACATTGAATGGAGTTATGGGTAATTTTGTGAGAGTGTTAGGTCAAATTAAGAAATAATATTAAAAATTATAAGATAACCAAGAAAAATTAAAAAGCTTATTTTCTCTAAGGACGGTTTCCGCCATCTGGCGGAAAGGGAAATCCCACAGAAAATAATTTTTAAATTTTTCTTTATAAATTATGACAGAAGAAACAAAGAAAGATGTAGAGGTACCTTCAAAGTTTAAAGATATTGTGGAGGCAGTTGAAAAGATGAGTGTTCTTGATCTTTCAGAACTAGTAAAGATCTTTGAAGAGAAGTTTGGTGTATCAGCACAGGCTGCTGTCGCAGTAGCTGCCCCAGCTTCAGGTGGTGACGCAGAAGATGGAGAAGAAAAGAGTTCATTTACTGTAGAGCTTAAGAATGCTGGTGAGCAGAAGATACAGGTTATAAAGGCTGCTAAAGAACTTTTAGGCCTAGGACTTAAGGAGGCTAAAGATTTAGTTGATGGTGCTCCTGTTGTATTAAAAGAGGGTGTGAAGAAAGAGGAAGCTGAAGAAATGAAGAAGAAGTTTGAAGAAGCAGGCGCAGTTATAGAACTTAAGTAAGACAAGTTCTATACTTGAAAAAACACGAGATAAGAGTTAAAATGGTCATATTATGGATATACTAGGAACGCTTTTTGGCTCTCAAAACCGTGTAAAGATATTACGCTTGTTTTTTCTAAATGCTGAAGAAATTATAGAAAATAAAGAAATCTCCCGAAGGAGTAAGGTCCAACCGGCCGCTCTCCGTCGGGAGATTTCTGTTTTATCTAAAGTAGGCTTTATAAAAAAGAGAAAAATAGGAAAGTCTGTGGGTTGGCAAATTAATAACACTTTTCCTTATCTTAATTTGCTTGGGAACTTGCTTCTTAATTCTACAGCCATGAGTGCAGAGGATCTGGCCAAGAAGCTTAAGACTGTTGGTAGGATAAAGCTTATAATAATATCGGGTATATTTATCCAAAATGATGACAATAGGGTAGACCTTTTGGTTGTCGGAGATGCTATAAAGAAAAGTAAGATTGATAAAACGATAAAAGATATTGAAGCTATTGTGGGTAAAGAGCTGAAATACGCTTTCTTTGACACGGAAGAGTTCTTATACCGCTTAGGTATATATGATAAATTCATAAGGGATATCTTGGACTATACACACGAGAAGATACTAAATAAATTGAATATATAAATAAAATTAAATGAATTCTAAAGATGCCGAAAATAAGACAGCGCTTGTCACTGGCGGAGCCGGATTTATCGGATCTCATTTATGTGAGAGGCTTTTAAATAAAAATAGAAAAGTTATATGCGTTGATGATTTTTCCAGTAGTTCTGAGAAAAATATTAGCCATCTTTTAGATAACGATAAGTTTGAGTTAATTGAGCATAATATCATCAATAAGCTTGAAATAGACGGGAAAATTGATGAGATTTATAATTTTGCTTGCCCTGCTTCTCCTGTCGCTTATCAAAAAAATCCTATTGAGACTATAAAGACTAATGTTATGGGTACTATAAACATGCTTGAACTTGCCAAGGGTAAGCATGCGCGAATAATGCAGGCTTCCACTTCTGAGATTTATGGTGACCCTCTTGAGCATCCTCAAAAAGAGAGTTATTGGGGAAATGTGAATACCTTAAGTCCAAGGTCTTGTTATGATGAAGGGAAAAGATGTGCGGAAACTCTTTTCATTGATTATAATAAAGAATATGGGATAGATATAAAGATCATAAGAATTTTTAATACTTATGGTCCTAAGATGGCAAAAGATGACGGAAGAGTCGTATCTAATTTTATAGTCGCAGCGCTGAAAGGAAGCGACATAACTATCTATGGTGATGGAACTCAGACAAGAAGCTTCCAGTATATCGATGATTTAATTTGCGCTATTGAAAAAATGATGGAAAAAGGGAACTTTGTTGGCCCTGTTAACCTTGGTAATCCCCACGAGGTCTCTATGGGAAGCTTGGCAAACAAAGTCAAAGATATGACAAAATCAAAAAGTAAAATTAGTTATAAGCCTCTCCCTGAAGGTGACCCAAAGATGAGGCAACCGGATATAACGCTTGCAAAAGAAGTGCTGTCTTGGTCTCCTGAAGTTAGTTTAGAAGATGGACTCCTAAAAACAATACGATATTTTAAAACTATTTAAGTTTATATTAAACATGAAAATGGATAATTCAAAAGATGGCGAATACTCTCCTTCAAAAAAGATTTTAATTGCGACCGGTATTTATCCTCCAGATATAGGAGGACCTGCAACATATTCAAAACAACTATTTGACCACTTGCCGATACATGGTATCTCTACTCAAGTCCTTAATTTTGGAGACACAGCAAACTTTCCTAAGGTTATCCGTCATTTTGTTTATTTTTTACGTGTTTTAATGCAGGGTCGTTCTGCAGATGTAATCTTTGCACAAGATCCAGTGAGTGTCGGCTTGCCGGCGTATCTGGCTGCTAAGATATTGAGGAAGAAATTTATTCTTAAAGTTGTAGGTGATTATGCTTGGGAGCAGTATCAAAATAAAAAAGTAAAAAAAAATAACAATACAGAATTTAAAACAATTGAACAATTTCAAGTAGAAAAGTTTGATTTAATGACTGAGTTAAGAAGAAAAGTACAGAAGAGTGTTGCAAGAGGGGCTGAGAAAGTGATAGTACCAAGTAATTATTTAAGGAAGATTGTATCAGGGTGGGGTGTTGATGAGGATAAAATATCTGTCGTCTATAATTCTTTTGACTATTCTGTTGTGCTTGAAGATAAGAGTGAAATAAGGCGAGAGTATGGGCTTGAGGGGAATATTATCATATCAATAGGTCGGTTAGTGCCATGGAAAGGGTTTGGTACCCTCATAGATATTATGCCTGATATAGTAGAAAATAACCCCGACGCTAAGCTTTTGATTATTGGCGATGGTCCTGAAAAAAATAGACTAAATGACAAGATTATGAAGCTTGATGTTGGAGATAATGTTATAATGTTGGGTAAGCTCCCTAATGAAGAGTTACTTGCGTACTTGAAGGCTTCTGATTTATTTGTCTTAAATACGGCTTACGAAGGCTTTTCTCATCAGTTACTTGAAGTTATGGCTTCTGGTGTGCCTGTTATCACTACTAATATAGGAGGGAACTTGGAGATAATAGAAGACAATAAGACAGGAATATTTGTAGGGTTTAACGATAAAGATGCTATTGCAGAGGCAGTATTAAAACTTCTTTCTAATAAAGAATTAGGTAGAGCACTTTCTGAGGAAGGAGAAAGAGTTGTTAAAAATTTTTCAAAAGAGAGGATGATAAATGAAACTATTAAAGTATTAATATAATATTATGGGAAAGAACATTTTAATGATATCAAGAGATGGTCTTATACTTGAGAATGGTTCTGAGGTGCGAGGCAGGATGAAAGAGTATGGCACTCTTGTAAATAGGCTTGATATTATAATCTTTACAAGGAAAGGCTCACGGCCTTCGTCTGGAAGAGGTCAGCCTGTAAAAATTTCTGAGAATGTTTATGCTTACCCTACGACTTCTATAAACGGACTATTTTTTATCCGCGACGCTTTAAAGATTGCAAAATCTATCGAGAAACCAGATCTTATCACCACTCAAGATCCATTTGAGGCGGGACTTGTCGGCTTCCGTCTAAAAAAGAGAATAGGTGTTAAGTTACAACTCCAGGTTCATACGGATTTTCTCTCGCCATTTTTTAAGAAAGAACGTTTGTTAAACCGGATAAGAGTTATTGTCGCTGGGCGTATATTGCCCCATGCAGATTGTGTGAGAGTAGTTTCTCTAAGGATAAAAGATTCAATGAAGAAGAAGTTTGACCTGCATAACATAGAGATTTTGCCGATTTTTGTTGACGTAAAGAAGATAAGAGAAGCGCCTGTTACTGAAAATCTACGCAGGAAATATCCGCAATTTGATTTTATAATCCTTATGGCGGGAAGACTTAGCGTCGAAAAGAACATCCCTCTTGCTATAAGTGTGATGAAAGATATTTTAAAAAAATACCCTAAGACAGGGCTCATCATTGTAGGCGCTGGTCAAGAGGAGAAAAAGCTTAAGACTAAAGCTAGAAAAATGAAAGATAATATAATTTTCGAGCCATGGAATAATAACTTAGTTTCCTATTATAAGACGACGAGTATTTTCCTTCTCACTTCTAACTATGAAGGTTTTGGCCGGACTGTTATGGAGGCAACTGCTTCTTCTTGTCCTGTCGTTATGACTAATGTTGGTCTTGCGGGTGAGATCATAAAAGATGGATATAGTGGATTTGTCGTGCCTGTTGGAGATAAAGAACGCCTTAAAGAAGCCTTATTAAAGATGATTCGTGATAAATTTCTATTAAATGATCTTGTTGTTAGTGCTGAATATACGGCGGCAGTTCTCTTTGATAAACAAGAGTACTTAGGTGCTATTAAAGCCTCATTGGAAGAATGTGCTCTTTAGATTTTCTTGGCAATCACAATAAAGTTTGAATATCCGCTCTTTCTTTTTATTTCTTCAATCTTTTTTATTTTAAAGTAATTTTTTTCTAGTATTTTCTTAAGCTCTCTTTTGGTAAAAGCGTGAAGGAAGCGAGATTTTTTGTATTTACCAAAGTTAAGATATATATCTTTAAAATCAAGGTTAGCTAACATAAATATTTTTAAGAAAGTATATTTTATAATAAAATTAATAAATTTCCTTTGCCATAGATTCCATACGGATATGACTAGTGTGCCGTCGCTCTTTAGCACTCTATGTGCTTCTTTTATAAATTGACCTCTGAGTTTTTTTGATGGTATATGATGAAGTACAGCAAATGAAAATATAGTATCAAATGAGTTGTCTTCAAAAGGTAGATTTATCCCTTCTGTCTTTATAAATTTTACATTGGATTCATACTTCTGGCGAGCTATATTGAGGAGTTCTTCTGAAGTGTCGCTTCCTGTGTAGCTGATATTTTTTCCATCTAATTGTTCAAAAAAACGACCATTTCCACAACCGAGGTCTAAAATTTTATCATTCTCTTTTATCAATCCTTTTATGAAGTTTAATTCTTCCCAAAAGGTCGCCCTAGTGTTAGAAAAATCTTTGGCTATCTTGTTATAATTAGCTATTGATTCATTTAAAATCTCTTTTGCTATTTCTTCTTTCATTGTTTATAGTATAACTAAATTATTGGAATTTTTCCAAATTTAATATGATTTTTAAAGGTCTTAAGACGGAAGCGGATATAGAAAAACTCAAGAGAATTATCTCAAAAGATAAGGCTTTATATGAACGTATATTAAAAATAAAGAAAGATATCACTTTCCGGCCAGACGGATATATCTATAAGACTAAACCTTTACCTGTGAATGCAGAGGTTCTAGCTTTATATAAAGACATGGTGAAGAAGGGAGAAGAAGAAAGGTCACAGGAGGTGGAGTTGTTATTGAGAAAGATAAAGACAAAGAGCAACTCAGGGATAGTCTCAGTATCTCTTTTAACAAAACCTTTTGCTTGTCCAGGCAAATGCGTGTATTGCCCCACGGAGAAAGGGATGCCTAAGAGTTATTTGTCTAAGGAGCCTGCAGCTAGTCGTGCGCTCAGAAACAATTTTGATCCCTATAAACAAGTGATGACAAGGCTCCGCGCCTTGGAGGCAAATGGTCACCCTGTAGATAAGATAGAGGTTATCGTGATAGGGGGAACATGGAGTTATTACCCAAGTAAATATCAGGAGGAGTTTGCAATAGAGATCTTTAGAGCTTGTATTAACTATAAGAGAAAAGGAGAGATTAAAAAAAATTCTAAGTCCCTAGTCACTTTGCAAAAGATAAATGAAAAAGCAAAGTGTAGAGTCATAGGATTATCAGTTGAGACAAGACCAGATTATATAAGCTTAGACGAGATAAAAAAGATGAGAACCTTAGGTGTGACGAAAGTGGAAATAGGCGTTCAGAATCTTGATGATGATGTCATGGCAAAAAATGCAAGAGGTTTCTCTAGGGAGACAATAGGGAAGGCGACATCTCTCCTTCGTTTGGCGGGCCTAAAGATTGTTTATCACATGATGCCAAACTTATATACGAGTACTTATAAGAAAGATGTCTCTATGTTTAAGGAACTTTTTTCAAATCCTCTATTTTACCCGGATATGTTGAAGATATACCCATGTGTGGTGCTTAAGAATAGCGCTTTGTATAAACTATGGAAGCAAGGTGAGTTTAAGGCTTATAGTGACAAGAAACTATCAAAGTTATTGATAGAAGTGAAAAAAAGTATCCCTAATTTCGTAAGATTGATTCGCGTAATTCGTGATATACCAGCTGAATATATAGTAGCTGGAAGCAGGATCTCTAACCTAAGACAACTTCTCGGGGCTGACCAGACGGAGAATGGTTGGAGGTGTAGATGTATTAGGTGTAGGGAGATAAGAGAAGGTGTAGTTAACCCAAGCGAATTAGTTCTTGAAGAAGAAAAATATGATACCTCTGTTGGAAAAGAAATATTTTTAAGTTGGGAGAAAAAATCAGTTGATAAGCTGGCCGCATTCTTGCGTTTATTTTTGCCAACAGTATTTAGTAGGGATAAAGTTCTTCCAGTACTTGAAGGTTGCGCTATTATACGCGAGCTTCATACCTATGGCAGACTTGTGCCTGTATCTGAGAAAGGGAAGCAGAGTCAACATCGTGGGCTTGGTAGTTCACTCATTAGGGAAGCCGAAAAACTTGCTAAGAACGCCGGATATAAGAAGATGGCAGTCATATCAGGCGTAGGGGTAAGAGATTATTACCGGAAGTTGGGGTATCGGCTTGAGGGCGGGTATATGGTAAAATCATTAATATGAAGCTTTTATTTATAACCCAGAAAGTCGATAAGAATGACGATCTTTTGGGTATTTATCATGAATGGATTAATAAGTTAGCGACGGAATTCGAATCAATTCATGTAATATGTCTTTATAAAGGAGAATATGATTTGCCTCTTAATGTTAAAGTTTATTCTCTCGGTAAGGAGCTTGCGGAGAAAGGTCGTTCCTTGAGGAGGAGCGAAGCGACGGGAAAAGGTGCGACCTTGATGGAGCAAGTGTTCCAGCGTTTAAAATATACAATCCGCTTTTACCGTATCATCTGGCAATTAAGAAAAGAGTATGACGTCGTATTTGTCCATATGAATCCGGAGTATCTTGTATTAGGTGGTCCGCTATGGAGGCTCTGGGGGAAGAAGACTGTTTTGTGGTATGCACATTTTCGTGATAATTTAAAGTTAAGAATAGCAGTGATGTTTGTTAATAAGATAGTGACATCTGTTAAAGAGGCTTTTCCTTTTGACACAAAGAAGCTTGTCGTCCTACAGCAGGGTATAGATGTACATAGATTTACTCCTAAAGAAATTTATAACTCAGAAGAAGATAATATAAAGATTTTATTTGTAGGAAGATTAAGCCCTGTTAAGTACTTAGATGTGCTTGTTAGAGCATTTAGTCTTTTGGTTAAAAAGTATAATAATCTCCATCTTAATATTGTCGGAGGTCCAACAGAAAAAGATGAAGATTACCTACAGAAGATCAAAGACAACATAAAGACACTTAATATTGAGGGAAATATTTCGTTTTTAGGTAAAGTTCCTAATAGCCAAACACCAGAGATATATAGAGATAATGATATTTTTGTTAATTTGACTAAGTCTGGTTGTTTCGACAAGACGACTCTTGAGGCCATGTCTTCGGGGTTAGTGACTGTGGTTTCAAATAGTTCTTTTGAAAATATTTTCAATACTGAGCAGAAAGAAATATTGATGTTTAGGGATAGAGACGCTTCTGATCTTGCGAATAAAATTGGAAATTTGATAAATCTCCCTAAGGAAAATCTAATGGTTATAAAAAAAGAGATGAGAGATATAGTCGTAAGAAAACACAACTTAGATAGTCTTATAGATAAATTATCTTATGTTTTTAAAGAATAAAAAAATAAAACTAATACTATTTTCTATAGCAATTCTCGTTAATCTGTCGATGTTTTTTTATCTTTATTCTTCACGTGGCGGAGAATTCTTTAACCCCTTAACTCAAGGGACAGACCAAGCTGAATATGGTCGGATAGCTATAAACTTAGTAGAACATCATTCTTTTTCTTTCTCAGACTCGGCGCCATATATTCCGAATCCGGCGAGAACTCCAATATTCCCTTTATTTCTAAGTTTTAGTTATGTGCTTACGGGTGGCTTTATATTAGCGACTCTGCTCAACCTCCTTATAAGCGTTATTACGGCCGTTGTCGTGTTTGATATAGCTATCTTGATAACTCGGCGGGTCAAGATCGCCTTTGCATCAGGGCTGATTTTCACTTTGCTTCCATATAAACTTTATCTTTCAAATATGATAATGGCTGACATTCTTTTCGTATTTTTCTTTAGCCTTTTTGTTTTATTTTTCCTTAAGATGATTACAAGAGAAGATAATTTTAACACTAAGAATGCTATTTTGGTGGGAAGCATGCTTGGTCTCTCTGTTCTCGTGCGTCCTATCACGCAATTTTTTATAGTGATTCCGGTTTTTATCGGATTAATTTTCTTTAGAGAAAATATAAAAAAGAGATTATTTGTATCAGCGTTTATGCTCGTGTCTTTTATATTTATCTTGTCTCCGTGGCTTGTGAGAAATGAGATTCACTTTGGGGAACCATTCTTATCGTCGGTGGGGAGGTACCATATGTATGTAAGCTACTTAGCTCCTTGGCAGGCTTATAAAGATGGAGTCTCAAGAGATGAGAAACACAGAGAAGTTTTAGAATATATTGAAGGTGAATACGGTAAAGACGCTATGTACAATATAGAGGCTTCGACGGAGCTTTCAAAGATAGCCAAGAGGGAGATTTTGTCAGATCCTTTAAGCTATATATTTTTTCACCTTTCATCTATACCAATATATTTCTTAAATAATGATTTTATCCTTACGGCCAGAGAAGCATTTAACCTAAAACTTCCCAATGTATATATAGCTCAGAAGTTTTTCTCTTTTGACTTTAGAGGGTTATGGCCGTCGGTCTTTAGCTCTGGGGTATTGTTTACCATCTTTTTTCTTTTAAGTTATTTGATCGTCGCTACCAAGTCTGGACTTGGGGCTCTTTGGGCACTTCATTACTTGAAGCGCAATTTTCATATAGGTGCTTTTGTAATATTGTCTATTTTATATTTCCCCATGATTGTGGGGTTTGAGGGTAATGCTAGGTTTAGGGTACCGATAGAGGCATTTCTGATAATCTTTTCACTTCTTGCGGTGCTCGATATATGGCATTTTATAAAAAGACGTTTTAACATTTTAAATGAAAATTCTTAATAAAAAACTTAAGATATTTTATGTTGCTAATGCGCGTATTCCCACTGAGAAAGCGCATGGTATACAGATAATGAAGATGTGCGAAGCATTTGCCAAGGCAGGTACAGAAGTTACCCTCATCTTACCAAGGCGTCGTAACCCCATTAAAGGAGATCCGTTTTCTTACTATGGGGTCAAGCCGATATTTAAGATTAAGAAGCTTCCTGCATTGGATATGCTTTTTATCAATATTCCTTTTACTTTTATTCTTACTACGATAGTTTTTTCAATATCAGTTTTCTTCTATCTACTCTTTAAGAAGAAAGATTACATCGTCTACACTAGAGGAGAAATTATTTTATCTTTAGCTAAGTTTATAAGTAGTCGCCTGTTTTGGGAGACTCATATCAAGCCATCGAATATCAACTTATATAAGAAAGCTATTAAAAAGATAAGAGGCCTTATTGTCATCACCAAGTATTATAAAGACCTCTTGGTAGAAGAATTTAATATCCCTTCTGATAAGATATCTTATTCACCAGACGGTGTTGACTTGAGGATCTTTGATATAGACATTAGTAAATATGAGGCTAGAAAGGAGTTGGGCTTGCCGACAGATAAAAAGATTATCGTATATACGGGGAGTTTACTCAAGTGGAAAGGAGTTGGGTCCTTGGTAGAGTCTGCTCATTTCTTAGATGATGACAATCTTATCTATATAGTAGGAGATCTAAAGAAGGATAAAGAATATTATTCTCCACCTAATGACTTGTCTTATAATGTTAATTTTGTAGGGCTAAAGCCATATGGTGAGATACCTCTTTGGCTCAAGGCTTCGGATACTCTTGTCTTAACTGGTACTAATAAAAATGATATGTCTAAGTATTACACTTCACCGTTGAAGCTTTTCGAATATATGGCGTCTGGAAGGCCAATTATCGCCCCGAATATATCTTCTTTCTTAGATGTGTTAAGCGATGAGAATTCTTTCTTAGTAGAGCCAGATGACTCAGAGAAGCTGGCAGATAAGATAAAACTTGCCTTGGAGAATCAAGAAAAAGCTGATTTAATAGCAAAAAGAGCATATAGTGACTCAAAAGATTATACTTGGGATAAAAGAGCAGAGAATATAATACAGTTTATTAAGATGAATATAGAGAAGATATAAAATGATAATTATGAAAGATAGTTTTGCTTTAAAAATCTATACAAAAGACGGTATTGTCAAAGAAGATATCTTTGGTGGTAAAAAAGTATTGCACTTGGGGTGCGGAAACTCTAAGATCAAAGGGGCCCTTGGAGTGGATATGCTTAAGATGCCGGCAGTTGATGTGGTGTGCGACTTGGACGCTACCCCTTGGTCTTTCGAGAGTGAAAGTATTGATCTAATCTTTGCTCATAATGTACTAGAACACGTGGGCAATGTAGTCGACTTTATGAATGAAGTTTGGCGTATTGGTAAGGATGGCTCAAGAGTTGTCATAGCGGTGCCATATTTTCGTTCTACAGATGCTTTCACTGATCCGACCCATAAACACTTTTTTACTGCGAACTCTTTGGACTATTTTACTGAAAAAGGAGGTTCACTTTCTGCTTATGGATATACAGATCGGAAATTTGAAAAAATAGGATTATGGTATGGGTGGCCACAAGACTCGGATGACCTTCTGATAAGGATGTTTAAAAAGTTAATATATAAATATCCAAAATTTTATGATCAATATATTTCCTTGATTTTACCGGTAAAATTATTAATTTGGGAGCTAGAAATTAAGAAATAATATATGGCAAAGATTGGGATAATTTTACATCCATATGGAGAAGGGAAGCCGGCCGGCTTAGGTCGCTATATATTTGATCTTACAAAAGCTCTTATTGAGAATGATAGTAAAAATGAATATATAGTTTACCTTAAAAAGAAGCCTAGTGATTTACCCCAATTCTCAGGATTTAATTGGAAGGTTGAAATTCTCGGCTTTGGTAGGTGGTGGAGAGATATAGGCTTGTTTCTTGCACCACGTGCAGATATTTATATATTTAATACGCCAGTAATGCCTCTATTTTTCCGACCTAAGAAATCTATTGTTATTGCTTTAGATTTTGCTTATCTTTACTTTAAGCCAAAAGGGGTAAAAGAGGAAATTAATAATTTTCTACTATACAAGATGAACAGATTTTCTCTAAGGCGTGCCGATAAGGTAGTGTCTATATCAGAAGCAACAAAGAAAGATGTTATAAAACTATTTAATATATCAGAGGAAAAGATTAAGGTTATATATCCTGGCTTTAGTAACATTTGCACTTTGTCGTCTGAGAGAGTTGACGTGCCTTTAAACTTTTTTCTTTACGTCGGGGTAATTAAGGAAAGGAAAAATCTTTTAAATATCGTAAAAGGATTTTATGAATTTAAGATAGAAAGTAAGTCTGACTTTAAGCTTGTCATAGCAGGGAAAGGAAGAGGGGCTTATTACGGGGAAGTGCAGAATTTTGTTAAAGAGCACGATTTAGGAGATGAAGTGATTTTTCTTGGATTTGTTAAGGATAGTCAATTATCTTATCTTTATAAGAACGCTAGGGCGTTGGTATTTCCTAGCTTAGTAGAAGGCTTTGGGATGCCCGTCCTTGAAGCTATGGATTGTGGCTTATCGGTCATCACTTCAAATAGTAGCTCTCTCTCTGAGGTAGCAGGCGGGGCAGCTCTATTAGTTGACCCTAAGAAGCCGAAAGAGATTTCAAGGGTTATGGAAAAACTCGCTTTTGACGATAATCTTATGAGTGACTTGGTGGAGATGGGGGATACTAGGGTGCTTAATTTCTCATGGAAAAAATGTGCAAGTCAGTTTATCGCGTTAATTGATAATATTGATAATATATAATGCAAGTAATAAAGAAACATCTTTTATTTATAATATTAATTTTAATCCTTGGAGGTTATCTTGGGATAAAAGCTATACCGGAGAATTCCTGGGATGATTGGGGTTTTGGCTCGGCTCAGACGATGATGAGTTCCAAGCATTGGGTAGAAGACGGCTTTATACATAGTAAATTCCTTTTCTTACCAACAGGCTATTCAAAAGTAGTGCGTTATATAGACGAGCCAGACTTGCGCCAACACGCTCATGGTATAAGGACAGGCGAGCTTGTTGGAAACAGGCTTTACTACACTCATTATCCTGCGGGGTATCTTTTACCATATGCGACCCTGATGAAGGTCGGATTTTCAGAAAGATTTTGGTTTAGATGGTTGGCGATACTTATATCACTCACAGGGCTTTCTTTGATGTATGCGGCTTTTTCTCTTCTTTCCACGCGGATGATAGCATTCCTAGCTGTTTTGTATTATGCAGGGTCAACGATGTTTCTAGGTATAGCGGATTCTTTAGCGAATCAGCCTATAGATGATCTCTTTAGATTTTTAATAATTTTCTTGAGTATCGTTGCTGTGAGTAAATTTGATTTTCAAGGTCGTCCACAGGTAAAAAAGTTTGGTGTTTTTTGTTATAATTTTTTAAACAAAAAACTTTTTTGCCGAGGACAGAATGAGCGAATCGTTGGGAATGAGCGAGTGTATCTTGAGGATCAAGGTTTACGAACGGGGATACGTGTAGTAGATATACTTATTTGGTTCCTATATTTTGCCTTGGCGAGTTCTTCTTATGATTCCACTTTCTTTATTTTCGTCTGGATTGTAGGACTTGATATTATGATGACAAGAAAGCTTCTGTGGAAAAAATGGCTTGTTTTCGCTTTGGCGCCAGTCGCAGCTTTCTTAGTACAACTTTTACAGAATATATGGTACTTAGGGTTGCATGACGCATTGCTTGATATCTATGGTTCTTTCCGAGCTCGTGCGAATACTGGGCCGGGCTCAGGTGTATTGGAGAAGCATATACGGGCAGTATTTTCTCCTTGGGTTTACTTAGCTGATTTGCGCGTGCGATTTATCGTACCTATAACCATTGTATTATTTTCTGTCTTTGTCTTCTTGAAGAAGAGAATAATTGAAGATAAATATCATTTTCCGAGAAATGAGATTTTATTACTTCTCATGTTTTCTGGGTTTGCCTATCCTTTTATTTTAGTTTCTTCAGGATATTTCCCTTATCAGGCGAGACAGATAGCTCCCTTTATATCGTTACTCCTCGCATCATCAACAGTTTTAGTTTTTCTTATTTTTAAAGATATAAGAAAATGGGCCACTTGGAGGCTGAGCCTCCAAGTGGGAGGAGTGGTACTTTTAATCTTAGTCAGTTTATTGTGGTATAAGCAGACAGATAGAACATATGCGTATATTAGAGAATGGCCGAATAATGCTGTAAGTGAAGATATTATAAGACTCGGACAAGATCTAAAGGATATTGCGAAAGGCCAAGATGCGGTAGTCTTTAGAATGGATTCAGGTAGTACATATCGCTATCCTCAAGCTAGCCCAGTTTTAGAATATTATTCTGGTATGCCAATTTTATCCTTTCAAGACCCTAAAGATTTAGTTGATGACTTAGAAAAGTTGAAGAATTATTCAGAGTATCAATTTTTACCTATTATGATAACTGAAGATAATAAGCAGGAGAAAGATGTCGGTATTTTATTGAAAAATATTAATATTGATTATGAATTTTTTAGAGAATAGAGAAAAATTGAAAAATATTCTTATGAATGTGAAAGAGTATTGTTTTATACCTCTTGTTTTGAGTATACCAGTCGCACTAATTTTCTGGCCTTTTTTGTTCGGAATGAGGGTTTTTTCCGGATGGGCTTATGTGACCCACTATCCTTTGTTTTCGGTATTTGAAAAAGCATTGAAAAGTCATGAAATAGTATGGTGGTTTGAGGGTTATCTTAGTGGTTTTCCGGTTTATTTAACTCAAGGCCTTGGGCTTATGCACCCGCTTAACTTTATTCTTTCTTATTTTTTTAATTATATCATTGCGTATAATACTCTGATTATTATAAATATATTATTTGCTGAAGTATTTGCTTACCTATTGGCAAGAAGCCTAGGAATATCAAAGATTTCTTCTGTGTTTACAGCGCTCTCCTACGTGTTTTCTTTTGTTTTAATTGATTGGCTTACAGCGGTTCCTTTTACTGTCTTTTATCCTATCTATCCGCTTATCTTTTTAGCTGTATTAAAAATAAGCCGGAAGCAATATTTTTATTTTTGGGTAGTAGTAATTGCTTTAACTATTGGTTGGTATTCTGGCTTAACAGAGATCGGCGTGTATCTTTTGGTAGGTGCTTTTTCTTTTGCCTTATGGCTTGATTATATTGATAAGAGAAAATTTGTAACAACTCTTTATCTATCGGGTGCTTCTATCCTCAGTATTCTTTTAGCGAGCCCATTTATATTAAGTGTCAAAGGGCTCTTAGGTATTAGTATAAGATCAGGAGGAGTGTCTTCTTCGCTTGCTGGTGGGGGAGGAATACTGCCAGGCGACATTATAACAGTATTTTACCCTTTCTTTGATTATTCCCAGATAGGTGTTAGTGGGTTTTTCTACTTAGGTAGTTTTATATCTATCGTTTTTGTTTTTTCTTCGTTTTTTCTATTTAAAAAAGATAAATTAGTCCGCTTCTTTATACTTGCATCTATCCTTCTTTTTTTAATTCTTGTAGCTAAGTCGCCTTTATTAATTTTGCTTAGACATATTCCTCTGCTTGATATGTTTAGAAATGTTTTTAAATGGAGCTTCCTTTTTGTCTTAGTATTATCTATATTAGCCGGCTTCGGCTTGGATAACTTTAAAGAGATTCAACAAGATAAAATTTGGCTGAGAATAGTCAGTTTTCTTAAATATTATGCGATTTTAATGTTTTCTATATTTATTATTTTAAATGTAATAATACACTTTTTCTTCACAAGTATACTTAATTTTATAAAAAATAATTTTATATTTTTGTATAAGTTTCAATATGGAAGATTGCCAGAAAAATCACTTGATTATTATTTTGAAAGAGTTACGACTTATATAGATGTCTCTTGGCATAATTTCGATACTATTAGTTTTAGTAATTATTATTTAGTAGTTTCTTTGGTCTTTATGTTATCCTCGGTTTTACTAATAATCTTTTTTCAGAAGAATAAAATTATCTTTAAGAATTTTAAAAAAATCGCTCTTCTTATCTTAATAAGTAATATAATTCTTCTTTATGCCCCTTATTTATATTTCCAGAAATCTTTTTCAAGTAGAGATTATGTTAAAGAACCTAAAACAGTTGAATTCCTCAAGTCTAATGAGGAAGATTTAGGGACATTTAGAATTAGCCGTTTTTTCCCAGGAGATCAAAATTATTCAAATATATGGGGAGAGAAAAATATTATGCTTGACCCTGATACGCGACAAGAGGTTAATAAGGAATTACTCTTATGGAATGCTAATTTAATTTATGGTGTTGACTCGATAACAGGACAAGAGAATTTACCTGATCAAAAGTACTCAGATATTATAAATAGCTTATATACAGAAATGTTTGGATTAAAGAAGCCGGAGAGACTTATAAGTTTGGGTGAGACACCTAAAAAACAGCTTGAAAGTTTTGAAAAAAAGGAAGTATATGATTTGTTATCCGCTATGAATGTTAAATATATTCTTTCTTCATTTGAGCTTAAGGATCCATTAAAAAAAGTTTTTAGCACGGAAGTAGGGAAAGAAAAGGTGCCAATTTATATTTTTGAAAATCCAGATGTGTTGCCAAGAGTTTATTTTATAGCGGGTGAATTAAGCAAAACCCTAAATCTTGATATTGACCGAGGAGAATCGGTAATAATTAGAGGCCAAAGTCCTGGTCATTGGGTCCTTGAAGCTAATAATAAGAAAGATAAATGGCTTATTTTAGGTGAACATAATTTACCTGGTTGGAAGGCTTATGTTAATGGAAGACAAACTAATATTTTAAATGCAAATTATGTTTTTCAAGCAATATTTGTTCCATCTGGGAATAATATTATTGAATTTAAGTATTTAAATATGTTTGAAATGTATCCTCATAATATAAAAAAATTAATTTT
>CAZLLR010000015.1:0-19495 GCA_964560655.1 uncultured Candidatus Saccharibacteria bacterium | reverse complement strand
AGCGCACTAGGCCACTATGCGACGCCTCCGCAGTGTGAAGGGATTGCGATTTGTAACTACTCATTCTTCATCTCTTGCTTCTACTTCGTCCATAATTTACTAATTAAAATAATTTTTTACAGCATCTTCAAATTGATCTATAAATATCTGTTTAAAATATGAAATGTTATTTATTTCATAAAACAATAAGATTGCTTTTTTGTATTCCTCAACATCTACGATTCTATAAGAAAGTGGGATTGAATTGTATGCCAATAAAATTGCGTTAGAAAGCATTCGAGCCGTCCTTTTATTCCCATCCTCAAAAGCTTGAATATAAGAAATTAGAATCAATTCAATAAAAGCTTTTTCAATAAACAATTCTTTTTTATTTATCAAATCAGTCATTTTTTCAAGCGCTTCTTTAATTTGATGTTCATTATCTAATGGTTTGTATTTTGTACCAGTAATTCCAAAAGGTTTATTCCTAATATTCTTTGTGATATTAAGTTTTTTAGTTAAAACAGAATGAATATATTCAATATCAGAATAATTTAATTTTTTAAACCTCTCTTTGCTTTGGATAGCCTCGTTAAAGGCATCTTTATGATTTAAAATCATTTGAGTCTCTTTTTCAGTTTTTCCTTTTCCAGCAACATTTTCCTTAATCAAAGCTTCCGTACTTAAAAGTGAATAAGTATTACCTTCTATCGCTGAAGACTTCCAAGAAAATTCAATCATAATTCTTTCAAATTCTTTATTAATAAGAGTTTGACTATCATATTTTGAGAAATTCTTTATAAATTTACTTTGTAAATTTTCCAATTTTACTTGCTCCTCATTTGTAAAAATATCATTTTCTAAAATCTTAAAAATATCAAAGTTAAAACTTTCTTTCACTTTTCTTTCTGTATAAGGAGTGGAAAAATATTCTTCAACATCAACTTTTTTTAAAATCTCATAATGAGCAGACAAAGAATAAGCCGTGCCTCTTCCCAAACCTTTTTTAAAAATTAAAAACTTTTCTTCCAATTCTTTTAAATCTCTTTGTAGGGTTTTTCTGTCAATATTTACACTCAAAAAAGACAAAATATCAGATGATGATACTTCTTTTTTTTCTTCTATAAAAGAAATGATTTTATTTTGTCTTTCTTGTTTTTTGATCATATATAATTTATAGCATTAATTGCGACATTTTTCAATCATAATTGCGACATTTTTCAAGTCTTTATCCAAGAAATCGCTAAAAATAAGGGCTTTATTGCGACATTATTTTAAGTCTATTGCGACATTTTTAAAATCTTTATCCAAGAAATCGCTAAAAATAGCCATTTAGGTTTAGAAATTCCGAACGGCTAACATAAAAGATGTTAGCCGTTGAACAAATTGGCGAAGGGGACAGGGTTTGAACCCGCAATACCTTGCGGTATACCCGCTTTCTCCCGCACACTGCGGAGGCGAGAGGATTCGAACCTCCGATACCTTGCGGTATACCCGCTTTCCAAGCGAGCGCACTAGGCCACTATGCGACGCCTCCATAAAAATTAAAAATCAAACATTCCGGACCCTTCTTTCTTCTCACCTCTCTCTCTTTTCCTCCTTAACTCTTCAACTCTTTCTCTGCCTTTCTCACTTAGAATCTTATTCTTAAGCCCAGCAAGAAATGTATACCTTGGATTATGTTCTCCCAATTCGGCCACCTTTTCAAGCATTCTAGAAACTTCCTCTTCTGTAAGTTCTTCTTTTTTAAATTTCTCCGCCGCTTCAAACTCAAGAGAAGTAAGATCCTTTCTAACTTTTATATCATCAAAATGAGGCTCCGGACCTTCATCAAGGATATCAAAAGCATCGTCTATCCTTGAGTCCTCAAAAGTTTCCTTATTAAAAGCCTCTTTATCAAATTCCTCAAAATGCTTTTCTATCATCATATTTATATATCAATATTATAAATACCTACTTTTTAAGTTCACTATACTTTACCACATTGTCCTTTCCTCTATTGTGCTTTGCCTCATACATCGCCTTGTCAGAAAAAGCGATAAGCTCTTCAACGCTCTTCGGCTTTGCCTTGTCCACAGAAGCTACTCCTACGCTTACAGTGACTTGTAAGTCCTTATGACCCTTTATCTTCAAGTCGTATTTTATCCCTTTGCGGATATCATTGGCTTTCTCATAAGCCTCACTCTCAGTAGCACCAAGCATAGCTATCACAAACTCCTCTCCACCTAAGCGACCAACCACATCTATACTTCTCATCTTCTTCTTTAGGAAATGCGCTATACCCTGCAAGACCTCGTCTCCCACGTCATGTCCATAAGTATCATTAACTTTCTTAAAGTCGTCCGCGTCTATAAAGACCATAGAAAAGTTATCGATATGGAACCTCCTCTTGTACTTCTTAGAGGAAAGAGCTTTAGCTTCGTTGAAGATCGCGTCTAAGTCCTCATTTATACCTTTGCGGTTTAAGACACCTGTTAACTCGTCTTCTACGACGAGTTTCTTAAGCTTCTCTATCTCCGCTTTAAGTCTTTTTATTTCTTTATCTTTATCCATATTATATATAATTACCTGAACCTTTAAGTGCTTTTATTCTCTCCTCTACTGGCGGATGAGTCATAAAAAGTCCCCTAAGCCAGCCTTTCTTTCCCTTACCACCAAAAGGACTAGAGATGAAAAGATGCGCTGTAGCATTACTTACCTTCTTCACTGGCCTAGGATATGTAGAGATCTTCAGAAGAGCCGAGGCAAGTCCCTCTGGGTAACGAGTAAGAAGAGCTCCTGAGGCATCAGCTAAAAATTCTCTCTTCCTTGAGATAGCAAGCTGGATTAAACTTGCAACCAAAGGAGCAAGGATAGCAAGCACTATACCCACGACAGTCATTATAAGTTGAAGACGCCCGCCACCTTCCCTACTTCTTCCTCTGTGCCCAAATATAGAAAATCTAATAAACATATCTGAGAGAAGCACTATAAAGCCGACTAGCACCACAATAACTGTTGATATGAGGATATCCTTATTGCCTATGTGTGAAAGCTCGTGAGCTACTACACCCTCTAGCTCAGACTTATTAAGGATACTCAGGAGCCCAGAGGTCACCGCCACCACCGCATGCTCTTTGTTTCTCCCTGTGGCAAAAGCGTTGGGAGCAGGATCTTGTATAATATAAATCTTCGGCATAGGCAGGCCAGCGGTAATACTTAAGTTTTCCACTATGTTGTATATCTCTCTATGGGTCTCTCTCAAAGCCGGCGTAGCGCCAGAGATCTTTAAAATAATCTTATCCGAATACCAATAACTAAAGAAATTCATAAACAAACTGAAGATGATAGCGAAGTATAAGATTCCCGGAGATTGGTAAACCCAACTGAAAGCCCAGCCTATACCTATCACTACAACTAAAAAGATAACGAAGAGCATCCAAGTCTTCCTAATATTCTTATCTTGTTGTGTATATAGAGTCGCCATTTAGAAACTAACTTTCACTGGTTCTTTAGTGGCTTCTTCTTCTAGCTCGAAGAATTCCATCTTCTTAAATTTAAACAAAGAAGCGATTAGATTTGAAGGAAAGGATTCTATCTTTATATTTAAGTCACGAATATTGCCGTTGTAAAAACGACGCGCTGCTTGGATCTTGTTCTCTGTGTCAGATAGCTCACGCTGAAGTTCTAAGAAATTAGTGTTCGCTTTAAGGTCTGGGTAACTCTCAGACAAAGCAAGTAATCGCCCTAAGGCTTGAGACAAATCCACCTGAGAAGAACTGAAGGCCTGTATCTGCTCTGGAGTAATATTTGAAGGGTCTATTGTCATCTGAGTCGCTTTAGCGCGCGCAGATACAACAGCATCTAGGGTGTCTTTCTCATGAGCTGCATAACCTTTTACCGCCTCCACAAGATTAGGGATAAGATCATATCTTCTCTTTAGTTGGACATCAATATCAGACCAAGCCTCACGAGCACGGTTAACAAACTTAATAAGACTATTATAGATGGCTATTACCCACACTAAGATGATTACAGCTACCGCTATTATTATATATAGAATTTTCATAGTATTTTCCACCAATCAGCGAATTAAACTTATAATGTTTAATTATACTACAATACAAGAAAATTCCAACGGCTCAACCCTAAAGAGGGTTGAGCCGTTGGAAAATAACAAAAAATCAAAACATTGATTTCCGAAAACTGTCCCTTGCCATTTGGCTCTTACAGGAAATTGATGTTTTGATTTTTTTGTTATTTAATGTGGTTTAGGTTAACTCACCTCCACCATCCGTCGATTGGCGGATGCGGATGGCGGAGGTCTTAATACCCCATACCAGGCATACCTCCTGACATACCGCCCATACCCGCTCCGCCAGCTTCATCTTCCTTTTTTGGTAAATCAGCGATAGCCACTTCAGTGGTCAAAAGGATTGCTGCCGCAGAAGCAGCATTTTCAAGTGCAGTCCTTGTCACTTTCACAGGGTCTATGATACCTCCTTTAAACATATCGGCGATCACCTTATCAGAGTTAGCGTTAAAGCCTATATTTGATTTACTGTCTTCCAAGACTACTTTCTTAATCTCCGACACTATCACCGCCCCTTCATACTTACCTGTATTTTCCACGATCTGACGCAAGGGTTCTTCTATCGCCCTCATCATTATCTCAAAGCCAACTTCAAACTCTCTGGCGATATCTTTTGAGAGAGTTTTAATCTTCCCCTCTTTAAAGTCCTTACCTACTATAGCCCCCGCTTTCACAAATGCGGTACCACCTCCGGCGACAATCCCCTCTTCTATAGCAGCGCGTGTAGCAGCCACGGCATCTTCCACCTTCAACTTCTTATATTTCATCTCCGCTTCTGTGGCGGCGCCCACCTTTATGATAGCTACTCCGCCTGTCATCTTCGCTAATCTTTCCTGTAATTTTTCTTTGTCAAAAGAAGAAGTGGATCTTTTGATCTCATTTTTTATCTGGTCAACCCTTGCCTCAATATCAGCCTTCTTTCCTTTACCACCCACTACAGTGGTATTATCTTTTGAGGCGATCACCTTCCTTGCCAAGCCTAGCATCTCGACTTCAGCCTTATCAATCTTCATACCTACTTCCTCAGAAATTATTTTTGCTCCTACGACAGCAGCGATATCAGCAAGAATCTCTTTCTTCTTATCACCAAAGCCTGGCGCCTTTATAGCAAGGACACTAAATGTCCCGCGGAGTTTATTTACCACGAAAGTAGAGAGAGCGTCTCCTTCCACGTCATCAGCGATGATTATAAGCTCTTTTTTCCCTGTCTTTAGAAGCTTCTCTAAGAGGGGGAGGATATCGTTTATAGTTGAGATCTTCTTGTCAGTGACAAGGATTGGAGCGTTCTCATATTCTGCTTCCATTCTCTCGGGATTAGTTATCATATAAGGAGAGATATAACCCTTATCAAATTGCATTCCTTTTACCACCTCAGTTTCAATGCCGAAGGTTTGCGATTCTTCTACTGTCACTACGCCATCTTTTCCTATCTTGTCCAGAGTCTTCGCTATCTCTTCTCCCATCTCAGAAGACTCAACAGCAATAGTTGCCACTTGAGCTACCTCTTCCTTAGTTTTGATAGGTTTGGCAATCTTCTTAAGGACTTCCACTATATGCTGGGCGGCTGATTCTATACCTAGCCTCACACCAATAGGGTTGATCCCCATAGTAGTAAACTTCATTCCCTCTTTTATAATAGCTTGGGTTAACACTACGGCAGTAGTTGTGCCGTCACCAGCGGCGTCGTTTGTCTTGGAAGCAACGTCTTTCACTATCTCTGCACCCATGTTCTCTATCTTGTTCTCAAGTTCGATCTCTTTAGCTATGGAGACCCCATCGTTAGTAATAGTAGGCGCACCATAACCCTTGTCAAAGACGACATTTCTACCCTTAGGACCGAGAGTCACTTTCACTGCATTAGAGATCGTGTCCACTCCACGCTTAAGCTCTTCTCGAGCCTTTTCACTAAAAATAATTTGTTTTGCCATGATATTTAAAAGATTAATTAGTTAAAAAAATTTTAAAAGTTGTTTTCTGCAGAATTTCCCTTATGACCGTTCTGCCAAGAAAATAATTTTTAAAATTTTTGAATTCTAAATTACTAAATTATTGCTAATATATTCGACTCACTCAAGATGTAGTATTCTTTATCACCGATCTTCACTTCATCCGGTCCATATTTGGAGAATATAACTTTCTGCCCTTTCTTCACACTCATAGCTATTAACTTCCCGTCATCCCCTATCCTTCCGGGGCCTACGGCTACAACTACGCCTTGCTCAGGCTTCTCCTTATCTATAGTGTCAGGAATGATAATCCCCGACTTAGTCTTAGCTCCGCGGTCTTCGACAGAAACCGGCTCTACCAAGACACGATCACCTAAAGGTTTAATCTTATTCATATTATGTATTTTATGGAATTTAACCAGATTGTCAATCAAATCGTCATTATATAAATCAAAGACTGCTTATACTAGCCCCTCTTGATTTATTTTTAAAATACTGCTAATATCTTAAACAATGGAAATAATAGTTAAATCTCTACCGTTTATACAGATAATCTTATCTATCCTTTTGGTTACAGCAGTACTTCTTCAGCAGACAGGAGATGGGCTAGGTGGCGCCTTTGGTGGCAGTTCAGACGGTGGCTCATATCACACAAGACGAGGTATGGAAAAATTTCTCTTTACATCAACCATCATATTAGGTATACTCTTTGTATTATCAACTTTCTTTGCGCTCATTATCTAAAGTTATCTAAACTTATAAAACATCGCTTAAAATAATCTCTCTATCCATATATTCTAATTTTTTATGCACCCAGAAAAAAGACCCTCTTTCTTAAGCCGTTTTAGGCTTCCGTCATATCCTGAGATAAATATAGCCATAAAGACTTTTTCCAAGAAGGAAAAGATTGTCTTTCTTATTTTCCTAGTTATATTTATTGTCAGTATCTTCGGTACCCTTATAACGACTAACAATGCTTTATCTATAGAAGTGCCTAAGTTTACAGGAACACTAGATATGGGGATAATAGGCACTCCAAGATTTATAAACCCGATACTTGAGATATCAGACGCTGACCGGGACATAACAGCTCTTGTATACTCAGGGCTCTTACGGCCTGGCAATGATGTAGGACTAAGCCTCGATCTGGCAGAAAGTTACTCTGAGAGCGAAGACGGTCTCTCATATACTTTTACCTTAAAAAAGGAGGCTCGTTTTCACGATGGAAAACCAGTAACAAGCGACGATGTCATATTTACTATCAATCAGATAAAAGATCCTTCACTAAAGAGCCCTAAAAGAGCCAGTTGGGAAGGAGTGGATATTGAAAAGATAGATGACAAGACTTTCAAGTTTATATTACAACAGCCTTACTCTCCTTTCCTTGAAAATGCCACAGTAGGTATATTGCCTCACTACTTATGGGAAGAGGCTTCATCAAGCCTAATGAGCTTCTCTGAATTTAACATAGACCCGATAGGGTCAGGGCCATATAAGATTAAAAAGATTAAAAAGAATTCTGCCGGAGTTGTAACTTCTTATATACTTACCGCCAATGAAGATTTTTCTCTAGGACGACCTTTTATAAAGAAATTAGTAGTAAAATTTTACCCAAATGAAGAAAAAGCTATAAGTGCCTTTCAAAATAATGAAATATCAACTATCGGCGGCATCTCTCCTGAAAATGTATCTAAAGCAAAGAAAAATAATTTCAATATAAATATATTAAACCTACCAAGAGTCTTCGGGGTATTTTTTAACCAAAACAGTGCACCTATTTTTGCGAATAAAGAAGTAAGAGATGCCCTAGACGAAGCAATAGACAAGAAAAAAATAATAGAAAATGTGCTTATGGGCTTTGGAGCAGAGATTGACTCCCCTATTCCACCAGGAATACTTGGCTCACATAACGCAACCTCTTCTCTTCGAGAAATAGAAGAAAGCCGGGAAGACAAACTGCGGGGAGCAAGAGAACTTCTAGAAAAATCAGGGTGGAAACTTAACGAAGAGGACCATATTTTTGAAAAAAAATCCGGCAAAGAACTTTCTAGGCTTGAGTTTTCAATATCAACATCAAATATTCCAGAGCTAAAGCAGACTGGGGAAATTATCAAATCAATGTGGGAAGAGTTAGGAGCAAAAGTAGATTTGAAAATTTTTGAGATAAGCGACCTAAACCAAAATGTGATAAGACCAAGAAAATATGACGCGCTTATCTTCGGAGAGATATTGAGTCATGACCCAGACCCTTTCGCCTTCTGGCACTCTTCCCAGAGAAATGACCCTGGACTTAACATAGCACTTTATGCAAACATAACGGTCGATAAGTTACTCGAAGAAGCGAGAAAAACAAAAGATAGAAAAGAAAGGATAGATAAATACCTCAAATTTCAAGAAGAGGTAAAGAAAGATACGCCAGCCGTATTTCTATACTCTCCTTCTTACATATACATTACACCAAAAACACTCAAAGGCTTTAACGTAGAAAATATAACCCTCCCTTCAGAAAGATTTAACAATATAAACAAGTGGTACTTAAAGACTAAGAAAGTTTGGAAAATATTTTCCAATTAGATTAGATTAAATAAAAATTATGATTAAAAAAGAAATACCGAAAAAGACAAGAGCAACCAGAACAAAACCAGAAGAGAAGGGGAAAAACACAAGAACAACCTCCCCGAGAAAAACATCACCAAAAACAAAAAGAGGGTATAAGCCGAGAGCGTGGAACAGCTCACAAGACAGATATTCTACCCCCTCAGTGCAAAAAACTTTCTCCACAAAGAATGTAAGCGACAACATACGAGTGATACCCCTAGGTGGAGTTGAAGAGATTGGCAAAAATATGACGGCTGTCGAATACAAAGATGATATCGTCATAATAGACGCTGGTGTCCAATTCCCAGAGGAAAACCACCCTGGAATAGACTACCTTATACCAAATACTAAATACTTAGAAGAGAGGAAAGAAAGAATACGCGGTGTCATAATAAGTCATGGTCACTTAGACCATGTCGGAGGTTTACCTTACTTATCAGAGAGAATTGGAAATCCGACAATATATACATCAAAGTTATCCAAAGCAATGATACTCAAGAGATACGAAGAATTCCCTCATATTGCAAAACCAGAAATAAGAGAAGTAACCTCTAAAAATAAAGTAAAACTCGGAAAAAATTTTGCAGCTAAATTCTTCGATATAGAACACACTATACCTGATGCAATAGGTATCATACTAGAGACTGACCTTGGTAATGTAATATACCCTGGGGACTTCAAGATAGAGCACGATGGTAAAGGTACCCCAGTAAAAAAAGAGTTAGAAAAATTCGAAAAGATTGGAAAAGAAAACAACTTACTTCTCCTTATGGAGTCAACTAATGTGGAGACCCCGGGCTTCTCATTACCTGAAAAACAGGTTCATAAGAACTTAGAAAAGTTATTTAGCGAATCCAAAGGAAGAATCATCACTGCCGTTTTCTCTTCACTACTTGAGCGAGTAGCTGAAATGGTAAAGATTGCAGAGAAATTAGATAGAAAAGTGGTTATAGACGGGCGTAGCTTAAAGACTAATTTAGAGATGGTTCAAGAATTAGGTTACGTAAAGATAAAAAAGGGTCTAATCATCCAAGCAAGTGAGATAGATAACTACCCTCCAGATAAAATACTCGCCATATGTACAGGATCACAAGGTGAAGAAAATGCCGCCCTAGTGCGTATAGCCAATAAAAGGCATAAAAATATACGTATCAGAAAAGGTGACACTATCTTTTTATCATCTTCAATAGTTCCAGGAAACGAAAGAAGTGTTCAAAATCTTAAAGACAATTTATCACGCCAAGGCGCAAAGATAATTCATTACAAGATGGCTGATATCCACTCAAGTGGTCATGCTTATGCCGGAGAACTAGAGCTAGTACACAGGATCATAAAACCTAAATTTTTCATACCAATACATGGTAGTTATTTTATGCTCTCAACTCATGCTGAATTAGCCAAGTCCACAGGTATGCCGGCAGAAAATATAGTTATCCCTTCTCATAACGGATCTATCATAGAAGTCTCAAAAGATAAGATAGAAGAAATAAAAGAATACGCTCCATCAAGTCTTGTGATGGTAGACGGACTAGGTGTTGGGGACGTGAAAGAAGTCGTACTCCGAGACAGACAGGCCTTAGCCCAAGACGGCATATTCGTAATTATCGCGATGATAGATTCAAACACAGGAAAAGTGAAGAATTCTCCAGACATTATCTCACGCGGGTTTGTATATCTTCGTGAATCACAAGAACTTCTTCGCTCGACAAGGTTTATAATAAGAAAGACCATTGAAGATGCTACTTCAGAAATGCACCCCGTAAACATAGACTATGTTAAAAATAACTTGCGAGAAAAAGTAGCGGATTTCTTATTTAAAAAGACTAAGCGCCGCCCTATGGTGCTACCTGTGATCTTAGAGGTATAAAACTATGATTAAGAAAAGAATGCTTCACATCTTATACTCCGCTGGATTTCTTTTCACTATCCACACCGCTTTTATTGCTTATGTAAATTCATCTTTTTTAAGTAGTTTTGTAAGTGAAAAATTTGTAGGTATAATCTTCACTGTAAGTGCAATTTTTGCCATAACTTCTCTAAGTAGGATCTCTTATATACTAAGCAGGTTCGGCAACCTGAAAACTACCATAGTATTGATGTCGCTCGAGATATTAAGCCTAGCTAGCTTAGCTTTTCTTAAAAATCCCTGGTTCATTATCCCTCTCTTCATAATACATTACTCTCTTTTAATTCTTCTTAAATTTAGTTTTGATATTTATATAGAGCATTTTTCAGAAGATGGCAACACTGGCAGTATAAGGGGAATCTTTTTGACAATAATAAATTTATCATGGGTTATCTCCCCTATAGCAGCAGGCTACCTCTTAAGCAATTCTGACTTTTGGAAACTATATCTCCTCTCGTCTTTAGTTCTTTTCCCTACGCTAATACTGATCTATTTTAACTTTAAGAATATTCCTGATAACCATTATGATCATCCTCCGTTCTGGAAAACACTAAAAGAGATCTGGGAGAATAAAAGTGTTTATAAGATATTTGTCCTATCCTTTCTTCTTCAATTCTTTTTCGGGTGGATGGTTATCTACATGCCTATTTACCTAAACGGCCACATAGGCTTTACTTGGGATAAAATTGGCATCATCTTCACAATGATGCTCCTACCTTATATCTTATTTGAACTCCCCTTAGGCAAATTATCTGACTCTAGGTTTGGAGAAAAAGAATTCCTAACAATAGGTCTTGTCATCATAGGTATATCAACGATGGTTATGAGCTTTATAGACTCAAAGAATTTCTTAGTCTGGGCTGCGATACTCTTTACAACTAGGATAGGCGCAAGTTTTATAGAGATATCAAGTGAGAGTTATTTTTTCAAGCAAGTGGATGATACTGACACTAACTTGATAAGTTTCTTTCGAAATGCGAGGCCATTAGCATACATTATTTCCCCACTTGTAGCGACAATTGTATTGAGGTTACTACCCTACCAATACCTTTTCCTCGTCCTTGGCATAATAATGCTTGCCGGCTTGAGGTATTCTTTAACTTTGCATGACACTAAATAAAAAGTTATTATTCATAATATAGATAGCTTCCACTTTGAGCGGATACCTGCCTACTGGCAGGAAAGCTCATTTTTATAATTATTCATTTCATTCATAAACAAAAATGGCAAAAAAAACAATCTTTTCAGGAATTCAACCAAGTGGTAACCTTCACATAGGTAATTATCTGGGTGCTATAAATCAATGGGTAGAGCTTCAAAACTCTGGAGAGTACAATAATATATTCTGCATAGTCGATGAACACGCTATCACTGTCCCTCAAGACCCAAAAGTCTTACGAGCTAAGATAATGGAAGTTGCTCTGACATACCTAGCCTCTGGTGTAGACCCAGAGAAATCGCTCGTATTTATCCAGTCTCGCGTACCAGAGCATGCTGAGCTTGCATGGATACTAAACACCATCACTCCCTTAGGCGAACTCCAGAGGATGACTCAATTCAAAGATAAGGCTAAAGAGAAGGGTCTACTTGCTGGCCTTTTAAACTACCCAGTGCTTATGGCCTCTGATATCCTTCTTTACGGGACAGAAGTTGTCCCCGTTGGTGACGACCAAGTCCAACATGTAGAGTTCACAAGAATGCTTGCCAAGAAGTTTAACAATCAATATGGCAATATTTTTAAAATCCCAGAACCTTCCATCATAAAAGAAGGCAAAAGGATAATGGGACTCGATAATCCTAAAAACAAGATGTCCAAATCCGCTCTTTCTCCCAAGAACTATATAGCCCTCTTAGACGACCCTACTGTCATAAGAAAAAAGATCTTATCTGCTGTTACAGACTCAGGAGGTGAAGTAAGGTTCGACGAGAAAAATAAACCCGCTATCTCAAACTTACTCAATATCTATTCCTTATTTTCAAACAAGAGTATAAAAGATCTTGAAGAAGGCTATAAGGGGAAAGATTATTCCACCTTTAAGAAAAGCTTAGCAGAAGTTATAATCTCAAGTCTAGAACCTATACAGAAAAGATATAAGGACCTTGAGTCAGACCCTAATTACATTAAAAAAATCCTTGATAATGGTAAAAAGAAAGCCAAAGAAATCGCCTCTAAGAAGCTAGACGAAGTTAAGCAAAAGATAGGTTTTATATAGATTCTCAAAAATAGCCCGAAATATTAAAATCTAATCCACTCCTCACTATAATACCCAACGGCTACCGAGATAATCTCGGTAGCCGTTGGGCTTGTCTCAACTCCACACACAAAAGAGTCCATTTTAGTGGACTCTTTTATGTGTATTTAATTATAAGATTATCCTTTTATAAATAATTCAAAATTATCTAAATTCTCTCCTGGAAGAGCTTTTATAAGATTCAATATAATATTCTCTCCGTCTAAAGTAGCTTTAATGGCAGCATTTTCTGATGCATCAAAAGTTACTTTAAATCTCTGTGGTGTGATAACCTGTACGCATATATCTCCAGAATTATAGATACTTCTAAAATTAACTGTCACTTGCTCTGGGAAAGATTCAGCGATAACAACATCCCAATCCAATAGGTGGCAAGGAGTAGGCATATCTATCTCCCCTGCTATAGTGTGAGTGCCATCTTTAAACTGATGCTTTGATGTAATTATCTTCTCTGGAGCCTTAAGGGGTGTTACTACATTAGGAAGTGGCTCTTGAGTGACATTCGCCGGCCTACCAGACCACCACGACCAAATAATAATACCTGACACAACAGCAATGGACAAAATTATAACTATAGCCAAGATAGTATTAGTTTTTTTATTTTCCATATTTTTATTTTAAATTTTAATTCTTATAATACCCAACTTACTCTAAGTATCCCACCTTTTAATAATTACTGCAACAGGTAGCACTATTCTAGATTATATAGAGAATTAAAACCAATATATCTATACTTAATATAGCTTTTAAATAATACTCTTAAGTGGTAATATATAATAATATATTAATCTTTAGATACTAATAAAAGAAAATGAACAATAATAAAATCTTCACAAAAATTAGAAAAATGACCAAAAGACAACTTACAATAATCGGTGTAATTATAATATCTGTATTTTTTCTCTATCTATACTTAAATAAACCCTCAGATTCTCCTTATGAATTTACCGTAGTTTCAAAGACTGATATTGTGGACGAGATAAGTGTTACTGGGAGAGTAAAAGCAAGCCAGAGTATTGATCTTGCTTTTGAAAAAAGTGGAAAAATTTCTGGTGTCTTCGTCAAAGTTGGCGACACTGTATACAAAGGGCAGCTACTCGCTTCTCTTTCAAGTGCTGAGCTTACAGCAAGCTTAGACCAAGCAAAGGCAAACCTTGAAACTGAAGAGATAAAATTAGACGAGATTAAAAAAGGAACGAGGCAAGAGGAAATAAAAGTCTCAGAATCAAAACTTAAAAGCGCGGTCGCCTCTGTAGAAGACGCCAAAAATAGCCTCTATAACAATATCCAAGACGCTTACACTAAGTCTGACGATGCTATAAAAAATAAAGTAGATCAATTTATATACAACCCACAGAGCCCGAGCCCCACACTCGCCTTCTCAACTAGTTTTCAACTAAAAAATGAAATAGAGAGTAAAAGAGTTTCGGTTGAGAATATTTTAATCTCTTGGAAGAAATCAATAGACACTAGAGATTCAAATGAAATAGATCCCTACACTAAAGAGGCTAAAAAAAATCTTGATGAAATAAGCTCTTTCTTAGGTAAAGTCGCAATGGCGGTAAATGACCTTACTCCAAGCTCTTCTCTGTCACAGGCGACAATAGACACATATAAATCAGCTACATATACAGCAAGGTCAAATATAAATACTACAAAGACAAGCTTACTCTCCTCTGAAGAGAAGCTACGAACTAAAAAATCGGCCTTACTTATAGCAGAAGACGAACTCCTACTTAAGAAAGCTGGGGCTACACCTGAGGCGATATTAACCCAAGAGTCAAAGATTAAATCCGCAAGAGCCAATGTAGCCAATATAAAAGCTCAGATTACTAAGACGATTATCTACTCTCCTATATCTGGAATAGTGACAAAGCAAGATTTTAAAGTGGGAGAGATAACATCGGCAAATATTACCTCTATCTCACTTATCTCTAAAGAAGACTTCAAGATTGAGGCTAATATCCCTGAGGCGGATATTTCGAGGGTAAAAATAGGAAATACTGCAAAAATAACACTTGATGCTTATGGCGAGGACGAGGTTTTTGATGCTGAGGTTATAGCTATCGACCCAGCAGAAACTATATTAGAAGGGGTAGCTACTTATAAGACAACATTAGAATTCTTAGACGGAAAGGGTAAAGTAAAATCTGGTATGACAGCCAACATAGACATACTCTCTGCTAAGAAAGAGGGTGTACTTGCCATACCGGCTCGCGCCATAAGCAATCAGGATAATAGAAAGATTGTCCAAATATTAGTATCAGGCACTCAGACTGAGACGATAAAGGAAGTTGAAGTAAAGACTGGCCTTCGAAGCTCAGACGGCTTAGTAGAGATTATAGAAGGGCTAAGTGAAGGTGATAAGGTTGTGACCTTTATAAACAAATAATAAATATGCCCCTAATCGACACTAAAGACTTAAAAAAGATTTATCCTACGGGAGACACGGTAACTGTAGCATTAGCAGGAGTTACTTTTAACATAAAAGAAGGAGAATTCGTCGCCATTATGGGTCCATCAGGGTCAGGTAAATCAACACTGCTACATATATTAGGCTTCTTAGACAGACATTCTGAAGGGGAATATCTCTTTGATAAGAAATCTTTTGATAGTTACTCTGAAGAAGAAGTAGCTCACTTAAGAAACAAAAAAATGGGTTTCGTCTTTCAGTCTTTCAACTTGCTCTCTAGAACAACTGTATTAGACAATGTAAAGCTACCTCTCCTTTACTCAGATATTAAAGAATCAAAGTGGGGCAAGCTCGCACTTGATGCTATAGAAAAAGTCGGCTTAAGCCACCGACTAAATCATGAATCTTCTGAGCTTTCCGGCGGAGAAAGGCAGAGAGTAGCTATTGCAAGAGCTATCGTAAATAATCCAAATATAATATTTGCTGATGAACCAACGGGAAATTTAGATAGCAAATCCGGTAAGCAAATAATGAAAATCTTTGATACTCTCCATAGAGAAGGGCATACTATCGTCCTTATAACTCATGAAGATGAGATTGCCGACTATTCAGAAAGAATTATTACTATGAGAGATGGCAAGATAGAGAACGATAGGGGGCTTAAGAAACATAAAAAATAATAAGATGAAATTTATCCATACATCAAAAACTGCTTTCATTGCCCTTTCCTCAAACAAGAGCCGTTCTGCGCTTACGATACTTGGGATAGTTATCGGTATAACCTCCATAATCCTTATAGTCTCTATGGGGCAAGGTGCTCAAAATCTAATACTCGGTGAGCTTGGTGGACTAGGAGCTGACACCATAGTCCTCCGACCTGGTAGAAAGCCAAAAGGATTGACGGACGTGGCAGAAACTATTTTTGCTGACTCACTAAAACAAAAAGATATAGATGCGCTCAGACGAAAAAACAACGCTCCACATATATTAGGCGTTGCCCCTGCTGTCGTAGTACCTGGCAGTGCATCCTACCTCGGAGAAACTTATAAAGGTACAACGTTTGGGGGTTCTGCTATGTTTATAAGTGATATATTTAATATACATCTTGAGTCAGGTGTGCTCTTCGATGAAAACGATATAAAACAAAAAGCGAATGTAGTGGTAATAGGCTCAAAGGTAAAGAATGAACTTTTTGGTCTATCTGATGCACTAGGTAAAAATATAAAGATAAAAGATAAAAACTTCAGAGTGATAGGGATCATGTCTCCACAAGGACAATCAACTCTCTTCAATATCGACGAGGTCTTGATAATCCCTTATACCACCGCCCAAACCTATCTCTTAGGAATAGACTACTTTCATGAGGTAATGATAAAAGCTGATAGCCCAGAATCAGTGCCTAAAACAGTACGCGACATAAAAGACACCATAAGAGAAAGTCATAAAATTACAAACCCAGAAAAAGATGACTTCTTCGTAGTAACTCAATCCGGCATAATAGACCAAGTAAGCTCTATCTTAAACATACTCACCATATTTCTCTCATCTGTTGTCGCTATATCTTTAGTCGTTGGTGGAATAGGAGTCATGAATATAATGCTTGTCTCTGTCACAGAAAGAACGAAAGAAATAGGCTTGAGAAAAGCGCTAGGCGCAACCAATAAAGATATCCTTATTCAATTTATTTTAGAGTCTACAATACTGACGGCCGTAGGGGGATTTATAGGAGTAGTTATAGGCACTCTTCTCTCTTTCGCAGTATCGATAATCTTAACAAAATACTTAAATATAGCCTGGCCGTTCTCCTTCCCTATCTTTGCCTCTATATTAGGTATAGGAGTATCATCTCTTGTCGGTCTTGTCTTCGGACTCTACCCAGCAAGAACAGCCTCTAAGAAAAGCCCTATTGAAGCCTTAAGGTATGAATAAAAAAAGCAACGGCTACCGAGATAATCTCGGTAGCCGTTGAAACATAATTAAAAAACTAGAAAATTTACCTATTGGAAGAATTTTTTTAATTCCTTAGCAAGGTATTAAGGAGTGTCAGAAAAGTACTAAATAGACCAGTGATAAGGGCTATCAAAGTGGGTCTATCTTTATACCATTTTTCTATTTTTTTACTGCTCATGTTATCTTAATATAATAACAAAAAATATTTACATGGAGAAGACCCTAGAATTTCCTTCTTTTCAAAAGGAGCGAATTCACCACAACTGACACACTGCTTAAAGCCATAGCTAACCCGGCAAATTCAGCCTTCAGGAGGCCAAGAGCTGCGATAGGTATACCTATGCCATTATAAAATAACGCCCAAAACATGTTTTGCTTTATCTTCTGCATCGTCATCTTACTCAAAAGAATTGACCTTGATACATCCCTAGGGTCATTTTTTACAAGGACAATATCTCCCGACTCAATAGCTATATCAGTGCCAGACCCCATAGCAATACCGAGGTCAGCTTGAGCCAAGGCCGGTGCATCATTTATACCATCACCAACCATTGCAACTCTATCACCTTTCTCTTGTAGTTCTTTTATTTTTTTGGCTTTATCTTGAGGTAAGACTTCAGCAAAAAAATTATCCACGCCAACCTGTTTTGCTATAGCATTAGCTGTCTTTTCATTATCACCAGTTATCATCACCGTCTTTATATTCATCTGGCGAAGTTTATCTATAGCTTCTTTTGTAGCTTGTCTGACAGTATCAGCGACAGCAATAATACCTACGATAGATTTATTGTAGGAAACAATCATAACAGTCTTCCCTTCTTCTTCAAGTAAGTTTTTTTCTGATATTATTGAAGTTTCAAGTAGTAATCCATTCTCTGACATAAATCGCTCAGTTCCAACTAGAACATTTGATCCTCCAATGTCTGCCGTTACTCCACCTCCAATGACAGCTTTAAAATTTTCCGACTCACTAAGACTTATTGATTTTTCTTTTGCTTTTTTAACAATAGATTCAGCTAATGGATGTTCCGACTTCTTCTCAACACTAGCAGCAATTTCTAGGACCTTATCCTCTGCCATGCCAAAACTGACAATATTTGTTACTTCAGGCTCTCCTTTAGTTAATGTCCCTGTCTTATCAAAAATAACTACATTTATCTTATTAGCTATTTCAAGAGCTTCTCCACCTTTTATCAAAATCCCATCCCCTGCACCCTTTCCTGTCCCCACCATGATAGCAGTCGGTGTAGCAAGACCCAAAGCGCACGGACAAGCAATCACAAGGACAGCGGTAAAGGCCAAAAGAGCTACTGCAAAAGATGACAAAATAAAGAAATACCAGACGACAAAGGTAATAAGCGCCAAGGCAATAACCGTCGGCACGAAATAACCGGAGACCATGTCAGCAAACTTTTGTATCGGTGCGCGAGAACTTTGTGCTTCTTCTACCACTTTTATAATCTGTGCCAAAATAGTATTATTACCAACCTTTGAAGCTCTGAATTTAAAACTACCAGTCTTATTGATAGTAGCGCCGACCACACTATCGCCATTATTTTTTTCCACAGGAATACTCTCTCCTGAAATCATAGACTCATCAACAACAGAATGTCCTTCTACAACTTCTCCATCGACAGGTATCTTCTCACCGGGTTTGACGATGATAACATCACCAACTATTACATCTTTAATAGGTATATCTAATTCTCCTTCACCTCTTATTACTCGAGCTGTCTTTGCTTGAAGACCGAGAAGTTTCTTTATTGCCTCTCCTGCTTTGCCTTTTGTCCTTGCTTCAAGCCACTTACCGAGGACAACAAAAGTTATAAGTAAAGCGGCAGTTTCGTAAAAAACTTCCCCTCCCATGAAGAAAGTTGTCGCAAAACTATAAAAATATGCGGCACTAGTACCACCAGCAACTAGAGTGTCCATATTGGCAGCTTTATTTTTAAGCGCATAATATGCCCCACGATAAAATCTAAAACCAATATAAAATTGAACAATACCCGCAAAGAAAAATTGAATCACCTTACTCTCAAAAGAAGTATTTCTCAAGATCATGCTTAATACCAAGATAGGAATAGTCAAAAGTAAACTTATTATAAATCTATTCCTCTCTCTCTTTATTTCTTCTTCTCTGACTTTTTGACTATGCTCCCTTGACTTAAGATCATCACTTGCAACTGAAGCAGAATACCCAGATTCTTTTATGGTGTTTATTATCTTATTTTCAATATGCCCGCTTACCTCATGTTCAACAGATAAAGAATTAGCTGGGAAATTTACTTCCACTTTGGATATTCCAGAAATATTTTTTAACTTTTTTTCAATAGTTAAGGCACAAGAAGCGCAATGCATCCCACTTATTGAATATCTATA
>CAZLLR010000014.1:0-22583 GCA_964560655.1 uncultured Candidatus Saccharibacteria bacterium | reverse complement strand
TAGATATGTTAATAGAGAAGAATACAAGAGGTTACTTAAAGAATTAGGAGATAATCCTTGTGCTTTGGCAGGTGATTTAAAAGGTTATCCTGACCAGTTTAGAATGTTTGCATATGGACTTCAAAAAGAGCCAGAAATTAATGGAAAAAGAGACAGAATACAAGGAAGACAGATGACTCAAAGGACATTACTCGCTCTTTCAGAAGGAGTAGAACAAATGTATTGGTGGAATCTAAGGTATGTTTATAATCCAGACAATCATATAAAAAAATATGGGTGTTATTTTAGACATCCTGTGTTTGGAAAAATGTCCTTAATGAAAGATAATAATTTAACTTTCAATCCTAACCCAACTTATTATTATTACCAGACGATGGCAAGTTATCTAGATAATATGACGGATGTAAGTAGAGTCTCAACAATAGATGATAGCAAGTATTATTTATTTGAGATTACAAAGACTGATGATTCAAGGCTATATGTTGTGTGGGAAAAAAGAGATCAGTTCACGGGAGAAGATAATCCTTCAGCTCAATTCACATTTAATATTCCGTGGCAAAATGCAAAAGCTACTGGATTGTTTGGTGGTCAGCAGATAGCAATAGCTGTGAACGGAGAGATAACTATTGATATAACGGATACCCCTATATTTGTTAAAGAAAATTAATTTTTAGTCATTGATAACCACTAAAAATATACAAACAAAATAATGAATAAATTTAAATTAGGCAAATATAGGCATTATAAAGGAAAGAAATATGAGGTTCTTTATACTGCTAAACATAGCGAAACGCTGGAGGACCTTGTCGTGTATAAAGCCCTATATGGGGAGGGGCAGACCTGGATCCGGCCACTTGAAATGTTTATTGAAGATGTGGAGATAGACGGTGAGAAAAAGCCTCGGTTTGAATATATAGGATAATCCGCCGCGGCGGATAGCCGTTGCTTTTACCAAGGACAGTCCTTGGTAAATCCGGAGAAACGCTAAACGGCTCAGTCCTCCGAGTGGGACTGAGCCGTTTAGCTCTGAAAGTGGCTATTTGGGCTGTGTTTTGGTGGTGTGATTTATGATCGATAAAGACTGATCTGAAGTTATCCACTTTTTATAATTATGTTCTACTTGAATTATTTTTCAAATAACAGTATTATTATTCATATGCATAAAAAACAAATAAAACATCTAGGGCTCTACTGTATTGGCCCAACAATCACGCCTGAAAAAATAAAGAAATTAAAAAAAAGAATTAACACAGAAGATAAATTAAAAATAACAAGGAAATACTTTGCAGTTTTGTCTGGTAAAACAAGATTAAAAATTCTTTATCTTCTACAAAATGAAAAAGAATTATGTGTTTGCGATATCGCGGATATTTTAGGAACTACCGTGTCTGCAGTATCCCATCAATTAAAAATTTTGCGTATATCTGGATTTGTCGAATTCCGCAAGGATGCACAAACAATCTTTTATTTTCTCTCAAGAGAAGGTAGAAGAGAATTAAAAAATCATTTTTAAAATCATGAAAAAATTTGATCTTATAATAATAGGTGGAGGAGCAGGAGCATTTGCTGCTGCAATTCGCGCCAATGAGCTAAAAGTAAAAACTGCGATTATAAACGCAGGGCTTCCTCTTGGCGGTACATGTGTTAATGTCGGTTGTTTACCTTCGAAAATACTTCTCCATGCTGGTGAAATATTGCATATGGCAAAGAATCATAATGTCGACGGAATTGAACTTGAAATAAAAAAGTTTGATTTTAATAAAGTGATAAAAGATGAGATGAAGATGGTTGAAATCTCGCGAAAAGATAAATATGAAAAAGTACTTACAGGTCTTGAATATGTATCTCTTATTAAAGGCTACGCGAAGTTTACCGGAGAAAAAGAAGTCGAAGCAGGTGGCGATAAATTTTCTGCTGAAAAATTTATCATTGCCACAGGGTCAACGGCAAATGTTCCGCTGATAAAAAATATTAAAGAAGTTGGTTTTATTACTCATATTGAGGCCTTGCAACTTGAGAAACAGCCGAAAGAATTGGTGATTGTCGGAGGTGGTCCTGTTGGTCTTGAATTTGCTCAGATGTACTCTCGCTTTGGGACAAAAGTGACAATTCTGCAAAAGGGCAAGAGTGTTTTTGGCGGGGGTGAACCGGAAATTATCAATCGCCTCACGGAGGTTTTACAAAATGAAGGAATTGTAATTAGAACTAATGTTGATGTAAAAAGCACAAAAAAAGAAAATGGCAAGAAAATTGTCACTTTTGAAATTAATGGCAATCAGGAAGAAGTATCTGCTGATGAAATTCTTTTAGCTGCTGGTAAAACACCAAACACTAAAGATCTCGGCTTTGCAAATATTGATATTAAGACGGATGACAAGCAAGCTATTATAGTAGATAATTTTTTCCAAACAAATAGATCCCATGTTTTTGCAATCGGCGATGTGTCAAACGCGCCACTGAGACTTGAAACAACGGCAGGACACGAGGGGACACTTGTTGTCGATAATGCAATGTCTGGGGCAAATAACAGCATTAATTATAATAGTGTGCCTTATACTATTTTTACTAATCCTCAGTTTGCTAGCGTCGGCTGGACGGAAGAAAGACAGATCAAAGAGACAGGCGCTTGCGCTTGTCGCACAGTCTCTTTCGAGGTTATTCCTAAGGCTCAAATTATCCGTCGTACCGAAGGATTGATTAAAATGGGTATTGATCCGAAGACAAAACAAATTCTCGGTGTCCATATCCTCTCGCCGAATGCCGGTGACCTTATAGCCCAAGCGACAGTACTTATAAAGAACAAAAATACTATTGATGACATATTGCATTCTATGCCTGTGTTTCCAACACTTTCAGAAAGCTTTAAATATGCCGCTTTGGCATTTACATAAAGATTTATCCAAGTTAAGTTGTTGTATATAAATTGATATGTTAGATAAAGATTATAGAAAACCTATTAAAATAGGACTTTGGGCCGGACTTGTTGCTTCTTTGTGCTGTGTCGGACCTTTAATCTTGATTGTTTTGGGAATAGGTGGAACTAGCACAGCACTTGCGATTGGAAAACAGAGCCCCTACTTTCTTATTCTGGGGATTTTGATATTAGTTATAGGGTTGGGTTTCTATTACTTCCGTAGAGGTAAAAAAGTCTGCGATGGTTGCGAAATAATCCAGTTTAGTTGGAAGAAAGCAGTGACTATTATTGTCTTGGCCTGTGTAGTTTTTTTTGTTGTTTATTATTTCTTACTTTATATTCTAGCACCTTGGCTTGCGCCAATAGTTTATCAAAATTTTTATAATTAATCTAAGCTATGAAAAACACTATTATCGCTGTAATTATTATTGCTTCATCTGGTTTAGTTGGGTTTTCTATAATCACTAACAAAGCAGAGGAGATTGCTATCGATCAAAATGTGAGCCCTACGACAAATTATGCAAAGACGAATAAGGGGGAATATCTTCGGCAAGCTACACTAAAGATTGATGGTATGTTTTGTGTCAGTTGCGCGATAGGAGCAGAGTATGCACTGAAAGAAAAAGAAGGTGTTATTGATGCTAGTGTTGATTATTATAATGAAAATGGTAAAGTCATTTATGATCCATTGAAAATTTCTAAAGATGAAATAATCCAGGCGGTTAAACCTTATACAGCTACAATAACAGAAGATATATTATTTAAGTAAAAAGTGGCTATTTGGGTTGTGGTTTGGCGGTGTGGATAACCTCTTGATTTTATATTTAAATAAATATATAGTAAATGCATAAACGCTCCCGCTAACCGCAAGGTCCGCGGGAGTTTTAGTTTCTATATGATACAATACCTATATGAAAACTATCCTCCTTATAGATGGAGAAAATTTTAAAAACTATCTTAAATACTCTTTAGGCAAAAATAAGAAAGATATTGTCTGGAATGAATATGATTTTAAAGGCTTGTTCGATCTTGTGTTAGAGGGCTATAAGATAGATAAGGTTATCTTTTATTTTGCAAAATTAAAAAAACATGAGAAAACAGAGGAGAAGTCTATAAAACTTATTGAAGACCAAAGATTATTAAAAACTCATTTAGAGAGGCAGGGTTTTGGGGTTATATTTGCAGGTAGGGTCAGAGGGTATGAAGAACCCGGTTTTCTTGGTAAGAAAGTCCTTGTCTTTAAAGAAAAAGGGGTTGACGTCAGGATTGGTGTAGATATGGTTAGTTTCTCCTGTGATAAATTATTTGGATAAATCATCTTAGGTAGTTCGGATTCAGATCTACAGCCTGCGATAGATGAGTCTAAGAAAAGAGGAGCTAAAATTATATATCTCGGCTTTGAAAACTCACCAAATAAAGGTATTTCCTATAATGCGCACAAGACTATCCTCATCAGAAATTCAGAGGTAGGGAAATTCTTAAAATTTATCAAACCCTAATCTGCTAGACGACTCAGTCCTCCGAGGGGGACTGAGCCGTTTAGCTCTGAAAGTGGCTATTTGGGTTATGTTTTGGTATAATTTTTCTATTGTAATTGGATATTGGGCGGTTAGCTCAGCTGGTTAGAGCGTTGCATTGACATTGCAGAGGCCACAGGTTCGAATCCTGTATCGCCCACTTTTATAAGTTTATAAATTAAAATAAATTATGGCAGAAGAAAAAAAATACGATGTGGCGATTATCGGAGGAGCAACAGCTGGTATGACAGCGGCTATCTATACTGCCAGAAAGAGGCTCAAGACCGTGATCTTGACTAAGGAGACTGGTGGGCAGAACTTAAAGACAGATAGGATAGAGAATTTTCCTGGGTTTATGACTATCCCTGGTAAAGATCTTACTGGTAAGATTAGGGAGCAAGTAGATAAGCATGAAGTGCCAGTAATGGAAGGAGTGGAGGTAGAGAAGATTGACGTTCACCCAGAGAGTAAAGACGAGTTTACAATACATGTAAAAGGCGGGGATATATACGAAGCAAGAACGGTAATTATAGCCACGGGGAAGAACCCGCGACTTTTAGGTATCCCTGGTGAGGCGGAGTTTGAGAACAAGGGTGTAAGCTTCTGCCCTACTTGTGACGCGCCTCTCTTTGGAGGCAAAAATGTGGCGGTGATAGGAAGTGGTAACTCAGGGCTTGAATCAGCAAACGACCTTATGAAATATGCGAATAAGATTTATGTGCTTGAGTATGGATCTGAGATAAAGGGAGATCCTTCTACAGTAGAAGCTCTTAAGAAGACAGGTAAAGTGGAGTTTATCCTACGTGTAGAGACGAAAGAGATTCAAGGTAGTAATTTTGTAGAGAAGCTTGTTTATAGAGATCTTACTGACAATGAGACTAGGGAGCTCAGTGTTCAAGGAGTATTTATAAATATCGGTTGGATACCAGCGACCAGTTTCTTAAGTGACTTTGTAAAGCTGAATGAATACGGTGAAGTGGAGATAGACCATAAGACTACACAAACCTCTGTGGCTGGAGTATATGCGGCAGGCGATGTCTCGAACACTTTATACAAACAGTGCGTTATAGCAGCCGGTGAGGGGGCAAAGGCGGCTCTTTCTGCTTATAACCACATCTTAGAAAAGGATAGAGGGAAGTAATTATAATTTTGCTTAATTTCAAAAATAAAAACCTTAATTTCCTAAAGGACGGTCATAGAGGGGCATCCTACGGAGATTAAGGTTTTTATTTTTTTGGGTCTATTTTGCAAGCAAATTTTCTATCATTGGTTTTATCCCGCAAGCTTTAGCGCTATCGCAGAAGGTTTCTCTTTCACTTGCTGTAAGGCTGTCAAAGAAGCGAGTATCTGTTTCAAGGTAAGGATACGCTCCTGAGAAGGGGATATTGTTTCCGTCTTTATCTATTATGATTGTAAAGGGTGTTCCGTTACCACCATTTTCCATCGCTTCTTGTAGGTCTTCTTCAACCTTAGGCGCATTTCGTCCACTTGAAAGACACTCTTCAAATAAAGCACTGTCAAGCCCTGCAGATTCAGCAAGGTTAGAAAGTTCGTCAGGGTTAAGTCCGTTATTTGATGGAGTTGTAGCATAGATGCTATTAATATAAGTCCAGAATTTAGCATTGCCGCCAATTTCGGCGGCACACTCCGTAGCTTCTGCTTCCTTACGCGCCTTTGAATGGAGTGAGTCAAGTGGGAGATGTCTATAGACCCAAGCCACTTTTCCGTCTTTACCATACTCGTCGGCTATTCGGTTCATCGTTCCATGAAAAGCCTTACAGTAAGGACACTCTGTATCTGAGAACTCCACTAGCTTTATTTGAGCGTTAGGGTTTCCTAATATATGGTCATCTTCTGATATTGGTCTTATGGAAATTTTAGAAGTTTTTTCTTTTACCACCACATTGTCTTTTGAGGTATTGTCACCATTATTTTTTGTCAAAATTACTGCTCCCCCTATTATTATAGCAGCGGCTATAATTGATATTGGTATTGTAAGATTATTTTTCATAAAAAATTGTTAAATCATTAAAACCTTTTTCTTCTAAGGAAGGCGGGAACAGAATTCCACTCACTCTGTTTAGACTCTTCGGCAGAAATTTCCTTTTGGTCAGTTTCCCTTGGTTCTTCAAGGGAGTCTGTATCCTTGTTTTGGAATAAAGAAGTTTTTCTAATTGTTGATTCAGGGAAACCAGTAGCGATGACTGTAATCTTTATCTCGTTTTTCTTTAGTTTGTCATCCCTTAATGCTCCGAAGATTACCCTTGCACTTGGGTCTATGGATTCTGTAATGATATTGGCAGCTTCTTGTATTTCATGCATCGTCATATCATCTCCACCTGAGATAGCAAATAGAACTCCTTTTGCCCCATGTATGGAAACATCCAAGAGCGGAGAGTTGATAGCCATCTTAGCCGCTTCCTCTGCTCTTTTTTCTCCTTGTCCTCTGCCAATACCCATGAGAGCTGAACCAGCTTCTTGCATGATCGCTTTTACATCAGCAAAGTCTACATTGATGATACCTGGCATTGTTATAAGGTCTGAGATACCTTCAACAGCTTGTCTTAATATCTCGTCACACATTGCGAAGGCCGAAGCAAAAGTAGTCTCTTTCTGGACGAGTTGAATAAGTTTATCGTTAGGTATAACAATCATCGCGTCTACAGCATCTTTTAAATTGCTTAGTGCTGTCTCTGCTATAGCAATTCTCTGCGCCCCTTCAAAAGCGAAAGGCTTTGTAACGACTGCGATAGTTAAGATACCTTGCTCTCTGGCGACCCTTGCTATAACAGGTCCTCCTCCTGAGCCGGTGCCACCACCCATACCGCAAGTAAGAAAAATCATATCAGCCCCTTTAATAGCGTCTTGGATCTCTTCTTTAGTTTCTTCGGCTGATTGTCTACCTAGGTCTGGGTTCATACCAGCCCCGAGCCCTCTCGTAAGATTCTTTCCTATGTGAATTTTCTTTTGAGCGAGGCTATGATGTAGACTTTGAGCATCAGTGTTTATAACAATAAATTCAACGCCTTTTACCTTGTTTCTTATCATGTGGTCAACCCCGTTTGAGCCGGAGCCGCCAACACCTACTACTTTTATTCGGGCAAATGCCTCTACTTCTGGTTTTACTCTAGCCATATATAAAACTTAGAATACCAAAAAAAAAAAAATAATGCAAATTGATTTAAGGGAGAAGGATTTTAAAGTATTTTATTAGAATATTCTTTGTTTTTTTGGTTATCTCATGACTTATACCGTCATATTTATTTTCGTTATTTCCCATGATACATAGACCATAAGCAACAGAAAAACCTAGGTCATCTATTTTACCTTGATGTTGCCTTCCTTGTCTTTTAGGGTCTGTTATCACGGTAAGGCCAACCTTTGAAGGGAGTCTAAGTGTGTATTTAGCAACTTCTTGGAGACTGAAAAGATTTGAACCACTTCCTGTTAACACGATACCAGCAGGCAATAATTCGTTCCGGCCGATCTTTTTAAGGTGATTATCTATAAGTTCAAAAATGTCATGAAGACGAGCTTCTATAATATTTCTAAGTTGTTTTTTTTGAGGAGCTTCTTCGCTATAGTTGATTTTCATTCCTTCTGCTTCCTCCAGTGGAATTTTCATTCCTAGGGCAATATCGTTGGTAATATGTGATGAACCGATAGGGAAAACGGCCATTGATACAGGATTCCCTTCCTCGAAGACCACTATTGAGACAGTCTCAGCACCTATATTTGCTAATACCACTCCAGTATCTTTTTGTTTTTTATTTAATATAAAATGACTTTCAGCGATAGGGGAGGCAGTGACATCATTTACCACAAGACCTGATTCTTCTATAACCTGTATTAAGTCGTCTAGGTGCTGGGTCATTATCGTTATAAAAAGCATCTCTACTTCAAGTTTCTTCCCCTTCATACCTATTGGTCGACCAAAAATAATATTGCCATCAATTTTAAAATTAATAGGGATACTATGCAGGATAGTCCTGTTTATTATATTTGGGAGATCTTCTTCGCTTTGATTTATAGCTCTTTTTACATCGTATTCGGAGACTTCGTTATCAGCCCTAGAGATCATTACACTGCCTCTACTCCTAATTGAGTCTAAACTTATTCCTCCTATCCCAAGGTAAACTTGTTTTATAGTTATTCCTGCTTTTAGTTGAGCCTCGTTTATGCATTTCTTCACACTTGCCACTGCTTCGTTATGATCTATTATATACCCGTGATTTATCCCAGATGAAGGGCATTGATGAAAAGATAATACCCGAGGAGTTGACTCTCCTTTTCTTTGTTCTGTTATTACGATCCTTATTATTGAAGTGCCTACATCAATGCCTGCTATTATATTTCTTGCCATTTTTAAATTTTATTTATTTGAATTTTTTTAGAAGCTTATCTTCTTTACTTTCCATTTTAGCACCATGAGAGAAACCTTTCAAATGCAGGAGGGAGTGGATGAAGAGATGAAGCACTCTCGGACAGTCGTTTTCTTTAGTAGAAAGGTTTATAAAGACCTCACCTTCTTTCTCCGATAGTGGAAAGGAGAGGACATTAGCTGGCTTATCTTTTCCCCGATGTTTTTTGTTTAACTTTCTTGTCAGGGAATCTCCGGCAAAAACTACACTAAGATTATAACTCTTATTTAAAATAGTATCCTTTATTTCTTCCCAAGGTAGGGCCGGCCGACGCTTCTTTGTAAGGTTGGTAAAATCTATCATTATTCTCTAGAATATCCTGAAAAGGTAATACAAGCAAATTCCTTTTTTATAATTCTTCTTGATTGTTATAAATATCACTTGGTCAAATAACTAAAAAATGACTCGCTATAGCGAGTCATTTTTTAGTTATTTGATTTTACCAAGTTTTCTGAGTTTATCTTTTACTTTGTTTTTAGCAATCCTTTTTAAGGCGTCTTGTTTCTTTTTGAAGTCGGATTTGGCTCTTGTGTTGTATTTTAGAGATTTTACTGTTGAGATGATTTTTGACTGTTGCATCTTACGTGAAAACCTTCTTATAACACTTGATGTTGTTTCTTTCTCTTTTTTCTTTACTTCAATCATATTTCTAATAAAATTATGTTATTTTAATTTCTTTTTAATAATTCCTACTAACTCGCTTATTGGAATTGTATCTTGAGCTCTATTGTCCATATTTTTTAAGATTACAGATCCTTCTAGAGCCTCTTTTTGACCTAGAATTACAGCATAAGGTATATTTAGCTTTGATGCAATCTTTAGCTGGTCACTGAGACCTTCTTTGGTAAATGACTGGCTTATCGGTATTCCAGCTTTTCGGAGCTTTTCTGTTATTTCAAAACCTTTAAATTTTGCTGATGTTCCAAGTTGGATAAAAAAGATCTTCGGCTTTTTCTCAGCCTTAGGCTTTACCCCTCCCTCCTTAAGGAAAGATATTAATCTCTCTATTCCTATTGCCCCACCTGATGAGGGTATCTCCTTTTTTGAAAGAATCTTTCCTAGCTCATCGTATCTTCCTCCGGCGGCGAGGGCGGATATCACTCCCTTCTCTTTAAGGACGACTTCTTTAACTTCAGGTACAATATCTTCTTCTTGAGCATCTTCTTTCTCGTCAGACACAACCTCTTTGTCACCAGATGTAACTTCTTTATCGTCGTCAGGTATTTCTTTAATTTCTTCTTTCTCAATCGGTTTCATTGGGACGGGGAAAATTTCAAATACAGTTCTTGAGTAATAATCAATACCCCGCACAAGAGTATGGTCTACGATATAAGGCACTTCAAAAGCATCTAAGAGCTCGAGGGTATCTTTAAAGTGCTCTCGGCAGTGTTGGCATAGATAGTCAAGCATTTTAGGCGCTTCTTTTTTAATCTCTTGGCATTTTTCTTCTTTGCAATCTAAGAGTCTTAGTGGGTTGGTCTTGATTCTATTTTTGCAGTCGCGACATATATGATTTATCTTTTTTCTGTAATAGGCAACTAACTCTTTTTTGTATGCGCTACGGCATTCTTTATCTCCTATGCTGTTTATATGGACGATAAGATCTTTTCCACCCATTTCTTGGATAGCCGTTATGAATATTTTTATTGTAGTCGCTTCGGCAACACCTTTTTTCTCTCCTAGTATCTCAAGTCCAAATTGCTGAAATTCTCGGAGTCTTCCTTTTTGTGGGCTTTCGTGACGAAAAAAGGATCCTTTATAATAAAGGAGTACTGGTTGTGGCTTAGATTGCATTCCATTTGCTATATACGACCTCATTATTGGAGCAGTCCCTTCTGGTCTTAAGGTCAAATGGTCTTTCCCTTTTGTCTTTAGGTTATACATCTCTTTTTCTACTATATCAGTTGTCTCGCCTACAGCTCTAGTAAAAAGAGACAACTTCTCAAGATGGGGTGTCTGTATTGGTCTAAAGTCATAATATTTAGCGATACTTTCTAGCTTGTCATATATATATGAATAGTAACTATAATCTTCTGGCAGGATGTCTCTCATTCCTTTGGGTGTCTGGAGGATCTCTTTTTTATCTTTTCCCTTGGCGTTCATAATTGATTTGTCGTTATTATTTATTTAATAATCGGTCGGTAGTCTCTTTGTCTTGTCCGGGTAATATGTCAGCAGAGTTTACTGGCCAGAGCCTTAAGAATGCTTTTCCTATGATAAGTGTCTCATCAACTGTTCCCCAGACACGTGAGTCAGAGCTTGCTCCCCTGTTATCTCCAAGGACAAAATACTCATTTTCTCCTAATGAAGTTGTTTTGCCTTCTACTTCTATTGTCTGGTTCGGTAGACCAAAAATTCTTTTTATAAAAAACTTTGAAGTATCATTAGGATAACGAAATACTATTACATCGCCTCTCTTTGGCGCTGTGAACTTATAAGAGATTTCATCCACTATTAGATAATCACCAGTTCTAAAGGTAGGATCCATAGATTGTCCGTGCACTATGAATGGTTGAGCCACCCACACTCTTAAAGGGATAATTATAACTAAAGCGATTATTATAAATCTTGCAAGTTCCCACGCAGATCCCCAAAATGAAAGTTTTTCATTTTGGATTTCGTTTGAATTGTCTCGGGTGCTTTCTTGTTCAAGATTTTTTTCCATTAAGATAAATATACACCTTAATCTCGCTTGACGCAAGGACTTTATAAGTGTTCTTATATTTTTTGCTTAAAATAGATAAAAATAATATAATTACAAGATGCATTATATAGTAGGACTTGGTAACCCAGGTGAAGAATATAAAGACAGCCGGCACAACACTGGCAGGATTATCGCGGAAGCTTTTTCTAAGAAAGAAAAGTTCCCTGAATTTTCTCTTGATAAGAAATTAAAAGCTCTTGTATCAGGAGGGAAAATAGAAAAAGAAAAAGTGGAAGTAATATTACCAGAGACTTTTATGAATAAGTCCGGCCTATCACTAAAGCCTGTTATTACAAGTAAGAAAAAAGCGCAAAATTTAGTTGTGATCTATGATGATTTGGACTTGGCTCTTGGCACTTTCAAGATATCCTTTAATCGTGGCTCTGGTGGACACAGGGGGCTTGAGTCTATAGTTCGAAGTTTAAAGACAAAAGAGTTTATAAGGATAAGAGTTGGTGTCTCTCCTTCTACCTCAAAGGGGAAAGTAAAGAAACCTCAAGGGGAGGAAAAAGTAATAGACTTTATTCTTGGTGAATTCAAGCCGAAAGAACGTGATTCTATAAAAAAAGTCTCTAAAAAGATCTATAGAGCTCTTTCGATGATATCTACTGAAGGTTATCAAATGGCGATGAGTGTATATAATTAATCTTTATAAATTAAACGGCTCATTCGCTATGTAGCGAATGAGCCGTTTAATTATTTGAGCACTAAGGCTAGTTTATTGTTCTGTTTCAATGATAGCTTTTCCTTCTTCTGCGTAGTTTAGAGTTAACTTTTTCTCTTTAGGGTCAAAGAGTGTTATCTGGAAGGCATATGATTTACCGAGCTCTAACTTTTTCTTCATTTCTTCTTCTGTGCCGAATTCAGAGATGTGGACGAGCCCAGCGACTCCTTCTTCTATGCTCGCTAGTGCTCCATGTCTGTTGAACTTTATAATAACCCCTTTTATGATGTCACCTTTTTTGTATTTATCTTTTGCTTTCTCCCATGGGTTTGGCTTTAGAGCTTTTACTGAAAGTGATATCTTGCCATCTTTTATATCTATGATTTTAGCTTTTACTTTCTCACCTACCTTAAAGAGAGCCCCAGGATTCTCTATAAGTGTCCAGTCGAGCTCAGATATGTGAGCTAATCCCTCAAGTCCTTCTTCAATCTTTATAAAAATTCCAAAGTCAACTACTCCAGTGATATTTCCTTCTATAATATCCTCTATTTTGTATTTTTCTACTACCTCTTTAAGCTCTTCTGATTCCATCTTCTTCTCTGACAATATAATTCTTCCTTCACTCTGGTCACTGCCTATGATAGTAACGGCAAGTTTAGTCCCTACAAGCTTCTTTAGTTCTTGAAGGATCTTCTCTTTGTCGCCATCTTCAATCCTTGGATAGTGATCAGGTTTGAGCTGTGATGCAGGCAAGAAACCTGGAATCCCTTTCCATTCCATGATAAGCCCGCCTTTGTTAGCGTCTGTGACATTAAGGCTTAAGGCAATATTACTTTTCTGTGTTTCTTCAACTTCACTCCAAATCTTCTCTTGCCTAGCTTCTTTGAGTGAGAGTTCTATGTAGCCGTCTTCATTTTCAACTTCTACCACCTTCGCACTTATAGAGTCGCCTGGCTTTAGAGTCTTTATCACGTCTCGGGCATTATTGAACTCTCTTCCATATATTATGCCCGTTCCAAAAGGAAAAATATCCACAAAAATAGAAGATTGTTCTTTGCCTATAACTTTCCCTTCTGCAAGTTCGTTAATTCTAGGGTGAGGGATAATATCCTTCTTTAGGAGAAGGTCCATGATTCCTGTTGCTACGTCTTTTGTTGGTTCTGTTAATGTATTCATACTTGATATCTTATTATAGTGAAAAACAGATATTTAGCAATACCTTGCCACGCGGTTGCATAAAATACTTTTAAATAAGCCTATTTTTTGTGATTTCTTTTTATACTTTAATTAGCTTTTTAGATAAATTTGATTTAAAATTAAAATATAATGTCGAAGAAAAAAATATATTTAAGTGGAATTTTTTTGATGGCTTCTGGCTTGCTTTTTTTTGCCTCTCCTTCTTTACTTAAGCCTCTTGAATATGAGGCAAACAGTGCCGATAATCCTAAGCAAAAAAATATAAGCGTGGATGAAAAAAGAATTGAAGAAAAAGTCTTCGTAGCAACCCACCTTGATACTCCAGAGGCGGTGAAAGGTGTATATATGACAGCTTGTGTGGCAGGCACACCGAGTATAAGGAAGAACATCGTAAGGCTCGTAGAGGAGACTGAGCTTAACACTATCATTATAGATATAAAAGATTACTCGGGGACTATTTCCTTTAGAGTTGAGGAACCTACCCTTGAAGGTTATGGTGGCCCAGGTTGTAAAGTTCGCGACATGAGAGAATTTATAGAGACCCTGCATCAGAAGGGGATCTATGTAGTAGGGAGGATCACTGTCTTTCAAGATCCGTATTATGCGAATCTTTACCCTGAACTCTCCATTAAGAAAGAGAGTGATAAAAATGCCCTATGGAAAGACAGGAAGGGGATAAGTTATATAGACCCAGGGGCAGAAGATATGTGGAGTTACATAGTGTCCCTGAGTAAGGAGTCGTACTTAGCCGGCTTTGATGAGCTTAATTTTGACTATATTCGCTTCCCTTCAGATGGCGATATGAAAAATATGTATTATCCTTTCAGCGAAGAAGAGATTTTGGCTGATACGAACTTTGGCAAAGCTGTCGTCTTGAGAGATTTCTTTGCATATCTTCACGATGGATTGAAGGATACCGGCGTGGTCCTCTCGGCAGATCTCTTTGGCATGACGACGACTAATAAAGATGATTTAAACATAGGGCAGATACTTGAGTATGCTGAACCGTATTTTGACTTTATATCTCCAATGGTGTATCCGTCACATTACCCGAAAGGGTTTATAGGTTATAAAAATGTGAATGCGCACCCATATGAGATAGTGAAGTTCTCTATGGATGAGGCAGTAAAAAGACTTACCGCTGCTACTTCCACTCCTCTAAAGCTCCGACCATGGCTTCAAGATAATGATTATCCAGTTAACTACACACCAGATATGGTCCGCGCTCAGAAGCAAGCTGTATATGATGCAGGCTTAACGAGTTGGATGTTGTGGGACGCAGCGAACACTTACACAAGAGAGGCTCTAGATTAAGTAAATGAGGAGATCTTACTTTATATCAAAAATAAGAATGAGTAATATAAAAACCCTACCGTAAAGATAGAGAGCTGGGAGGTCAGCTTCTCTACCTCTCTGGTAGGGGTACGATGGATATATCCAATTAATATTATGTTCTTTTTTTACTATTTGTCAATAGCTTGTGGTAATGCGCGAATACCCAACGGCTCAACCGATACAGAAGATTAGTCGTTGAGGGTTTTACATGTTTTTGGCGAATGTGGTATAATTTTTCTAAATGGAAAAGGAAAATAAAGACATCGTAGGCATTACATATTTTGCTGAAGCGGACTTTAGAAATAAACATCAACGCTTTGGTATAAAGAAGGAAGATAGGACTAAGCATGTATATGTCATAGGAAAGACAGGTATGGGTAAATCTACCATGCTTGAGAATATGGCCGTGCAAGATATCCAGAACGGAGAAGGTGTCGCTTTCATAGACCCTCATGGAAGCTCAGCTGAGCTTCTCCTTGATTATGTGCCGGAAGATCGTATTAATGATGTGATCTACTTTGCTCCTTTTGACACAGAATATCCTTTTTCTTTTAACATATTAGAAGATGTTGGTTATGATAAGCGCCACTTAGTGGTGTCAGGCCTCATGAGTACTTTTGAGAAGATCTGGGTTGATGCTTGGTCTGCTAGGATGTCATATATTCTAAGCAACACACTCCTTGCTCTCTTGGAATATCCAGACGCAACTCTTATGGGTATCAATAGGATGCTCGCTGATAAGAAATATAGGAAGAAGGTTGTAGATAATGTTACTGATCCTGGGGTGAAATCCTTCTGGGTAGATGAGTTTGCTAAGTACACAGACAGATACGCTCAAGAAGCGACACCAGCTATCCAAAATAAGATAGGGCAATTCACTTCAAATCCCATAATAAGAAATATTATTGGTCAGCCAAGGACTAGCTTTGACATGCGTAAGGCAATGGATGAGAAGAAGATCATCATCATAAACCTTTCAAAAGGGCGACTTGGTGAGCAAAACGCAAACCTCCTAGGTAGTATGCTTATCACGAAGATTTATCTTGCAGCGATGTCTCGAGCCGATGTCTCAAGAGCGGAGCTGGAGGGTCTTCCTCAATTTTATTTTTATGTTGATGAATTTCAATCTTTCGCTAATAAGTCTTTTGCTGACATCTTGTCTGAATCTAGGAAGTATAAGTTGAATCTAACTATTGCTCATCAGTATATAGAGCAAATGTCAGAAGAAGTAAATGCAGCGGTCTTTGGTAACGTAGGTACTATGATAGTGTTTCGTGTGGGCGCTTACGATGCTGACGTCTTAGAGAAGGAGTTCGCCCCTGAGTTTATAGCGCAAGACATAGTGAACCTTGGATTTACTCAGATATATCTGCGCTTGATGATAGATGGCGTGGGCTCAAGGCCCTTTTCTGCATCTACACTACCCCCTATACCTAAGCTAGAACATTCTTTTAAGGATAGGATCATAGAGGCTTCTAGGAAGGATTATACTCTCCCTAGAAATAAGGTAGAGGAGATGATAAAAGATTGGCATGAGGAAGATACTCCTGTTTTACTAAACAAGCCTAATTCTATCATGGCTAAGAAAGATGATAAGTCTTTTGAGAAGAAGCCGTTTGTCGCACATAAAAAAATAGGAGAGAAGGTTGTCGGCCAAAAATCTCCGGAGCAAAAAGCAGTGAAGGAGGAAGCTCCGAGTAAGGAACCTACCCAGATGTTTTCTGCCGAATGTTCAGTTTGTGGTAAGAAGACATATGTCCCTTTCGAGCCGGATGACAGCAGGGCTATCTATTGTAAAGATCATAAGAAAAGTTCTCTTAAAAAAAATGTGTCCAAATCAGACATAGTGAAGAAGCAAAAAGTAGATGAGAAAAAGGAGGATAAGAAGTCCGTCGCTTCGCTTAGTGTATTGAAAGATAAGGAAAATGCCTTTGACAAGACTAAAGTTAGGTCTAAGGATTTTTCTAGTAATAAACAGTCGCCTAAAGCAAGCGCTAACTTAAGCGCACTAAGAGAGGCTTTGAATGAGATTATAAGTCCTGATGAACCTCCGACAAAAAATAAAAGTGGCACATTGAAACCGGGGCAAAATATAAAATTTGATTAACGTGAAAGTTTATATTCTTCTTTTTATACTAATATTTATTTTTGTACCCAAGGTGGTTTTTGGGACAGTAGTTATAAATGAGATTATGTATGACTTGAAGAAAGGGGAAGGATCAGACACCGGAAGGGAATGGATTGAAGTTAAAAATACTGGAAGCGAACAGGTGGACTTAAGTACTTGGAAACTTTATGAAAATAAGACTAATCATGCCTTAAATCTTTTTAGTGGAAACGACGCTTTTATTGCTTCGGGTGGATATGCTGTCATAGCTGACAACGCAGAAAAGTTTCTGATAGATTGGCCGGGGTTTAGTGGAGTCGTCTTTGATAGCTCATTTTCTCTAAAGCAGAGCGGAGAGACTTTGATACTAAGAGACGAAGCCTTAAATGATATTGATCAGGTGGATTATCTCCCTGAGTGGGGAGCTGGCGGAGACGGGGATTCTCTGCAGTTAGTAAATGGAAAATGGATAGCGGGGGCTCCAACACCGGGTTCTTCAAATGCTAGTGATGCGGTTGTGGTAATACCTAGTGAAGATCCTCAGGTTTTGGTTCAAGTACCTTCGCCTAATTCAATTAATCCTTTGCCTTTCCCTACCGCCCCTCAAATATATGCTTTCTCTGGTGGTGATAAGGTGGGTATTGTTGGAGGTATTGTAAGCTTTGAAGGGGAAGCATTAGGTCTTAAGAAGGAACCACTTTCGAATGCTAGGTTTGTGTGGAATTTCGGCGATGGATCTTCTAAAGAAGGTAAAAATGTAACCCATGTCTATAATTACCCGGGAGATTATGCAGTGTTCTTAGATGTGTCCTCTAGTGAGTATTCGGCGACGAGTAGAATAGACGTGAAAATTACTGAAGCTAAACTTACTATTTCTAATGTTGAGATTAACCCTGATGGAGAGCTTTTAATAGAGCTTCATAATAATTCTGGTGAAGAAACAAATATCTCTTATTGGTTGCTGGAGTCTGGGAACGTATTTTTTGCTTTTCCAAAAAATAGCATCATCAAAGCGACGAGTAGTTTGAACCTTCCTTTTTCGGTAACAAGTTTAAAGATAGACTATAGCAAGAAAGTGAACCTTCTTTACCCAAACGGCCCCATATTCTATTCGTTTGATACTAACTTTAGTGTAGTCAAGAGTAATCCTCTAGAAGTTTATAAGGCAGATATTTTAAGTCCTAAGCCTGAGACAGTAGATACAAGTAAAAACAATAAGGTTGCACTAAAGGTGACACCAAAGAGTGACATAGTGGTGTCTAAAGTTTTGCCCCAAAATAACATCGTGTCGCAAGGCAATGGAAAGGAAGCGAGCATAATCTCTTTCTCAGGTAAAGATAAGAAGAGTAATAAGTGGATCTTTTTCATCGTCGGTTTTAGCGTAGTAGGGGTCTTAGGTGTCGTCCTTATGAGACGCTTTAGCGAATCTGCTTGATGTAAAGATTTATTCTTTATCCACAACTGGGTATTATAATAGATTCAAATAGAAGTTATTATATATATAACTTTAGAAAAGGTCGATTTTTTGAAGTTATCCCGCCTCTGGCGGGTAAATATGCATATTTGTCTGCTCCATTTTTTCCATAACGTTAATGGACTAATGGGTCGGCGGAATAACTTTATTAATTAAAACGAAATAAAATATAATTATGTTACAAAATTGGAGTGATATACTAACTACTTCTTTTCAGGATGTATGGATTGGGGTTTTGGGTTTTGTGCCTAAGTTGATTGTCGCCATTATTATATTCATCATTGGATGGATAATAGCGGTAGTTATAGGTAGATTAATCTCTCAACTTATACGATCATTGAAGGTTGATAGAGTGCTTCAGAATATTGGAGCAGAAGAGCCTCTTTCAAAAGCAGGCTTTCGTCTTGATTCTGGCGCTTTCATAGGGGGATTGGTTAGATGGTTTATAATCATCGTATTCTTTGTAGCTATTGCTGATGTGTTTGGCCTAAGTCAGGTCAACGTTTTCTTGCAAATGATACTTGCTTACTTGCCGAACGTAATAGTGGCAGCAATAATTCTTGTTGTTGCAGCCCTTGTTGCTGACGCAGCAAAAAGGATCGTCGCAGGTTCAGCTAAAGCTGCTGACCTTCCTTCGGCTGACCTCTTAGGAGGAGTAGCTAAATGGGCTATTTGGATCTTTGCAATCCTTGTGATGCTTTCACAGTTAGGAATTGCTGGTCCTTTTGCTCAGACTTTATTTACAGGTCTAATAGCTATGCTTGCTATCGCAGGTGGTCTTTCTTTCGGTCTTGGAGGGAAGGAAGCTGCTGCTCGTTATATCGAGAAGTTGAAGAATGATATAAGCAAATAATCGATTTACTTATCGTCTAAACTATAGAGTCGTTTAGTCTAACCCCGCCCCATCGTTTGCAAGCGATGGGGCGGGGTTGACTTATGAAACGGCATATATATAATAGTATGGTAGTTATGAGAATGATAATAAATAAAAGTTTAGACAAGTGGACGAGGTAATTCCTTCTATTTGGATATAACCTTTGCCGCTTGAATGAGCGGTTTTTATTTTTCCCTGGATGATAGAACTTTTAAAATTAAATATAGTAGCTAAAATTAGAACAAATATATAAAAAGTTTATAGATTTCCTAGTAGGAAATAAGAGCATATGGTGGATGCCTTGACTTAAAGAGGCGATGAAGGACGTGGCTAAGCTACGATAAGCTTCGGGGAGGTGCCAAGCAACCTTTGATCCGGAGGTGTCCGAATGGGGAAACCCGTCAGAGTAAAGCTCTGTCAGGCGCTTTTAAAAGCGTTAGCTAACCCGCTGAAGTGAAACATCTCAGTAAGCGGAGGAAAAGAGAAAAATTTTTATTCCCTAAGTAGCGGCGAGCGAAAAGGGAATAGCCCAAACCAGTTTTTAACTTTGTTATGAATTGGGGTTGTAAGGCTTTAACGTTCTACTTCTTTTTTAATATTAAATTGCGGAGTAGAAGAAGAGTGATAAATTATTTTGTTAGTTGAATTTACTGGAAAGTAAAACCATAGAGGGTGATAGTCCCGTAAGCGAAAACAAAATAACTCTTTTGTTATTGACCTTGAGTACTTCAGGACACGAATGGCCTGGGGGAAGCAGGCAGAACTAACTGCCAAGGCTAAATACTCTTTAAGATCGATAGTGAACAAGTACCGTGAGGGAAAGGCGAAAAGAACCCCGGTGAGGGGAGTGAAATAGAACCTGAAACCATATGCTTACAAGGAGTCGGAGCCCCGATACGCAAGTATCGCGGGTCACGGCGTGCCTATTGAAGAATGAGTCAGCGAGTTTATGCGTATTGCTTAACTAATCCCATATGGGAGGAGTTTTAGGGAAACCGAGTGTTAATAGCGCGAACACAGCTTTTTAGTCTTGTTGTCTTGGTTAATTTATTTGACCTTGATACAGGACTAAGGAGCTGTATGTAGTACGTATAAGACCCGAAGCCAAGTGAGCTTGCCATGGGCAGGGTGAATTCTCGAGAAATCGCGAAGGAGGCCCGAACCGTTTAGTCGTTCAACTCTATCGGATGACCTGTGGTAAGAAGTGAAAAGCTAATCGAACTTGGTAATAGCTGGTTTTCTCCGAAATAGCTTTTGGGCTAGCGTCTTAGTTACCCTCTGGGGGTAGAGATACTGGAAGGTGTGAACAGGGAGCAATCTCGTCATACCTACCAAACTCCGAATACCAGAGACTGAATCTAAGGCAGTTAGACTATGGGGGCTAAGCTCCATTAGTCGAAAGGGAAACAGCCCAGATCTCAATCTAAGGTCCCTAAATCTTTGCTAAGTGCACTTAAGGTGGTGAAATTTCTCAAACAACGAGGAGGTTGGCTTAGAAGCAGCCATCCTTTAAAGAAAGCGTAACAGCTCACTCGTCAAGAGATATCGCGCCGCAAATACTCGGGGCTAAGCAAGGTACCGAAGGTGAGGATTTCAATGTTTACATTGGAATGGTAGGAGAATATTCTAAACTGCGCTGAAGCCGAAGGGGTGACCCACGGTGGAGCGTTTAGAAGAAAGAATGCTGACACAAGTAACCACAATCCCGGTGAGAGAACCGGGACGCCGAAAGACTAAGGTTTCCTGGGCAATGCTGATCATCCCAGGGTTAGTCGGGCCTAAGGCGATGACGAAAGTCGGAGTCGATGGACACACGGTTAATATTCCGTGACCTCCTTATTTTTCGATGGAGTGACGGAGGAAATAAATGAGAGCATATTATTGGATTTATGTTTCTTATCTTAAGGGACGTTTCTTAGGTAAATCCGGGAAACTGATTTAATTCAAGTTCCGAAGATAGGAGAAACTTCTTCCTACGGGTTGAAGGATTCTCATGAAGAGCCTTCCTAGAAAAACTTCTAAGGTTAAGAGTAAGGAGACCGTACCGTAAACCGACACAGGTAGTCAGGTCGAGAAGACCAAGGCGAACGGGTGAGATATCTCCAAGGAACTCGGCAAAAAAGCGGCCGTAACTTCGGAATAAGGCCTCCCTACAGCAATGTAGGGCGCAGCGAAAGTATCCCTGGCGACTGTTTATCAAAAACACAGCTCCCTGCGAACTCGTAAGAGGATGTATAGGGGGTGACGCCTGACCAATGCGAGAAGGTTAAATATCGGTGGTGATTTATCTTCGGATGAATTGCTGACTGATATAAGCCCTCGTGAATGTCGGCCGTAACTATAACGGTCCTAAGGTAGCGTAATTCCTTGTCTGGTAAGTTCAGACGTGCACGAATGGCGTAACGACTGGGGAACTGTCTCGGAGATATGCCCGGTGAAAATGCAATGGGGGTGAAGATGCCCTCTACCTGCAGTTAGACGAAAAGACCCCGGAAGCTTTACTATATCTTGATATTGAATTTAATTTTTGGATGCGTAGCATAGGTGGGAGGCTTTGAAGTTGTCCTTTTGGGGACAATGGAGCCGCCAGTGAAATACCACTCTTTCTTGATTTAAATTCTAACCTGTACGGCAAAAACGTATGGAGACAGTATCTGGTGGGTAGTTTAAGTGGGGCGCTTGCCTCCTAAAGAGTAACGGAGGCGCTTATTAAGGTTAGCTAGGCGCGGATGGAAATCGTGCCGATAGTGTAATGGCAAAAGCTAGCTTGACTGTGAGCGGGACATCGCAAGCAGAGTGGAAACACGAACATAGTGAACCGACCATCCGCATTAGATGCGGTGGGAGATTAACGGATAAAAGCTACTCCGGGGATAACAGGCTAGTTCCGCCCAAGAGTTCATATCGACGGCGGAGTTCGGCACCTCGATGTCGGCTCAACTTATCCTGGGGCTGGAGAAGGTCCCAAGGGTTCGGCTGTTCGCCGATTAAAAAGTTACGCGAGCTGGGTTCAAACCGTCGTGAGACAGGTTGGTCTCCTATCTACTGCAGGCGTTTTGATTCTTGAGGAGATTTGCTCCTAGTACGAGAGGACCGGAGTGAACTAACCTCTGGTGTACCAGCTGTCCTGCCAAGGGCACCGCTGGGTAGCTATGTTGGGAATGGATAACCTCTGAAAGCATCTAAGAGGGAAGCCAACTCTAAGATTAAGAATCTTTAAGACTCCTGAGAGATGATCAGGTTGATAGGCTCTAAGTGTAAGCGCAGTAATGTGCTCAGCTGAGGAGTACTAATAGTTGTTTTCCTACTAGGAAATTTGTAAATTTTATATATAAAAAAGAACGTAGAATGTTGGTGGTTTGACAGGGAGGGTACA
>CAZLLR010000013.1:7342-23274 GCA_964560655.1 uncultured Candidatus Saccharibacteria bacterium | reverse complement strand
AATATGTTCGAGCGAAATCGTATAATTCCACCAACTTTCAACGGCTACCGAGATTATCTCGGTAGCCGTTGCTCTACAACCTAAACGGCTCAACCGGTTGAACCGTTGAAATTAGACAAAAATCCCCCTGTCTTTTGACTAGGGGGATTTTTGCTTTTTCTGATCAGAAAAATATTATTTTACCGCGTCCTTTAGGGCTTTAGCAGCTCTAAACTTTGGAACTTTCATAGCGGCAACCTGTACTGGCTCTCCAGTCCTAGGGTTCCTTGCTGTCCTTGCGTCTCTGTGTTTTACAGAGAAAATACCTAATCCTGCTATTGAAACTTCTTCTTCTCTCTTTAAAGAATCAATAACTGAGTTGATAATTGCATCTACCATCTCTTCAGCTTGTGTCTTTGTACCACCTAATTTCTCGTGAACAATTTCTACTATACCAGCTTTATTCATATATTTAGCTCTTAGATTATTAGCTATTAGATTGCCAAAGTGTAAATAACACTATACCAAACTAATAACACTAACAAATTAATAAACCTAATTTTAATAATTTCGACCTAATTCTTATAATACCATTATATATCAAGCTTAATTTCAAGCAATAGCACCTGGGGAATACCATCTTGTCTTACGAAAAGGGTCTTCTTGCTATTTATCTTGCGTATTCAATAACTTTTGTCTCCCTGACAACGTTTACCTTAATCTCACCAGGAAATTTCAGATCTCTCTCAACCCTATCGGCTATATCACGCGCCATTTTATGCGCCTCAAGGTCAGTAACTTCACCAGGATTAACAAATATTCTAATCTCTCTACCAGCTTGTATAGCATAGGATTTCTCAACACCAGGGAACGCATTAGCAATAGCCTCAAGATCTCCAAGTCTCTTTAAGTAGTTTTCTAGAGTATCGCGTCTTGCCCCTGGCCTTGCCCCTGATATAGCATCCGCAATCTGGACGATAATAGACTCAAGTGTCTCATAAGGATATTCTTCATGGTGAGCCTGCATAGCCTTGATAACCTCTTCTTCCATATTAAACTTCTGAAGTATCCTTCTTCCTATCTCCACATGTGTCCCTTGGACCTCATGGTCCATAGCCTTACCTATGTCATGGAAAAGGGCTCCCTTCTTAGCTGTAACAACATTGGCCCCTAATTCTTCAGCGAGCATACCTGCCAAGTGAGCTATCTCTATAGAGTGCCTCAAGACATTTTGACCATAACTTGTCCTAAAGTGTAGTCTACCAAGCACTGATAGTAGGCGAGGGTCTACACCGAAGACTCCAGCTTCATAAGCCGCCTGTTCTCCTTTATCTCTTATTATCTTATCTATTTCTCTACGAGCGTTCTCTACCATCTCTTCTATTCGCGCAGGTTGTATGCGTCCATCAAGAATTAAACTCTCAAGAGCAGCCTTTGCAATATGTCTTCGCACTGGGTCAAAACCAGAGATAATAACAGTACCTGGAGTATCATCAACTATTATCTCTATGCCAGCTGCCGCTTCAAAGGCCCTGATATTACGCCCTTCTTTACCTATAATCTTTCCTTTAATATCGTCAGACGGGATAGAGACACTCGTCGTTGTCACCTCAGAGGCAGTCGAGGAAGATAGTCTCTGGATAATACTTGTGAGAATGTCTTTAGCTTTCCTCTCTAAGTCTTCTCTACCAGACATCTCAAGCTTCCTTATCCTTATCAGTAAGTCTTCTTCATATTTCTTCTCTATCTCTTGTAGGAGTTGTTCTTTTGCCTCACTCTCACTCAAAGAAGTTAGCTTCTCTAATTCTTTTCTCTTGTCATCTTCGAGTTTATCAACATCTTCTTTAATTTTATTTATCTTTTTTACTTTCTCTTTTATCTCTTCTGCCTCCTCCTCAAGAGAAGAATGACGTTTCTCAACCTGTTCCTCTCTTTTTATAATCCTTTCTTCCATTTTCCTAACCTGCACGAGAGCTGTTTTTTCTTCATTTTTAGCAGACTCTATAAGCGCGTCAGCTTTACCCTTGGCGTCATCAAGAGTCTCTTGAACTTTAGTTTTAGCGTCTAAAAGAAGTTGTTTGACCTTAGTTTCGGACGAAGTTTTCTCTCCAAGAGCTATTAAGTATCTTAGAAAATAACCCAGTCCCACCCCCATAATAGCGGAAATACCCGCAAGTACCACCAGTAGCTTTAAAGATATCATAAATTTTTAGTATTGTATTCGTATTTTTCATTATTACTGTATTTTTCATATAAATAGTCATAAAAATAAACGAATTTAACACAAAGTTAACTGCTAAATAATAAGTATTCAATATTCTAACAATATCACGAGCTATTTTAATTAGCAAGATTACATCAAAAATGATATATTTTAATAAATAGTATGGAAACACCAACCCAAGGAAAAAGATATAAACCGGTAGTCCTTATAGTAATGGACGGTTTCGGAGTAGGCGCTAACATAATAGAATCACCTTGGGAGCTTGCTATTCACCCTTTCTTTTCAGAAGTAGAGAAGAATTATCCCTTTGTCACACTACAAGCCTCAGGTACTGCAGTAGGCCTTCCTTGGAACGAACCCGGAAACAGTGAGGTTGGCCATTTAACGATGGGTTCAGGTAAGATTATCTATACTCATTTACCACGCATTTCTGTAGCTATAGATGATGGATCTTTCTTTAGAAATAAGGTTTTTCAAGAGGCCGTCTCTCACCTAGAGAACCAGCTTCCAGGTAACAACCCAAGCTTACACCTTATGGGGCTCTTTTCATCTGGTTCGGTCCACGCGAATGCTTCTCACTTATATGCTCTACTAGATTATGCAAAGCAGAAAAATGTAAAAAGGGTCTTCCTTCATCTTTTCTCCGACGGACGAGATGCTTCATTAAAAGAAGGTTCTTCATTTTTTAAAGAACTTGAGCTCCACATAGAGAAACAATATCCATTTGTTAAAATTGCTTCAGTGATAGGTAGGAAATATTCTATGGATCGCGATGGAAACTGGGGGAGAACCGAAACAGCTTATAATCTATTTGTAGAGGGAAAAGGAGCTAAATTTAAATCAGCTTCTGTATATATAGATGAAAGTTATGCTAATGGCATTACTGACGAGTCTATAGAGCCTGCCTGTTTTCAAGCCGAAAGTGAACTGTCTTGTAAAGATAGCCGTATCAAAGACAATGATGCAGTTATCTTCTTCAACTTTCGTGAAGATAGTGTGCGTCAACTTACAGAAGCTTTCACTACCAAAGGCTTCGATAAATTTGTAAGAAGAGAGCTATCTAATCTTTTCTTTGTAACGATGACCGAGTACAACAGAAGATTTAACCTGCCTGTTGCCTTCCCTCCTATAGAAAACGACTGGCCTCTTGCTAGGGCAGTGTCTGAAGCAGGCTTAAGTCAGATCCATATTGCCGAGACGGAAAAGTATGCTCATGTGACATATTTCTTCAATGGAGGAAAAGAAGAACCTTTTCCGAGAGAAGATAGGACTCTTATAGATTCCCCCGAGACTACAAGCTTTGCCCTAAAGCCTGAGATGTCTGCTAGTAAGGTAGCAGATACCATTATAGAAAATATCCCTAAATATGACTTTATACTGGCTAACTTTGCTAATGCCGACATGGTCGGTCATACTGGAGACTTTGAAGCCACTATCAAAGCGATAGAGACATTAGACAGAGAGGTGGGAAGGGTGACCGAAGCAGTAAGAGAAGCAGGTGGAGTTATAATGATAACCGGCGACCATGGAAATGCTGAAGAAAAGATATACAAGCTAACTGGAGAAAAGAGGACTAAACACACTACGAATTCTGTGCCATTTTATCTAATAGGAAATGATTTTAAAAAAGAAGATAACTTCTCCCAAGAAGAAGTGAAAGCAAAATATAAAATGACTGATGGAATACTAATAGATGTTGCGCCAACAGTCTTAAGTCTACTATCTATACCCAAGCCATCTGAAATGACGGGCGAAAACTTACTTAGGAAACTTTCTCCTATAAAAAAAGATCCGCATCAGTAGACGATGCGGATCTTTTCATTGATTATTGTTTAATTTAATTTTTCTTTTTATTTGAAGATTTTGGCTTTATAATCTTATCGACAACCCCATAAGCTAGAGCCTCTTCAGCCCTCATATAGAAGTCACGGTCAGTATCTTTCTCTATCTTAGAGATAGGCTGGCCAGTATGTTTTGCTAAGATTTGATTGATCCTTTCTTTCACTCTAAGTATTTGCTTAGCCTGTATCTCTACATCAACAGCCTGTCCTTCTGCTCCGCCCATAACCTGATGAAGCATCACCTCTGCGTTAGGTAGTATAAATCTTTTCCCTTTTGCTCCAGCAATAAGAAGTGTCGCCCCCATAGAAGCAGTAATACCAAGGCCTATGGTCGATACATCACATTTTATATGTTGTATAGTGTCATATATAGCAAGCCCAGCAGACACAGAGCCACCTGGTGAGTTGATATAAAGACTTATATCTTTTTTAGGGTCTTCTGACTCAAGAAATAAAAGTTGTGCAACGACGGTATTGGCTACCGCATCATCAATCGGTCCAGCTAAAAATATAATCCTCTCTCTCAATAGACGAGAATAGATATCATAAGCTCTTTCGCCAAATTGTGATTTTTCTATTACTGTTGGTATTAACATAATGTTATTAGAATACCAGTTTAAAAATAGGTGTCAATCTTAGCAAAATCAAAAATTTTACTAAGATTTTAAACGGCTCAATACTCTATAGAGGATTAAGCCGTTTAATTTAATGTTATACTATGATAAATGCAGAATTTAAAGAAAAATTTCAAATATTATTTTCTTGGACTTCTCTTTACCGCTACATTTTTTACTTGGTATACCGTATATGCTGAAACGCGTAGTACTCTTCTAGTTGCCTTCTTAGATATAGGGCAAGGTGATGCTATTTTTATAGAAGCTCCAAATGGCCGTCAAATCTTAATCGATAGTGGAAGAAACAAAAAAATTCTCGAGGAGTTAGGAAAAATAATGCCCTTCTATGACAGATCGATAGATATACTAATAGCCACTCACCCAGACCAAGACCACATAGGAGGACTTCCAAGTGTCATAGAAAATTTTGATATCGGGTTCATCATGGAGCCCGGCGTTTCATCTGACACAAATACTTATAAAGAGCTTGAAAGAGTTATCGTAGAAAAGAACATACAGAAGATCTTAGCAAGACGAGGGATGCGGATAAACATTGACGATGGAGCTTACTTGGATATTCTTTTCCCCAATCAAGATGTAGAAGGCTGGGATACTAATGAGGCGTCTATAGTGGCACGCCTAACTTATGGAGAAAATTCCTTTCTCTTTACAGCTGACTCTCCGCAAAAGATAGAAAATTATCTTGCTTCCGTGTATAAAGAAAACCTTAAGACAGACGTCTTGAAAGTCGGACACCATGGATCTAAGACATCAAGCTCAGAGTTATTTATAGAGTATGTGAGCCCAGATTATGCGATAATCTCTGTTGGAAAAGATAATTCATATGGACACCCTCATGAAGAAGTGATGAATAGATTAAAAAATTTTGGAATCTCTATTCTCCGTACTGACGAACTTGGTACTATACAGATGAGAAGTGACGGGAGTAAATTATATATTAACCGATAAATTACACTTAATTGTTTAACCGAAAAGATTATTTGCAAATTAACTCAAAAAAGCTACAATAACTTTCATATGGAAAACACAAATGAAGAAAAGACATTAATAATCATGAAGCCAGATGCTCTACAGAGAAATCTCTTAGGCGAAATCATCAGTCGCTTTGAGAAAAAAGGTTTAAAGGTTATGGGTATGAAAATGCTCCAACTTGAGGATGCTATACTTGAAGAACATTATTGTCACCACAAAGACAAGCCATTCTTTGCTGAGATAAAAAGATACATGAAATCAAGTCCTGTTGTCATTATGGTTCTATCTGGCATAAACGCTATATCAGCGACGAGGATTATAGTAGGTCCCACCAAGTCTTACGAAGCTCCAGCTGGGAGTATAAGGGGGGACTTATCTATGAGTATGCAGTCAAACCTAGTTCACGCTTCAGACTCTAAGGAAACTGCTGAAGAAGAGGTAAAGAGATTCTTTAAAGATGACGAGTTATTTAATTATCAGAAAATAGACTTCCCGATCCTTTACTCCAAAGACGAGATAAATTAAACATCTTTTGTAAAACAATCAATACTTGAAATTTTTAAACAACAGGATTATAATATAGAAAGGTTGTTTGAGAACATAAACTTCTAGATCAAATAATTATTTTCGGGAGGATCAGTCATAGAAGGTCTTGGCTCTCTATGCTTCCACCCACGTGGAAACAACCTAGGAGTTCACTTCTCAAATAACCGTTAAAAAATATCACCCTAGAGTGGTATTTTTTTTAATTATTATATTTTTTTGGTATTAAATGAAAATTCTGTTAAAATAAAAACATGTTAAAACTTTATTTCTACGGAGGGGGACAAGAGGTAACTGGTGCAAATTATCTACTCGAGCATAAATCTGGTAAAGAAGAGACTAAGATACTTATAGACTGCGGGATGTTTCAAGGAGGGAAAGATAGGGAAGAAAAAAATAAAGCTCCTTTCGAATATGACGTTAAAGAGATAGATGCTCTTATCATCACTCATGCTCATATGGACCATATAGGGAGAGTCCCTGTCCTTGCGCGAAATGGCTTTAAGGGAAAAATCTACTCCACCCCAGCGACCCGTGAGCTTGCTAAGCTTATGTTTGAAGATGCTCTCTCTATAATGGAATACGAAGCGAGAAAAAATGGAACCAAGCCACATTATCAAGAGAAAGATGTCGAAAACGCACTTAGTAAGTGGGAGGGACTTGAATATTATAAGAAATTGCCTGTAGGGGGCTTTGAGATAATTCTTAAAGATGCTGGGCATATATTAGGCTCAAGTGTTGTAGAGGTCTATGCTGATGGAAAGAAAACAGTCTTCTCTGGCGACTTAGGGAACTCTCCGACACCCCTCCTTAGAAAGACTGATAAAATAGAAGGTTCTGATTTTCTAGTTATAGAGAGCACTTATGGAGATAGAGAGCACGAAGAGAGAGCAAGCCGTAAAATAAAGCTTGAAAGGACTATTGAAAATACTTTCAACGACGGTGGAGTCCTACTTATCCCTGCTTTTTCCCTTGAGAGGACGCAAGAGCTTCTCTTTGAGATAAATGAGCTTGTAGAGCATAAGAGGATACCGAGAGTTCCTATTTTCTTAGACTCTCCTCTTGCCATAAAAGCGACCGCCATATATGGACACTATGAAAAATATTATAACAAAGAAGCAAAATACATTATAAGCTCTGGAGATGATATCTTTAAATTCCCTGGACTAAAGTTTACTGCATCCTCTCAAGAATCAAAAAGTATAAATAATGTACCAGCACCAAAGATAATTATTGCTGGTTCAGGTATGTCAAATGGTGGAAGAATAATCCATCATGAAAAAATATATTTAGAAGATAAGAGAAATACACTACTTATCGCAGGGTACCAAGCTGTAAACTCATTAGGCAGAAGACTCCAAGACGGAGCAAAGACTATAAATATACTTGGGCAAGAGGTCCATGTTAGAGCAAATATCTTAAGCTTAAGTGGCTACTCTGCCCATGCAGACATAAACGGACTAATGGCTTTTGTGGAAAACAGTGCTGAAACACTACAGAAAATCTTCGTAACCCAGGGAGAACCGAAAGCTTCACTAAGTTTTGTCCAAAAGATACGAGATAACTTCAGTATAGACGCAACATCTCCTACAAATGGTGACTCTGTTGTCCTTGTACCCTAAACAATATGCAAATAATCGCTGATCTTCATATTCACTCAAAATACTCTCGGGCCGTATCAAAAGAGATGACCTTACAGAATATAGCACTCTGGGCAAAGAAAAAAGGGATCAATGTAATATCCACAGGTGACTTCACTCACCCAGTGTGGCTCAAAAGTATAAAGAAAGAATTAACTCCTGCTGAACCAGGGCTCTTTAAGTTAAAATCTTCGCTGAAAAGTGAAGCCACTAAGAGCAAAGAAAATCCTGAAACTTCCAATCTGGAAGAATTTCCCGTTATGTCCGTTCTGGAAGATGGAAGATTTCAGGATTTTCTAATTAAGACTCGATTTATCTTAGGCACAGAAATCTCAAGTATCTATAAAAAGAACGGAAAAGTACGGAAAATTCACAGTCTTATATTCACTCCGAGCATAGAGTCAGTAGAAAAGATTAATAAAGAGTTATCAAAGATAGGAAACTTAAAGTCAGACGGCAGGCCAATCTTAGGCCTTGATACTAAAGAACTCCTAAAGATTATCCTTAAGGTGGACAAAAGATCCGTCCTCATACCGGCACACGCTTGGACACCTTGGTTCTCTATTTTTGGGTCAATGTCTGGCTTTAACTCACTTAAAGAATGTTTTGAAGAATTATCAGATAAAATATTCGCTATTGAAACAGGTCTCTCTTCAGACCCAAAGATGAACTGGCGGGTATCATCTCTTGATAAAATATCCCTTATCTCAAACTCTGATGCTCACTCCCTTCCAAAGTTAGGCCGAGAGGCAAATATCTTTAATACAGATCTTTCATATGACGGGATAATGGACGCTATAAAGAGCAAAGATAAGAAAAAATTCATATCCACTATAGAGTTCTTTCCAGAAGAAGGGAAATATCATTATGATGGACATAGAAGCTGTAATATATCTGTAAATCCAACTAAGTCAAAAAGTGATATATGTCCGGTATGCAAGAAGAAGCTTACGGTAGGTGTTCTCCACAGAGTGAACGAATTGGCTAATAGAGAACCAACTAAGAAAAATAATACTATCCCTTACAAGAGCATCATACCTCTTACCGAAATAATCTCTGAAGTTGAAAAAGTTGGGGTAAAATCTAAGAAAGTAACCGGCATCTATGAAAAGATGCTTGGGGCGCTAGGAGACGAATTCCACATCCTCTTAGATGCTCATATAAAAGAGGTAGAAAAAGTAAGCGGTAAGAAGATAGCTCGGGCTATAGACAATATGAGAAAAGAAAAAGTAAAAATAGAACCAGGTTATGACGGAGAATTTGGCAAAATCTCTATACTTTAAAAACATTTTTACCACTTGGAGGTTCAACCTCCAAGTGGTATTTTAGATAAAAAAATAGACCTTCTGTTTAGAAGGTCTTTATGTACGAGATGATATTATAATTTTAAAGGGCTTTATTTTTGGTCGGGAGACGAAGTAGAGTACTCACTGTTGCGTGAGGTGCGCGATGTTTAAATAAAATATATTTAAAGAAGTTTAAGCGCAAGCACCCTACTCCGTATACCGTAATTTTCAAAAACTTGAATCTAATTTAATTTTAAACTAACTACATAATATGAAAAGGTCACCTGTGGATAACTTCCAAAAAATAATGAGTGAAGCAGCAAGGGACAGTTTTCGAAAATCAAGTTTTTATCTTTTAAGAACACCAACTGCTCACTTTCTTTATCTGCTCTTTGTAGGTATTAAATTCTTGCGGTGTCTCAAGTATAAGAGGTACGGGCTTGCCAGCTTTCTTAGTAACCGCCCTTATGAAAGACTTAAGCCCAGCCTCGCCAATAGTGCCACGGCCAATATCTTCGTGCCTATCAACCCTTGAACCTAGCTCTTTCTTAGAGTCATTGATGTGTATACAAGCTATATTTTTAACCCCTATAATCTTTTCTATCTCTTCTGCTACTTTCTCTGCTGATTTAACACCTTTCAAGTCATAGCCGGCACCATAAGCGTGAGCCGTATCAAGGCAGAACCTAACTCTTTTGTCTTTACCGAGCTTCTTAAAGACTCTGGCTAAGTCTGGCAACATAGTACCCATCTCTGTCCCTTGCCCAGCAGTATTTTCAATAATTATCTTAGCTTTTAAATTAGATGTCTTATCAAGGACTGTCTTTATATTAGCCACAAAATTAGACTCCGCTTCATCTTTTTCCATAGTAAGACTCTTGCCGAAGTGGAGTATCACTCCATCTGCTCCAAGCATATCGGCATTATATAGATCTTCTTCCAGTGATTTTATAGGAAAAGAGTTTTCTTCAAGTGGGCGAGCAAAGTTCAGAAGGTAAGAAGCATGGATAATAGCGTAACTTATCAAGCCTTCACGATTAAAATTTTTCACTTCTTGAGATTCTTCTTTGGTGACTTTTCTAAACCTAGCTGCCATAGGATTCTTAGAGAAGATTTGTATAGCCGAAGCTCCTACTTCTACAGCACTAGAAAAGGCATCTTTATACCCTTTAGATATAGAGAAATGCGCCCCAATAGGGCTTTGGGTTTTTTTAGAATTAAGTTTTATCTTCATACTAAGTAATTAGACTGAAATTCCTGTAATAAGCTTAAATAAAAGAGATATTATAGGGAATATTGTTTTAAATAGGAAAAATATGAAAAAGATAAGCAAAATAAGGCCATATTGTTCAATCTTAGCCTGTATATGGCTATACCTATAAGGGATGAGGGCAAAAAGCACTTTTGAACCATCAAGTGGTGGTATAGGCACAAGGTTAAATATAGCCAAGATAAGATTTATAAGGACGACTAATCCTGCTATCTCTATAAAAGATGAAGGAAAAAGATTAAAGCTAATGTTTAGCCTAATTAAGATACCAAAAACAATAGCTATTAAGACATTAGACGCGGGGCCTGCTATACCCACTAGGGCTGGACCCCATTTTTGGTTTTTAAGATTATATGGGTTGTAGGGTACAGGTTTTGCCCAACCAAAGATAAATCCACCTGCAATAGAAGTTATCAAAGGGACGACAATTGATCCAAGAAAGTCTAAGTGCTTAATAGGGTTCAAAGTTAGACGACCAGCAAGCTTGGCAGTGGGGTCTCCTAAGATACCAGCAATATAACCATGAGAAACTTCATGGACCACGATAGACATGATAAGAATAGTTATGGCAAAGATAAAATCCACTTGCATAATAATCCTTTTATGCTAACATAAAAAACATTATGGCAAAAGCTTGTCCAATCTGTGATAAAGGGTCTCAAATGGGTGGCAGTTACAGCAACCGTGTTCGTGCTACACAGTTTAACCCTACAGGCAAAAGAAGGCGTTATCCAAACCTCCAATGGGCTACCTTACTCTCTGGTAAAAGGGTAAAAATATGCACTACTTGCATCAAAGGAGGTAAACACCTAGTAGAGAAAATAGCAGCCAAAATCTCAAAATAACAAGATTAAAAAAAACCCGTTCACTAATTAGCGAACGGGTTTTTAGTATATATATAGCGGTTTCTATTCTCCATCCTTTTTCTTTTGACCAAGATTATTCTTAAGACACTCCACAAAACACGGAGAAAAGCTCAACAGCAAGAATATAACTGTAACAGCACTTATAACTATCTTACCAACTTCCATAGCAACACCTCCATTTAACTTAGTATTTTGTTTAAATCCTCTTTTACTATACAATAAAATAGATACTATGCAACTTAATTCACCAATTAATGAAATCTTCCGCCTCAAAGAGGCTCAAAAGAAAGCTCTACTAAAACTCAATATAAAGACAGCGGAGGATTTACTTCTACACTTTCCTTTTCGATATGGTGAACCTATAGAGACCAAGCCAATCTTAGAAACAACAGCAGGAGAGTTAGTAACAATATGTGGGAGAATAACAAAAATAAAAAAAAGTCGAGCGTTTAAAAAAAAATTTTCTTTGACAGAGGCAACTATAGAAGATGAGACGGGGAAGATAAAGGCCACCTGGTTTCATCAACCATATATAGTAAATATACTAAAGGAAGACTCTTGGATGTGCCTTACTGGAAAGATAACCCAAGGGAAAAATGGAGTGTATTTGGCTAACCCCGACTTTGAAAAGACAGCTACAAGTGAGTCAGGTCCAAACCTTTTTACCGACTCAGATACAGGTGTTATATTGATGCCTGTTTATCCAGAGAGCCGTGGGGTCTCGTCCAAATGGATACACCACGCCGTATTAAAGCTTATAAGAGCAGGGTTGCATAAAGAGCTCGAGGACTCCACCCCCAAAGAAATTCTTGAGAAATACAAACTTCCACCACTTGATGATGCGCTAGTCTTTATCCACGCGCCCAAGACAGCAAAAGACGCCATCGCCGCAAGAAAAAGATTTGCCTTTGAAGAAATATTTTTTATCCAATTAGCACACCTTAAGACAAGGACAAATCACGATAAAAATAAATCAATAGTAATAAATACTAAGAAAGAAGATATAGATAAGTTCTTAGCTAAATTCCCATTCAAGCCAACAGCTGGGCAACTAAAAGCTATAGATCAGATAACCAAAGATTTGAAGAAAAACAAACCGATGGCGCGCCTGCTTGAGGGAGATGTTGGCTCAGGAAAGACACTTATTGCCGCTACTGTCTCTTACACTATAGTAGAATCTGGCTTCCAAGTTGCCTACATGGCACCAACTGAGATTCTAGCCAGACAACTTTTTAATAATTTTACTTCTTACTTCAAGCACTTAGGATTAGTAGCTCAAGTCGGGCTTATCACGGGAAGTGAATGTAGAAAATTTCCTTCAAAAGTTAATCCTAGTGAATCAACTCATATATCTCGCGCGCAACTCTTAAAGTGGGTAGAAAGTGGAGAAGTGCCTATACTCATAGGCACTCACTCTCTTATACAAAAAGGGGTTAAGTTTAAAAATCCAGCACTTGTGATAATAGACGAACAACACCGCTTCGGTACTGCCCAAAGAGCAAAGCTCGCTAAAGAAAAATCTGACGTAACACCTCATCTCCTGTCCATGACAGCCACGCCTATACCTCGCACTCTCGCACTTACAATCTATAGTGACTTAGACTTAACGATACTTGATGAAATGCCTCCTGGGAGAAAGCAGATTATCACCGATATAGTCTCTCCAGGAGAAAGAGATTCTATTTATATAAAGATAAAAGAAGAGTTGGGAAAAGGCAGGCAAGCTTATGTAATTTGCCCTAGGATAAATGAACCCGACCCAGACAAAGCGCTAGCGCTTAACACTAAGTCAGTTAAAGAAGAAGCAAAAAGACTGAAAGAAAAGATATTCCCCGAAGCCGAGATAGGAATCCTTCATGGTAAATTAAAGCCGAAAGAGAAAGAAGAAGCGATGCAAGAATTTTTAGATGGAGAGATAGATATACTTGTCGCCACTTCCGTAGTGGAAGTTGGTGTTAATGTAGAAAATGCAACTATAATTATAATAGAAGGTGCCGATAGGTTTGGACTGGCTCAACTCCATCAACTAAGGGGTAGGGTCTTGCGAAGCAATCATCAAGCGTATTGCTTCGTCTTCACCGACTCTAAATCTAAGTCTACTAAAGAACGCTTAAAGGCTCTAAAGACGGCTAAGAACGGCTTTGAGCTTGCGGAGTATGACTTGGCTCTCCGTGGACCAGGAGAACTCGGCGGAGGCAAACAGTGGGGTATATCAGACATAGGGATGGAGGCGATAAAGAATATCAAGATGGTAGAAGCGGCGCGTGAAGAATCGCAAAGAATAATAAAAGAAGACCCCGAACTAAAAAAATATCCACTCATAAAAGAGAGGATACTCTCCAAAAAAACCGAGATCCATTTTGAGTAAAATATGCACTACTTATGTGTAATTTACTGAACGGCTCATCCGTCAGTTGGCGGATGAGCCGTTAAAATTAAAGATTGAATATGAGGATTAAAAGTGCCGGCAAGCTAATCTTTAAAGGGCTTGTCAAACTCACCAAAGATAGTCACTAAAGTAATGAATATAACTGTAATAATAGTAGCTGCCGTGAGTTAAGCGCTAATTATAAGTTTAGCCTATAGTTTAACAGTGATTATTTTTATTCTCCCTTCTTATGAGGCTCATTGGCACGATCTCCTTTTTCGTCTCAAGGACAAATAAGTCCTTTGTCCCTCCATGAGCAGAGACTACACTTACTCCATTTTTCTTCTTTAGGATACTTTTTACTTTCATCTTTATTAAATCTCCTTTCGGTTGGATTATCTCTATACTGTCTCCAATCTTAAGGATGTTATGTACTTTCAAGACTATTCCTTTCTCCGTTTTTCCTAGCACCTCTCCAGCAAACTCCCAAGAAGAGCCAGCGCTCCTGTTCTCCATGTTTTGCATCCTAGGAGTATCTTTATCAAAGAGGAAGCCTGTCGTGTATTCTCTATTCACATTTTTACTTAACTCTTTCTTAGCTTTCTTTATAGACTCTTTAGAGAAATTCGCGTCAATCACACTCCTGTAAGCTCCGACAACTGTCGCAAGATAATGTACACTCTTTGATCTTCCTTCTATCTTGAAAGAATCTACTCCGGCATCTCTTAGATCACCCACGTAATCTATTAGGCAAAGATCTTTAGAGTTTAATATATAGCTACCATGCTGATCTTCCTCAAGGGGTATAGGTGTATCTTTCCTTTTCTCTTCCACTAAATTGTATTTCCACCTGCAGACTTGCGTGCAATCACCCAAGTTAGCAGACCTCTTTGATAGCCATGCCGATAAGAAGCACCTTCCCGAATATGCCATACACATCGCCCCGTGGACGAAAGCTTCTATCTCGAGGCCTGGGACATTTTTTCTTATCTCCTTGATCTCCTTCAAGCCAACTTCACGAGCAAGGACAACTCTCTTCACTCCGAGGTCATACCAGAGCTTTGCTGCTCGCCAATTAGTACAATTCGCCTGAGTAGAAAGGTGAATCTTAGCCTTTGGTAATATTTCTTTGATCATCGCTATAACTCCTGGGTCAGAGGCGATAAAAGCATCTGGCATATTTTTCTTAAAAACTTCTAGGTATTTAGGTAACTTATTAATATGCTCATTATGAGCAAAGATATTTATCGTTATATACACTTTCCTACCTTTCTCGTGCGCATACTTTATCCCTTCTATTATTTCCTTCGTATCGAAGTAATTTATCCTAGCCCTTAGAGAAAAGTCTGGGATACCACAGTAACAAGCATCCGCTCCATATAGAAATGCGTATTTAAGTTTTTCTAGACTACCCGCTGGCGCCACTATTTCAGGTTTCCTATTTATCTTCATAACAGAAACTTATCATAATATAGAAAAAAACAAAACATAAATGGCTCATCCGCAAACTTTTGGATGAGCCGTTTATGTTATATATGCTTTTGATAACTTATATAATCTATGTATAATATGAGAAATTATGTCAAATAGATTAGATGCAGTAATAGAAGAAAAGCTGGAAAAATATCAGCCAAAAGGAGGTTTGAAAGAGACTGCAAGGCTATTTCTAGCTAATATGAAGATCAACCACCAAAGTACAGAAAGGCATTTAAAGAGGGTTGCTTTGCTTTCGTCAGAATCAGCACGAATACTTAAAAAAGATGAGTTAGCAGCATTTTTTGGTGGACTACTCCATGACTTCGGTAAAGGGTTATTACCTCATAGTCTTTTTGAAGAGAAAGAAATAACTAAAGATGAATACGAGAAAATAAAAGAACACTCAAGAATAGGCTTTGAAGCTTTAAAGGATAAGCACCTCTTTACAGCACTTTGTGTAGGCTCGCATCATGGAGTCTATAAAAATGGTTATGGTATAACAGCAAAAGACTTTCCAGTAGAATGTTCTCCCTCTCTTATGAAGAAGGTACTGGAGATATCAACGATTGTCTCAATTTGTGATTTCATAAACGCTTATAGTACAAGAAAGACTAAGACTAAAGACGACTCAGGCAAACTTAATCTTAAAGAGGCTCTTTTAAACAAGTACCCTGATGACATCTTGGTTATCGAAGCGATTTTGGTAGCTAAAGAATCCTTAGGGCTGTATAAATAAAATTAAATAACATAAACGGCTCAGTCCTTATAGACTGAGCCGTTTATGTTATTTGGTGGGCGCGCCAGGACTCGAACCTGGGGCCACGGAGGTATA
>CAZLLR010000013.1:0-7242 GCA_964560655.1 uncultured Candidatus Saccharibacteria bacterium | reverse complement strand
TATAAGCTCCGCGCTCTACCAACTGAGCTACGCGCCCTATTCATCCCGCCTTGGCGGGACCAAGTTAAACCGTGTCTTTCTTCCTCTTTGGTTTTATATTATTCAAGATAAGAATCTTTTCAAACTCCTCATGCTCTATCGTCTCTTTCTCTATAAGTTCATCGGCGATCATCTTCAGTGCCCCGTGATGCTCTTTCATCACCTTCTCAGCCCTATCTCTCCCTTCGTTTATAAAAGAAGATACCTCGCCATCTATCAAGGCGGCTATCGACTCAGAATAACTCTTACCGGAAGAATACGCACCACCTAGTATAGGTGTGCCGTCATAGTCACCCCAAGCAACTGGCCCCACCTTATCTGACATTCCATATTTTGTCACTAAGTCACGAGCCAAACTTGTCGCCACTTTAAGGTCATTTGAAGCACCCGTGGTAATATCTTCAAAGATTATCTTCTCAGCCATATAACCACCCAACAATACAGCGATATCATCTAAAAAGTGAGCCTTAGAATGCAAGTGTCTCTCCTCTGTCGGCAAATTAAGAGTATAACCGGCCGCCCTCCCACGAGAGACGACAGATATTTTATGTACAGGGTCAGCATGAGTTAAGACCGATGATACGATAGCATGCCCTGCTTCGTGATATGCGGTGATCTTCTTCTCATCTACAGAGAGAAGTCGGCTCTTACGTTCAGGACCAAGCATCACTTTCTCTATAGAGCGTATCAGGTCAAACTGGGAAACAAGTTTCCTGTCCTCTTTGGCAGCAAGTATAGCCGCCTCATTCATAAGACTATATAAGTCCGCTCCAGAGAAGCCAGGAGTCCTCTCTGCTACTACCTTTAAGTTAACATCTTCAGAAAAAGGCTTTTTTATAGAGTGGATATCTAGAATCTCTTCTCTGTCCCTAAGGTCAGGCAGGTCAAGCATCACACGCCTATCAAAACGACCAGGCCTAAGAAGAGCCGTGTCTAATACATCAGGCCTGTTTGTCGCTGCCATCACTATAACCTTCTCGTGTGGGTCAAAGCCGTCCATCTCCACTAGTATCTGGTTTAGTGTCTGCTCACGCTCATCGTGCCCCCCTCCTGTGCCACCACCCCTATGACGCCCAACAGCATCTATCTCATCTATAAAGATTATCGCAGGTGCAGATTTCTTCGCCATAAGGAAAAGGTCTCGCACTCGAGAAGCACCCACACCGACAAACATCTCCACGAACTCTGAACCAGATATATGGAAGAAGGGCACTCCAGCTTCGCCGGCAACAGCTCTAGCAAGAAGAGTCTTTCCTGTGCCTGGCGCACCCATAAGAAGAACGCCTTTCGGAATCCTAGCGCCGATATCAAGAAACTTCTTTGGATTCTTCAGAAAATCTACTATCTCCTTGAGTTCTTCTTTTGCCTCTTTCACTCCAGCAACATCATTGAAAGTTACTTTCTGAGCTTTATCATCAGGATACACAACCCTTGCCTTAGACTGACCAAATGAGAACATCTGCATACTAGAACCTTTAACCTGACGCGAAGCAAAGTATAAGAAAACAATGATGAGGAGGACAGGTATAAGAAAAGGCAGAGAAGCGAGTAAGTAGAAAGAGAGACCTGAAGGATTCTTCACATCAAGACTCACTTTATTAAACTCCTCTCCAGAGACACCATAGTTTGAAAGTGTCTCAGAAAGTGCAGCTTCAACCTCTTTCTTAGAGGTCTTTAGTGTGCCATCCTTAAACTCTATCTTAATCTTCTCTCCTTCAACAGTCACCTTGGAGACCACACCTAGATTGATTTCTGATACGAGCTCAGAGAGGGCTATCTCTTGAACGTCTTTCTGCCTTTCTGTAATAATAGAGTAAGCGCCTGTAATAAGCATCAATATAAGAAATGCTGTTATAAGGTGCTTGCTAAACTGGCCTATGCCTGGAGCTTTCCCACCTTTTTTTCTTGGGATTTTTGTAGGGATTTTAGGAATCTTTACCATAATATAGGTTCATTATATAGAAAAAATTGATAAAGTAAATAAAAAAGGCCCCTTAGAAAAAGGGACCTTTAGTACATTCTTGGCGTCGCTAGAGCTAACGCGCCGGAGAGTAGGGGTGATGATGGAGGGGCGATTTAAGCCCAGGTTCATGAATATCATTACGGGTTAACATATCGAAGACCTCACTCAAGGTCTCAGCCGTCTTTTTACTGTCCCTCATGGCAGTGATATTCCTAAGATAGGATACTCCTTTGCCCTTCATGTATGCCACATGCATACTTTTTATAATATCCATCTTTGGCGCCATCATATCAAAAGCATTTTTGACCCCGGCGTCTTTGTCTTTACGACAATGCGTCTCATGCGCCTCCTGAAATACTGCATAAATTGCAGCTCTATTCAGTAGTGGTGCGACCGCCATCACTTCATTAGGAGTCTTGATCTCAAGCGATGTATAGCTTTCATCAAGTCCTATGTCTCTAAAATACGACACAAGCACACCAGTGGCTATCCCTGGAGTAATATTGTCCTTCTTGAGATATACCACCATAGGTTCATCTGAAGCGATGAAATTTGGAGCAAAGGCCTTTATGGACATCTCCGTCTTAAACTCATCTGAGACGACAAGTCTCATCTCGGCCGAAGCATTCTTAACCCCAACCCAGAAAAAGACTGTTACAACCAGTATTAGAAGCCCCATCACCTTTCTCACCATACTACCTCCTTACATCTTTAAAAGTTAAAAAGCAATCTTATACACCCTGTGGCATATATCCAAAATTAATATATTACATATTAAGATTTTTGTCAAAAAATAATGTTTAGAACAAATCTAACTCTATCCTGCGGGTAATTTGTAAAGATGTCAACGAATTGCTACTATTAAGGGGCGATGCCAGTATTAATCCAAAATAAAAAAGTATATTTTGACTATGAAGTCCTTGAGAAATTCGAAGCAGGAATGGAGCTTTTTGGATATGAAGTAAAGTCTCTCAAGCTCAAACGTGGCTCCATTACTGGCGCCCGAGTGCTTATACGCGGAGATGAAGCCTTCCTTGTAAACATGGACATACCGGCCTTTCAGTCTCACAACGCTCCATCTACTTACGAACCTGACCGCACTAGAAGGCTCCTTCTTAACAAGAAAGAGCTCTTTTACCTTGCAGGGAAGTCCCAGCAAAGAGGCTTGACAATAGTGCCTATATCGGTGTATACTAAGGGTAGAATACTAAAGATTGAGGTAGGTTTAGTAAAAGGAAAGAAGAAATTTGACAAGAGAGAGACTTTAAAGAAAAGAGACACTAAGAGAGATATCGAAAGAGAGATGAAGAGGTAATTTTATGGGAGTGATCGGCTTCGACAGGGATCATACCTTAAAGATACTGCAAACCGAGTTCGCGAACACTCGTTAAACATCGCAAACAAATAAGTGCTAAAACTGTAAAAGCAACTGTTTCTCCATATTTTGGAGTTAACAACTCTGCTTCAGCATACGCTATCGCGTAAGCCGTCTAGCTTTATCGATTTTCGGTAAGTAAAGCAGGCGTCAAATTCCCGAAATAGAAAATTCGCTTTCCTCGACGAATTTTCGAAACCGCCACCCGGCGGAAAGAGGGTCGGAATATAACGACTTTTGCTTTTTCAGATCCTATATTCCTAAATTGCCCATGCACTAAAGGGCGCTAAAAAAGATAAGTTTGTAGACGTGTTTTTATAGGAGATTTCTGGACGCGGGTTCGATTCCCGCCACTTCCACATTTTTAAAAATCAGCCCACCATTTTTGGTGGGTGATTTTTATTATGTGGAAGTGAGAAAGAGCACTACTGCTCTTTCGTGCGGGAATCGAAAGCCGGAGCATTGTGTGAGTTTAAGTCCGCCAGATGGCGGATGAAAGGCAAACACCGCGAGGCAGGGTAGTGAGATTTTTTCGTCAGAAAAAATACTCCTGACCGATTACCGCCGTTTTTTAGGAACGGCTCAACCGGATGAGCCGTTGATATATTAACTAAAAAATGTTAAAGATTAAGTAGAAAAGTTCTAAAACTTTAAAAAATGGAGGTGTTTGAAAATGTCAGCATATCAAAACATATTGTTTCTTATCTCAGGTATCATGCTTATACTCACAGGTGCATTTGGAATATATAATTTCCCACTTTTTCCATCTGGTGTTTTTATCACGTTAGCAGCAATACCATCTATCATTAGTGGTATTAAAAACGGCTAATACGGGCATAGAAAAAACTCTGCACAAAACCCCCATATGGTCTATCATATGGGGGCTCTTTTTCTTTAAATTACCTAACTTACTTTCTCTTCTCTGCTAACTCTTTAATCTTCTGAGTTATCTTCACTAGGTCTATATTGTAATCTTCCGGCCTATTCATATCTTCTATCCTAACCTCTTCCAATTTACTTAGTTCACCATGGTGAGTGTATTGAGCATCAGCCAAAAATGCGTCATTGAGAGACTTAGGAAATTTATCCGGATGAGCCGTTTCAAAGATTATAACCTTATCATCAGGGGCTAGCTCTTTTTTCTCTCTCATCCTAGTGGTGGCGATGAAGGCTGTCGTACCGTGCGGCTCAAGTACCACCTTACTCTTTTGATATTGATAAGACATCATGGCGTAGATCTCTTCATTGGTCTCTACATCTTCAGCCCAAATAGTGTCTTGCAGATACTCAAGTATCTCTTCTGTAACCCCATAAGCAGAAAGGGAAATATCTTCGTCTGGCCTTATACTCTTTATATCTTTTTTCATCTCTTCGTATTTTATAGGATTTTTATTTCCCGTTTTCTTAGCTGCAAAATAAAGCAATCGCTCTAAATTACTAGGGTCTAAGATATCCATAGAAGGCGCTGAAGTATTAGCAAACTCTTTATGCTTCACTACACCGGAGCCGATGATGTTAGCCATGATGTTGTTAGCATTTGTCCCGATGATAAATTTACGAATAGGCAGACCGATCTCTTTGGCAAAGATTCCCGCCATCACATGTCCGACATTGCCTGTAGGGGTAGAGAAGACAACGTCCTCTCCAGCTTTTATCTTACCCATCTTCACCAACTTTCCGTAAGAAACAAAATACTGAAGCATCTGTGGTATAAGTCTCCAGATATTTATAGAATTAGCACTAGACAAATTTAAAGACTTTATCACTTCCCTTAATTTATTAAATTCTTCATCATCTATCTCTTGCTTGAGTTTGTAAGATATCTGTTTTTTTATCTCCTCTACATTGATCCCAGTTTCTTCTCTCATCAACTGTAATAACTTAGACACATCCTGGCAATTATCAAAGTTGCCTTTCATTGGTAGCACTTGGACATTGTCATACTTTTCTCCTACAGCAAGCATCTGCTTCTCTTGCACTTTACTCACTCCACCACTTGGATATATCACAGTAACAGTAATGTGCTTTGCTCCGCCAAAAGCATCGGCAATAGCGACCCCTGTGTCACCTGAAGTAGCAACGATAATATTGATAAATTTACTTTTTACTTCACTATATTTATCAAGCAAGCGAGAGATAGACCGCGCAGCAAAATCCTTAAAGCTAGCTGTCGGTCCAGCATCAAGCCTTGCGATGAAAGTATGTTCGTCTATGTCCTCTATAGGGATATCGAAATTATAAGCTTCTGTCATCATGACCTGGAGTTCTTCATCACTAATATCTTCCCTTGAGATAAAGAGTCTTTGAAGTAGAGTGGCTACTTGAGCGATAGAAAGAGAAGGGAGTACTTCCGTAAAAAACTGAGGAATATCTTTCAATATACTTGGAAACTTCTCAGGCATAAAAAGTCCGCCATTTGCCGAAAGCCCCGCGGAGATACTTTCAAAGAAAGAGACGGTTGAGCCACCTCTGGTGTCCCCGAAAGAAGGATTCTCTATTTGTAATGACTTCAACAACTCTAATATGTATTTTGCCTTATTCTCTTTATCAAATTTAATTTTCATATGATTTAGATTATTATCTAATTAAACTTAAATCATTTTACCCAATCAGTCCAATTTTAGACAGCTAAATCTATAGAGTGAGCCGTTTGGATAAACCCTTGTATTTTTAAAAGCTTTTTGCTAAGATGTAAAGCACTGGATTCATTATATATGGGCTTACTTTTAAAAAGCTCATTATCTTAACTATCCATAATTTAAATAATCTGAAGAAACCAAGATTAAACAATCAAATAAGAGCATTGGAGTTAAGAGTTATTTCTGATGATGGCGAAAACTTGGGAGTAATCTCCACAGAAGAGGCTCTTAAGCGAGCTAAAGAGAAAGAGCTCGACCTTATAGAGATATCTCCTACAGCTAAGCCTCCTGTTGCAAAAATAATGGATTATGGTAAATTTCATTATCAAGAACAGAAAAAGGCAAAAGATGCCGGGAAAAAAGCAAAAACTGTTGAAATAAAGAATATAAAGATCGGTATAGGGACTTCAGTGCATGACCTTGAATTAAAAGCTAAAAAGATCTCTGAATTCTTAAAAAGAGGTGACCGAGTAAAGATAGACCTTACCTTAAGAGGAAGGGCTAAATACCTTGATAAGAACTTTATAGAAGAAAGGCTGAAGCGAGTACTTAACTTCGTAAGCGAGCCTCATAAGATTGCCGACGGGCCAAGAAAAGGACCAAGGGGGATAAGTATAATAATAGAAACAGATAAAAAATAAATAAAATGAAAGGCCCAAAAACAAATAAATCATTTAAAAAACGTCTTAAAGTAACAAAGAAAGGCAAAATCTTAGCCAGAAAGCCTGGGCAAAACCACTTTAATGCTAAAGAAAGTGGTATCAAATCACTAGGCAAAAAGGGTACTACATCTTTCAATATAACTACTAAGAACTTAAGTCGTTTCCTTCCCCATAGCTAATAATATATAAAACTGACATATGACACGAGTAAAAAGAGGTACAATTGCAACAAAAAGAAGACGTAATGTCCTTAGGCAAGTAAAAGGATACCGTTTTGGACGTAGCACAAAGGAAAAAGAAGCAAAACAGGCAATCCAGAAGGCTGGGACTCATGCTTTTGCCCACAGAAGAAAGAAAAAGCGAGTATTCAGAGCCCTTTGGCAGATAAAGATAAATGCTGCCTTAAGGCCACTTGGCTTCTCATACAGTAAATTCATGGGTATCCTGACAAAAAAGAACATTGAAATAGATCGTAAAATACTAGCTGAAATAGCTGAAAAGAGACCAGAATTGTTTGAAAAAATAGTTGAAAACGTAAAATAAACAAAAAAACACCATTCTCCA
>CAZLLR010000012.1:0-23892 GCA_964560655.1 uncultured Candidatus Saccharibacteria bacterium | reverse complement strand
AAGACTTGCTCAGCGCGAGCCTATCTGGCCATTCAACAAAAAAGGCGATAAAAAGTCTCCAAAGAAAGTCACTTCAGTTTCAGCACAGAAGTGGCAACTCTGCTGGGAAAAGCTACCTGAAGAGCGTGGGGTGACAAGCAAGCGTAGAGACTGCACTCCAGCTCGTATCATCAGGAAAGATAAGGTCCTAATAGCCGAATACAATCTTTCTGGAGGAGGAAAAGGTAGAATAAGTGCTGACAAGACAAATGGCGCTTATAGAGGAAGATGGAGCGATAAATGGAACGAAGGCTCCATACAACTCCGTTTTACCTCAAATACCTCATCTTATGGATGGGTAAAAGGCGAAAGGACAGGAGTAACACCAGCTACTCTGTCCACGATGTAATAAAAGACGGTAGAGATTTTATCTCTACCGTCTATTTTTTTATCATCTTTTGATGCTTACTCAGAAGTTTATATTCCCTGCCAAAAATTTATAATAATATTCATTATACCGAAGACACTAACCATTATAAAAAGACCTACTATTCCCCAGACAATATGCTGCTTACCTTGATTTCTCTTGTCTTCATTATCAGCACCCCAGATAAACTCTATGACACCATATAAGAAAAGCATGATGGCAAGCGTAATAAAAAGACCGATAAGGGGATTTATAATTTTATCTGCTATATTATTAAGCAATGTGTCTGCGTTAATACTTATCTGTTCTGCAGCATGAGCTGTCTTATAAAATAAATTATTCATAATGTCTATTCATAATAATACATTCTCATATAAAAAACAAAGCATTACTTTGGCGTTGATGCTTTGTTTTTTATATGAGAATAATCTGTTATTTGATTATTGAATTATTGTTGGTATGGGAGGAGTATTAGTCTGAAGATTAAAAGTATTACTCAATATACCAACAAGACCCCACACAGAGACCATCACAAAAAGCCCTATCACACCATAGATGATAGTATTTCGTGCGGCTGACTTCTTCTCTTCATCTCCACCAGAGACGACATATTTGACAACACCATACAAAAAGATAACGACCGCAACGGCCACTAACACCTTGATAACTTGATTAAGCATACTAATAATCAATGTCACTAAACTATCAAAGTCAGTTGCCGCAAATGCTAATGCCGGGGTGAACAACAATCCTATTGGGATAAATGTTTTAATTTTTTTCATATATTTATATTTATATTTATTAATTTCTCTCCTCCACCGTGGCGGAGTAAATCGACCTATTTTAATTATTTTAATGATGTAACAGTAGACTTTATAACTACTGCTATAACCGATGCACCTAATATGACAGCCGTACCGATAATAGTCCAAGTGAAAGTAGAATGAGCCTTCTTCAGCTTCTCTTCACTTCCTCGTGCTGATACATACAAGAATCCAGAATATATGATAAAGACTACCGCCACCATAAAGCCAATCTTCATAACGACATTAGCGACTGCCTCTACAAGGCCAGCAACAGAGCAAACTTGTAAAGGATTCGTTATCCCTCCACCTTGCCCACAAGAAGGTTCATTTGGAAGACCTCCTTCAGCTGCTGCATTAGCTAACCAAAAAGGAATAAGTAATGCTAAGCTTATAATAGACCAAAAAAGAGGCTTGAGCAATAACGATTTTTTAATCTTGTGGATAAAGCCTGGTAAGTATTTTTTTGTTTTTAATATCTTTTTATTTTTCATTTTTATTATTTACAAGCCGGAAACTCATTCCAAGGACGGCCAAGCAAAAATGCTCCATCTTTTACAGTAAGTCCTTTTATTATTGTATCAACAATTATCCATCCTGCAAAGGCCACTACGAGCCCTATGACAGCCCAAGTTAGATATTTCTTACCTTTTTCCAATTGACTAGGATTACCGGCACCAGTCACCATAAGAATACCTCCCCATAAGATCATGATAACAGCAAAAGGCATCGCAAGCCCTACTAATATAAAGCCTATAATATTATCAGCAAGAGGGAATATATGGCATGCTTTACAAGGATTTCCATCTGCGCCACAAGGGACTATGGGTTGACCTGGCGCCCATGCTGAAGCGATGACAGGACCAAAAGTCAAAAATGCCACAAGGAGTAGAAGGGTCAAACTTAATACTGAAGGTAAAGAAATTTTCATAAACTATTTTAATAACTCTACTAAGCGTCCTTCCGCCTGGCGGACCGCCTCATGTATCCTTAGCCTGCCTACAGCCGACGATTCTACCATATCTTTAAATATCTCATAAGTCGCCTTAGAGTCAGGGTCTAGCCAGCCCCTCGCTTGGAGAGTAGCCTTATAAAAGATTGCCATCTCAGGGTTCTTCGTTCCATCTTTAATAATATCACGGCGAACTGGCGGTAATGATAAATTCTCTTCCACGAGCTTAATAGAAGGTTTTGATGAAAGGAGATAAGCGGCAGAAAACGCAGCATTAAGACTCTTAGAAGCCTTTGATATTACCACCGCCTCTACCTTACCAAAGGTGGCGACTAGCCCACCATCTTTTATCTGAGGCACTAGAGTCACGTCAAAGTTAAGATGAGGGTTTAGGCTCTTTATAACTCTAAAGTCAGAAGCGTAGCCGAAATAGTTAGCTAAGTTACCGGAAGAGAATAGTCTTCTAGAATCTTCCATACCTCTGTTCCATGTATAAGAATTCTTAGCCGGATCAGAAAATTGATTATAGAATTTTACTGCTGCTTCGGCCGGAGGGAGAGGAGCCTCGCCCTTTTCATTAAAAACAATCTCTTTCTTACTTCGGTCAACTATGTCATTACCAGTCTGAAGTATCAGCATAGACACAAGATCTTTAGCGTTCTTGATATTTGAGAATTCGCCAAGCGCCGCTCCGGACTGCGCTATATTTCCTGCTCCATCGTAACGATTAAAAATAGGGGCATTTACAAGAAACTCATCCCAGAATTCAGGAGGACTGGAAATCCCAGCCCCTTGGTACAAGTCTTTGTTCCAATACATAACTATAGGGTCTACGGTAAAAGGAAACCCTATCACCCCTATGTCATTGGTAAAGAGTTCTGCCTCGGAAACAAACGCGTCTTTAAAGCTCCTCTCTGTCAGAGTATTACTGTAAGGTGCCACGAAAGCCTTGTCTTCGTGTTTCAATATCATGTCCTGAGGTAAGAGCCATAAATCCGGACCACTAGAGCTTGCCAGAGCGTTTATAAGCTCGTCTTCGAAAGAATCATCTGATTTCTCTATGTATTGTAGAGAAAAAATATTTTTATTTTTATCGTTTAGATCAGTTATTATAGGTTGCATCACTCTCTTGTCTATGGTACCCCAGAAGACGAGATCTGCCTTCTTTGCCCCACCACCTAAGCCTAGCCCAGGGATAAGACCTGAAAATATCAATACAGCCAAGATGGCCGCTACTACAAAAACTGTTATCAATATAATGTTAAATTTACTCATTTCTATTTATCTTTATACTTTCTTAAATAAAAGCCCATAATGATGTTCTCCTGCGGGAAAATCATCTTTAAATACAAAACCGGCCTCTAAGAACATTCTCCTCGCATCTTCCATTTTTAACTTCAACTGCTTTGGGGGACCGAGAAGCACTTCACTCTCATCCCATTCTATCACTGCCACCTCTCCACTGGACTTAAGCACCCTGAAGGCCTCTCTTACCATCGCCTCTCTCTTGTCAGCCTGGAAAAGTACATTAGAGAGAAGGGCGAGGTCAGCTATCTCCGAAGACAGCCCGGAGCCTTTCTCTTCGTCGAGATCACCACGGACCACTTCTATGTTCTCAAGACCTAAGGATTCAGCTCTGGACTTAGTAGCCTCAAGCATCTCCTTCTGTATATCTAGGGCGTAGACTTTCCCAGAATCTCCTACCTCTTTTGCTAGAGCGACACTCCAATGCCCAGTACCGCAACCGAAGTCAACCGCTACTATCCCCTGACTAATATCTAATCTTTTTATTATTTGATCTGGACTTAAGAACATTTATTTATTATAGACAAGTTAAGGACGCGATGCTATCCCCAGTTTTTAATTTCATAACTTTCACCCCTTGAGTCTGCCTACCAAGGAGGGGTATGTCAGACAAAGCAGTTCGTATAATCTGCCCCTTCTTAGAGATGGCTATCACTTCTTCGAACTCTGATTTTATAACAAGCGCCTTCATCAAAAGACCAGTCTTTTCCGTCACTTTAGAAGTTTTTATACCTGAGCCTCCCCTTTTCTGCACTTTATATTCTTTAATACTTGTCCTTTTCCCAAAACCTCTACTAGAAAGTACGAGAAGTGATGCATCTTTTTCTTCTTTCTTTATCACATCAGCTCCTATAAGCTCATCTTTAGAACTCAACTTTATAGCGCGTACTCCCCCCGCAGTACGACCCATCTCACGTGCATCTGATTCTTTGAATCTTATAGATTGACCATCTTTACTTGCTAAGATAATACTATCTCCTTTTTCTACTAAATATGCCCAATGAAGCTCATCGCCTGGCGAAAGTTTTATAGAGATGATACCGTTTCGTCTCACATCGTGAAAACTTTCAGCATTAACTTTCTTAATGACCCCTTTCTTTGTCACCATCACAAGAGACATTTTCTTTTTCTTCATCTCCCTTGGAAAGGTAAGGACTGATGTTATTTTCTCGTCACTAGAGAGAGCTAAGAAATTCATAATTGACTTGCCCTTACTCGCTCTCTTTCCCTCAGGGATGTCATACATCTTTATCTGGAAAGCTTTACCTTTGTTTGTAAAAAAGAGAAGGTCATCGTGAGTGTTGGCCGTTATAAGATTAGTGACAAAATCTTCTTCTTTTGTGTCAAGATCTATAACCCCTGTGCCACCTCTCTTCTGACGCTTGTATTCTGAAGGATCAGTCCTTTTGATGTAACCGCCATGAGTTGTCACTAGCACACACTCTGCCTCAGGAATAAGATCTTCATGGGCTATAATCTTAGCTTGCCCAGCGACGACCTTAGTCTTTCTTTCATCACCATAATTTTCTGAAATCTCAAGGAGTTCCTTTTTTATGACTTTAAAAATCATCTTTGAATTAGAAAGTAATGCTTTGAGTTCCGTTATCAATTTATTCTTTTCGCTAAGTTCATCTTCAGTCTTCTTGCGTTCAAGACCAGCAAGAGTGGAAAGCCTCATCTCAAGTATAGCATTCGTCTGTATCTCAGTAAGTTTAAATTGCTTCATTAAGGCCGTTCTCGCCTCATCTCGGTCTTTAGACGACCTGATTGTCTTTATAACGGCATCAATATTGTCTAACGCCTTCTTTAGCCCCTCAAGAATATGCGCTCGTTCCTCTGCTTTTCTTAATTCAAATTGAGTTCTCCTTTTAACTACAACCTGACGATGTAATATGAAATTCTCTAATATAGACTTTAAAGAAAGCACCTGTGGCACACCTCCAACAAGAGCTAGCATATTGAAGTGATATGCTGTTTCAAGTTCTGTTTTTTTATATAAATTATTAACTACTTTTTGAGGATGAGTACCTGCCTTCAGGTCTATAGCTATCCTAAGTCCGTCCTTATCAGACTCATCTCGAATGTCACGGATCCCCTCGAGTCTTTTGTCTTTCACCATATCTGCCATCTTGATGATAAATTCTGCCTTGTTCATCTGATATGGAATAGATGAAATAATTATCTGATAAGTTCCTGGTTTTACTTCTACAATATCTGTCTCACCACGAACTACAATTCCACCTCGTCCTGAGGCGTAAGCATGATGAATGTCTTTAGCATTAAAAATGACTCCCCCCGTAGGGAAATCTGGACCTTTTACAAACACTAGAAGGTCTTCTGTTGTAGCTTTAGGATTATCTATCAAGGCTATTGTCGCACCAATAACTTCTTTTAGATTATGAGGTGGTATCTTAGTGGCCATACCTACAGCAATTCCTAAGGCTCCGTTTATCAAAAGGTTAGGAATGGCAGATGGTAAGACTTTGGGCTCTTTAAGCGCACCGTCATAATTAGGGACAAAATCTACCGTATCCTTCTCAATATCTTTTAATATCTCTCCACTTATCTTAGTCATCTTTGCTTCTGTGTAACGCATAGCAGCGGCTGAGTCACCGTCTATTGAACCAAAGTTTCCTTGTCCATTAATTAGCTGGTACCTCATTGAAAAATCTTGCGCTAGCCTTACCATCGCATCATACACGGAAGAATCACCGTGTGGATGGTATTTACCCAAGACTTCACCTACCACCATAGCTGATTTACGATACTTAGATTGATTCGCCAAGCCTAGCCCATGCATAGCGTATAAAATCCTTCTTTGAACAGGCTTCAAGCCGTCTCGGACGTCAGGAAGAGCACGAGTAACGATAACGGACATCGCGTAATCAAGATAAGATTCGCGCATTTCTTTTACAATGTCTCTTGGAACTATCTTCATATTATTAAATTAATTATTTATCGATTTTAAACTTAATAATTTATCTTTAAACACACTATAAGTATCGGTGAAGCTCTCTGAGACAAGTGCAAAAGGAGCTTGGACCTCTACTTTCCTTTCATTATTATTACTAGAAGGTAAATCAAGGGTAAAGACCCATATACTCAAAATCACCGGTACCACAATGACCATAATAGCTATAAGCACCTTACGGCGATATGATTCAGGTTTTTTTTGCAAATTTTCTATTCTTTCAAGTATACTCATAATTATTCATATTTTAAAACTACAAATTGTGCTTCTTTGCCTTCTAAGTCTTTTTTCTTAAGAGTAAGTCTATCAAGCAGTTTGCCGTCGCCACCCATTTCATTGGTAAATTTCTTAAATTCAGCTGACTTATCGTCTCCATAATGCATAGGGATTATTATCCGTGGCCCTACTTGAGATACTATTTTTGTGGCCCTTTCAGCATTGATAACAGAACCTCCTCCTATCGGAACAAAAAGAATATCTACCTCGCCTATATTTTCTTTCACTTCTCCTCTTAATTCATCTTCTCCAAAGTCGCCTAAATGACAAATGTTTATATTCTCTAAATTTACAACATAAGATGTATTTATCCCCTTATCTTTGCCAAAAGAAGTATCGTGGTAAGTAAGCACCCCTCTAATATGCGTGCCGCCTACTTCATATTCCCCGGGACCTTTTAAGACAACGGGGGGCTTTTCTCCTGTTGTAAAATTCTCCCAACCATTATGGTCTTTGTGGTTATGACTTACCAATACTAAATTAGAAGCAAATCTAGGAGATTTGAATTTCGATTCTTTTGAGGGTGGATCAAAGACGATGACAGTCTCGCCAGACTGCACCTTAAAACAAGACGGCCCATAATAAGTAATTACCATTAGTTTAAATTATAGCTCTTTTAAGCACTTTTTACAACAAAATAATATAGTTATTTAACACCTAAAAAGAACTGTTAAATAACTATATTAAAAGGCTTTTTGCCTTATCTACAATTTCACCAGGAGTAAAATGGGCCTTTACCATATAACCCGCTGCACCTAAATTCATACAACGATCTAGGTCTTCTTTTTGCCCTAAATTACTTAATATAAGTACTGGAATATTTTTCGTCCTTTCATCGTTTTTCAATATTTCAAGTATTTTAAATCCATCTATGTCAGGCAACATTAAGTCTAATAGAATTAAACTAGGAAGACCTTCTTTAATCTTATTAAACGCCTCTGCCCCATTACCAGTAACCTCTATTTTAAACTCTTGACTCATTTTCTTATATAAAAGTCCACTTAAGAACTTATCATCTTCAACGAGTAGAATGTATTTATCAGTGCCTATTGCTTTAGTGGTAGAGGCTTCTTCAGGCACAATAACTTCATCTCCCGTAGGAAGATTATCAACTTTTGTATTTAATCCAGAACCTATCTGTTTAGAGACTTTCTCTAATACCTCTTCAGGTGTGAATTCAACTTTTATCAGGTAATCTTTCACACCTAAAGCAAGGGCCCTATCTATTTCGACAGGTTGACCTGAATTAGAGATTATTATAACCGATAATTCCTTTATGGCCCCGCTTTTATTTAGATCTTCTAATACATCAAAGCCACTCACTTCTGGCATAAGTATATCAAGCAACACAAGGTCTGGTTTCTCTTGGCTTATCTTTATGAGCCCTTCTTTGCCATCGTGAGCTTCCTCTACCCGATAGCCAGCCGAAGTAAGCTTCTCTTTAAGTAAACTTGATAAAGTCTTCTCATCTTCAATTATCAAAATGTATTTTTGGGACATATATTATATCTTAGCGATTAATTATACTATTAACTATAATTGCTTTATTTATTAATTACAAGTGGGTCTTATTATTAAGAGGAAGTCTTATAAAGAATGTTGTTCCTTTGTCCTCCTCAGACTCAAACCAAATTCTGCCATCATGTTTTTCAATAATATTCTTAGCAATATAAAGACCTAAACCCGAACCATCTGTATGTTTTTGCTTAGCGTTGCTTCCTCTGAAAAACCTAGTAAACATGTTAGCCTGCTCTGTTTCTGGAATACCTATACCCTCATCCTTAATTCTTATCTCTATAAGATCCTTAATTCTTTCAGCTTCAATCTTCACATTACTACCTAATGGACTATATTTTATAGCATTTTCTATAAGGTTCTCTAAAGCAATATAGAATTTATCGGTATCTATTTTAAGTATAGGCAAATTACCACCACCAATGAAACTCAATTTGATATTTTTATTTTTTGCCTTACCGTCAAGACTCTTAATGATATTATTTATCATCTCACTAAGCCTAACCATAGAAAACTTAAGAGCAAATCTTCCCTCCTCGATGCGTGATACATTTAAAAGGTCAGCGATAAGCGCCACCATTCTATCATTAGCCATATTCCCTTCAGCAAGAGCTTTTTTCTGTTCTTTATTAAGATTGCCAAAGTCCCCGTCCATAAGCATCTGCATAGTCCATTTTATAGTAGAAAGAGGTGTCCTTAATTGATGAGCAGCTATAGAGATAAATTCTGACTTCGCTTTTTCAACTTCTTTAAAAATCCTCATATCTTTGGACACCACAACGATACTAGCTATATCTTCATTTTCATTCTTAATAACTGAGATTGAGATGCTGACGGGTATATCTTTTCCGTCTTTAGATTTAAATGATATTTCAATATCTTTGATATATCCATTTTCAAGAAGCTTCTTAAGCCCAGAGCCCATAAATATAGCTTTAGCTGCCTCAGAACCTATAACTTTCTCTGCTTGAGTACCTATTAATTCTTTAGTGTCATAACCTAAAAGATCTAGTGTCGCTTGGTTAATTTTAGTTATTCTAGCATCGGGACTTAGAACTATCAAGCTATCACCCATGGAGTGTATTATTTTCTCTGGAAAAATTCTTGCCTCTACCAGACTATCTGTCATCTTATTGAAATTTTCTGCCAAAATACCTATCTCATCCCTTGAGTCAAGGTTAGCCCTTACTTCAAAGTCTCCTTCTGATATCCTCTTAGTGACAGCGGTAAGAGATTCTATGGGGTCAGTAAGCCGACCTGAAAAATATAATCCAAAGAATAAAATAACTATCACTGTAAGGGGGACTATTGTTATAAGATTATTCTCAAGATTAGAAAGCGGCTGAAAGACATCCCCTCTGTCTCTCTCTATAATGACAACCCAACCCCTATCAACGATACAGATAGAGACGCCTATAACTTCTTCGTCTTTATAATTCCTATAAATACCGGTAAAATCCTCTCCTTCTTTAAAACACTTAACAGATGGAGGGGTGTCTACTTTCATGCCAAAGCTATGTTCATCTCCAGACTCATGACTTACTTCGCCAGGATGAACAAACATTCTATTATTCCTATCAACTATATAGACCTCCGATTTACTTTTCTCTGTAATGGTATTATCGCCACCCCTACTTTCCTTAAATTTTCCTGTTAAAATGTCTTGAATCTTCTCAATATTGAAAAAATTAATAATAACACCTATCAATTCTCCTGTTTCTTTATCTGTCAAAGGAGCAGACACTATCAAAGCCCTCTCAGCTAGCCCAAAATGTTCCTTGAGCGAATCAAGTTCTGACACATAAATGCCCTCTCTCCCTTTCAGGAAATAAATATCGTCAGACTCGTCAATTCCAATCTCATTAGGATCTGTAGATGAGATGGCTTTACCATTATAGTCCGCGATAATGATGTCTAAGATTGTACCGTCAAGGGGCCTCTTATTCTTAATAAGATGATTATTAAGCTCTGAGACCGCAATGCTTGATTTATCTTCTGTTATCTCCTTTACTTTATCTCTAATAAATCCGTCTGATGAGAAATCAAGAGTCCTGGACTCCACAGAATCCAGATACGCAAATACTTGTCCTCCCACAGATTCAGAGACGAAAGAAAGATCGTCAAAGACTTGTTGGCGAAGATTGCTTTTAGCACTACTAAATATAAAATAATTGGTAGCGAGGAGAGGTAGTACGGATATAGATACTATAAAAAGTATCATCTTGGTACTAATCCTCGCATAAATTGGGATCTCTCCAAAGACTAATTGAAAACCAGACCCCTCATATTCTTTCCCTTTTGGAACTCGCTTAAATAAGTTTCTAACAAGTCCAACAAATACAGTAGAAAAAGAGATTAATATAATAAAATTAAAATACCACCAAAGAACACCCCAGTCTTTATAGAAAAATGGTACTATAGCAGAATTAATCAATATAGATAATCCTACTATTAGATGCCATATCAAGTTACTAGTACTGTCCTTATATTTATACAACAAAAGAATTAGGGCAGCTAAAATGAGAAACCCTGAAGCCCCAATAAAAAAACTAGCGCTATGGTCAAGAACTTCTGTCACACTCGGAGAAAAGACAAGAAATATAAATACAGCTAATAGACCGAAAAAAATCCAAAAGAAGACCTTACGCCTATATTTATATATTTTAGCATCAAGAGTGACTGGGGGAAGAATAAAACCTAGCAATAAAAGAGATCCAAAGAAGAGCCCATAATGCTCTGTAACTTCAAAAATTTCCGCCATAAAAAAACTAAAGTTTGCAGTGGATAATATATTAAGAAAGAACACAAAACCAAATACATAGAAAGCTAAAGTTATGATGAATATTCTAGCATCATGATTTTTCTTATATATCTGATAAGCAAAATATGCGACGATAAAAGCCATCATGCAGATTAAAATCACGACAATCGAACGCAGCACGGGGTTATAGAAGACTTCTTCTGAAAAAGGACTCTTGAGTAATACGAAGAATACAATAAATGGTAACAAAAATGAAGACGCGGCAACTATTGCTTTCTTAAAAATTTGTATAAACATAATTGTATTGATTATACAATATTAACGTCATCTGTAAAAATAAAAACTGGGTAAAAGAAAAACTGTCCTGTGTAAAAACAACAGAACGACTTAATAAAATTTATTTTTTTGTTACGGGAGCCAATTTTCAAATATTGAATCCCGGTAAATTGCTGCTTTATCTTGACCCATAAAAGATCCTATTATAAACATGAAAATGAATAACAGCACCGTCGATGGAACTTTAAACAGCAAAGATAAAATAATCTGCCGTAAGCTATATCCATCACGGCCTAAGTATGTCCAGATTACATTGACAACTAAATAAACAAAAACAAATTTAATCACGATAATGGATATTCCTCTCCTCCTTTTTATTATTAAAGATCAAATATACCTTTCTATCCGCTCTAATTAAAAACACTGTGCGACTGCCAGGATTCGAACCTGGGACCTCGTCATTATCAGTGACGCGCTCTAACCAGCTGAGCTACAGTCGCATAACATCTTTTATAACAGAAAAACAGTATTTATTCAAACAAAAAACCACCAATAGATATAATTAGTGGTCTTTTATTTAAAATAGATAAAATTATTATTCTTTCTTTTGTTCCGTTCTAAGCCGAGACTTAAAGCTCATCGGCCAACACTCTATCCACCGAAGTGGAAAATCAACCTAATCAATTCTGTACCACGAGGGTACAAAAACAAGATTTAATGAATATAATCCACGACCAGCTTCCGCTAGCCGTGCCTTGTTACGACTTCGTCCCTGTTACCGAACTTACCTTAGTTCGCCATAAAGACGATCTTCGGGCACTCCCGGCTTCCTTGACGTGACGGGCGGTGAGTACAAGACTTGAGAACGTATTCACCGCAGTATAGCTGACCTGCGATTACTAGCGATTCCAACTTCATGAGGTCGAGTTGCAGACCTCAATCCGGACTGGGATCGGCTTTGATGGGATTGGCTCCACGTTACCGCTTAGCGACCCATTGTACCGACCATTGTATCATGCGTGTAGCCCAGGGTGTCAAAGGGACATGCTGACTTGGCGTCATCCCCGCCTTCCTCCCCTCACTCTATCAACGAGCTTGAGCTCGCGAACAAAGTGAGGGGCAGTCTCGCCTGAAACATATAACAGACAACGGGGGTTGCGTTCGTTACCCCACTTAAGGGAACAATTCAAACCACGAACTGACGACAGCCATGCATCACCTGCCCAACCGTCCTTGTGAGACGCATTAAGTTTCCTAGATGCTTCGCTTGGGTTTCAAACCCTGGTAAGGTTCTTCGTTTATCATCGAATTAAACCGCATGATCCACCGCTTGTGCAAGTCCCCGTCTATTCCTTTGAGTTTTAGTCTTGCGACCGTACTTCCCAGGCGCTTCTCTTAACGCGTTAGCTTCGCCTCTCGGAGGGTCGATACTCCAAAAAGCTAGAGAAGATCGTTTAGGGCGTGGACTACTGGGGTATCTAATCCCATTCGCTACCCACGCTTTCGTGTCTCAGTGTCAGGAGTGCGCCAGTCTATTGCCTTCGCTTTTGGTGTTCCCCATGATATCAACGGATTTCACCCCTACACCATGAGTTCCATAGACCTCTCGCATCCTCTAGTTTTGCCGTTTCTCTTGCATCTTTCCGGTTAAGCCGGAAGCTTTAACAAGAGACTAACAAAACCACCTACACACCCTTTACGCCCAATAATTTCGGATAACGCTTGGGGCACTCGTATTACCGCTGCTGCTGGCACGAGTTTAGCAGCCCCTTATTCGTGAGGTAACATCATCGTAATTTCTCCCTCATAAAAGCAGTTTACATCCCGAAAGACTTCATCCTGCACGCGGCGTCGCTCCATCAGGCTTTCGCCCATTGTGGAATATTCTCGACTGCGGCCACCCGTAGGTGTATGGCCCGTGTCTCAGTGCCATCGGTGGGGGTCAGGCTCTCACCTCCCCTAGCCGTCATAGCCTTGGTAAGCCATTACCTTACCAACAAGCTGATAGCTCGCAGGCCGATCTCTAAGCGGATTACTCCTTTACCCCGAAGGGACTATCGGGAATTAGCTAGCCTTTCAGCTAGTTATGCCCGACTTAGAGGCACGTTCCTACGTGTTACTACCTCGTCTGCCGCTCTGTGACCGAAGTCACATCGCTCGACTTGCATGCCTTATCCACGCCGCCAGCGTTCATCCTGAGCTAGGATCAAACTCTTAAAAAAACTATAAGTAATTTAAAGAAACTACTTATAGTTAGCCTAGCATCTGTTAAAAACAAATGTTCGGCTAGAAATAGAACGGAACAAAAGAAAAAATAATATTCAATGAGGGTCCAGCTAAAAGCTGACTACCCGAGTTAATCCGCCCTTGGCGGACTATCATTGTTTTGGACTTGTTATTTAGTGGATTCTTAAATTATTAAAGTACAGCCTATACTCTCTATAGACTCTAATACATTATATACATAAAAAGAAAGAGGTCAAGCGCTAGCGCTTGACCTCTTTCTTTGAGTCTTTCCCCCTTATCTTTCTTATCTTTTTTTTCATTTGTGGAGAAAAATGAGGTACCCTCCTATCACTGAGTTCATCTATTTCTCCTTCTCCTAACCTACTTAAAATAACAAACCCACAAGAACAATCACATTTGATTATTTTAACATTAGTAGACATCGATCCTCCTTAAAAGTTAGGTTATACTAGCCTTCTTTATACTCCAGAGTATCCTGAATAACTCTTTTACAATCTGGGCATTTTAACATAACCTTATTGACACAGCAGATTTCAGGCTCTTTTATTAGACCCCCGAAAGATCCTGACCATCCACACTCGCATGTATACTGCCCCTTATCAATCTGGTCTTTTTTATTTCCTTTTTTCACCTTTATACCTCCCTCTTAAGATAAGCTGGGAAAGACTTCAATTTTTAATCTACTGAAAACATACCACATATAGTATCTATTGTCTAATCTATTTTTTCTTTTTGTTTTGTAGCTTTTGTATAGTTACTAAGAGTGGTCCTGCCAAAAAGATTGACGAATAAGTTCCAGCAATTATTCCCACACCCAGAGTAAGAGAGAACATTTTTGTAGCATTGCCACCTAAGAAAAATAAGAAGCCCAGAACTACAAGAGTAGTTAAAGAAGTGTTTATGGAGCGGGCCATAGTCTGACTGAGGCTTGTACCTACCGTCTCTTCAAAGTCATTTGAAATCTTCAGCTTGATATTCTCCCTTATACGGTCAAAGATTATAATAGTGTCATTTACCGAATACCCTAATATAGCAAGAAGCGCTGTTACAAAAAGAACGTCCACCTCAGCACCTATAAAGGCAAACACACCCACAGGGACAATGACATCATGTATAAGCGCTATTATAGCGACTATACCATACCTCCAAGAAGAAACTGGCTTAGCTACTCCACGAAAAGCAAAGGCAATAAAAAGGATGATTAGTAAAACAACCAGACCTATAGAAACTATCGCCTTGCGTTTTAATTCGCCTCCAATAACAGGTCCCACTGAATCAAATCTCTTCTCTATTACATCATAAGTATCACCACCTTTCAATACAGACAATAGATTCTGATGTTCTTCTTCTGTTAGGGTAGCTGTACGAAGAACAATACCTTTCTCTCCAGTAGGCTGAAGACGGAAAGATTTGAAACCAGCCTCGCCTATCTTCTCTCTTAATAAAGATATTTCCGGCATGTCATTGCTATATTCTGCTTCAAGAAGCGCGCCCCCCGTAAAGTCTATCCCTAAGTTCAATCCACTCTTAAATACAGTAAAAATACTAGCTATTATAACCAGTGAGCTTATTATATAAAATATTTTTCTGTATTTAACGATAAACATAATTAATCTTCTATTTTATTAAAATTTCCTCCTAGTAAAAATCGACTGAATTTTGTCCCTTCTTTAATACCTATAGCTGTGATTAGTATCTTTGACACTATAATAGCAGAAAACATTGAGATTAAGACCCCAAGCCCAAATACCAAAGCAAACCCTTTAACTAAGCTCGTTCCAAACCAGAAAAGGATAACTGCTGTGATAATACTTGAAATATTAGCATCACGTATAGAAAGCCATGCTCTTGAAAAGCCGTCCGATATAGCACCTTGTGCCATCTTTCCACTCTTAAGCTCTTCTTTTATGCGTTCAAATATGATTACATTAGCATCAACAGCCATACCCACCGAAAGAATGAAGCCAGCTATTCCCGCAGAAGTCAAAGTAAAGCCGAAGATTTTAAATATAAAGAGCATCAACACTGTGTAGACAGCAAGTGATGCCACAGCCAAAACTCCAGCAAGCCTGTAATAAAGTATTAAGAATATAGCTACAGCAATGATACCATATATACCAGCTCTTATACCTTTCATAAGAGTATCCCCGCCGAGAGTCGCGCCAATGCCCTGCTCTGAGATAAGCTCAATGGGAACAGGAAGTGCTCCTGAGTTTAGTCTTCCCACAAGGAGTTTTGCTTCTTGTGCAGTAAAGCCACCTGAGATCTCAGCAGTACCAGAAGTTATCTCTTCACGAACGACGGGCACAGAGATAGGCGCGCCGTCAAGATATATAGCAATCTTCTTTCCAACATTATCTTTAGTTAATTTAGCAAAAAGATCTTCTCCTTCTTTATTAAACTCCAAACCTACTTTAGGCTGAAAAGTGGTCTGGTCAAACTCTAAGACAGCCTTCTTGATATAACGCCCTGTCAAATCAGAAGAGATAAAATAAGGGTCTTCGTATATACTTTCTCCATTTTTTTGTGCTTCAAGAATCGCTTCTTGTCCTTTAATATCTCTTTCAGTCTTAAACTCAAGAAAAGGAGTCTGCCCTATCATGGCAACAGCTTGATTTAAATCTGTAACTCCAGGCAATTCCACTACTAGGCGATATTCTTTTGTATCACTAGCGCTGAAAATGCCAGTCTGTTCAACTTGTACAAGAGGTTCAGAGACACCGAAAAGGTTGACCCTACGTTCTATAACATCGCGCAAAGCAGACATGGAGTCATTTATCTCACTAGGATCAATATTTGAAACATCAGCCCCGTATAATAGATGAGATCCTCCCTGCAAATCAAGTCCGAGTTTAAAAGGCAATCGCGGGGGAATAGCATCGCTTCCAACTTCTGAAGAATATGTAAAATAGCCGATACCTATACCGGCTAAAATAAAAAATATTGCTAAAATCCTTGTCTTAAACATTGACTTTTATTATACCCAGATAAAAATTTTAGACAAGTCTTACATACAAATTTTTAAAATGGGCGAGCAGATTTTAAGTTTTTTGAAAAGTGTTTATTCTTTAATAAAGAATATATTAAAGACGGGACGATAATACCAAGTACGATTCCTCCTAAGATATCGTATGGGAAGTGGACACCGGAAGCAACGCGAGCCAAACCAACAAGCAAAGCTCCTGTAAAAAAGACCGAAGCATATTTCTTCTTCCAAAAGAAGACTGCCGTCGCAATAGCAAAAGAGAAAGCCGTATGCCCAGATGGGAATGAATCATTAGCTCCGTGCCTTATAAGTAACTTAACATTCTCAAGTGCTAAAAATGGCCTAGGACTAAAATAAAAATGTTTTACGACCTCTACTATACCCCATGCTATTATTCCTGAGACAAAAATAAAAGCCAAATTCCTTATGATCTGTTTTTCACTTTTGTGATATAAAGCTAAAAATAAAGCACCGAAAGCAAGAACAAAGATAAAATAATTAGCAAAAAATATAATCAACCAATCAAGCCAATTATACAGACCTGCAAAACTATTTATAAAGTAAAAAATTGTTTGATTCATCCCGTTAGAAATTATGTTTATATATTTTTATTACTTATTTATACCACATTAGATAATTTTTTGAAATTTCTAACGGGATTCATATTGATATTAAAAATTAAAAATAACTATAACTACTTACTTAAGTATACCAAATTCTTAAACACCATAGCAACTGTTAGTGGTCCAACACCCCCTGGCACTGGTGTAAAAAGGCTCGCCTTCTTCTCGCAAACTGGATCTATATCACCAACAAGTTTGCCAGCCTGCTCTGAGGTGCCAGCGTCTATCAACACCACTCCATCTTTGACCATATCAGGCTTTATAAGTCCTGAATTTCCTACCCCTGCTATTATAACATCAGCCATTAATGTATAAGATTTTATATCAGAAGTATCCTTATCTAATACAGAGACTGTCGCGCCTTCATTTATAAGCCAGGTAGCCACAGGCTTACCCACTAAGAGACCTGCGCCTACCACCACGACATTCTTCCCTTTCACCCCAATATGTCCCTCTTCAAGTATAGCCTTCACTGCACCAACCACTGGTGGCAATATCTTGCTTTTGTTTGTAGAAAATTCTCCTGTTGCCTTCGCAGATAATACATCAATATCTTTGTTTATCGGCACACTGTCTAAGATATATTGAGTATTTATATGTTTCGACAAAGGAAGCTGTATGATGACTCCAATATTTTTCCCGTCACTAGCGCTAGGGTGGATGATGCCAGCTATCTTTTTTCGTAATTTACTTGTAGAGACTTCCTCAGGCAATTTATAAACTTTTGATTTTACGCCAATATCTTCAGCAAACTTCTGCTTCTTCTCGACAAACTTCAAAGAAGCTGGGTCTTCACCCACTTGGATAATAGCAATCTTTAGTTTCTTTTTATCCTCTTTTATACTTAATCTTAATTCTTCTTTTATTCTTTCTGCAATTTTTTTTCCATCAATTATCATAAACCTTAATCTAAGTTATTTTTAAACACTCAATATTTTTGCAATCTTCTCAGCAATTTTTTTTATATCTTTCTCTTTTGCCCCACGAGTCGTCTCTGCAGCTGTACCAAGACGAATTCCTGAAGGATCGAAAGGCGACCTATCATCAAAAGGAATAGTATTTTTATTTACTATAATCCCTTTTTTTTCTAACATATCACTAGCATCAGCTCCACTTATACCTCTACCTCCGTCCCACACATCAACAAGTAAAAGATGGTTGTCTGTCCCACCTGATATAATCCTGTAACCTCTTTTCTTCAACTCTAAGGCGAGTATTTTAGCATTCTTCACCACTTGAGCAGTATATTTTTTAAAGGCTGGTAAAGATGCCTCTTCCAAACAGACTGCTACGGCTGCAATCTGATTCATATGTGGACCACCTTGAAGACCAGGGAAGACAGCCTTGTCTATAAGTTCAGAAATTTTAGCTTTAGAAAAAATTAATGCCGAGCGCGGACCACGCAGAGTTTTATGAGTGGTGGTTGTTACCACGTCAGCATATTTAAAGGGCGACGGATGGACACCCCCTGCCACAAGCCCAGCAATATGCGACATATCTACCATTAAATAAGCCCCACAAGAATCCGCAATCTCTCTAAATTTCTTAAAATCAATCTTACGTGAATAAGCAGTGAATCCACACACAACAATATCAGGTTTTTCTCTCTTAGCTGTCTTTAAAAGTTCATCATAATTGATTTTCTCTGTTTTCTTATCTACCCCATAAGGTATCTGCTTCCAAAACTTACCAGTAAACGATGCCTTGTGTCCGTGAGTTAAGTGCCCACCTGAAGAAAGTTCCATCCCCATTATTTTACCACCTTGAGGTACAAGAGCAGAATATACTGCGAAATTAGCTGGGCTTCCAGAATAAAGTTGCACATTAATATCCCATTTTTTAGAAGAAAGACCAAAAAGATTCAAGGCTCTCTCTTTGCATAAATTCTCAATCTTATCTACAACACCATTGCCTCCATAATACCTCTTGCCCGGATAGCCTTCAGCGTATTTATTCACAAGGCCTGAACCAAGCGCCATCAATACATCTTCTGACACATAATTCTCAGAGGCAATAAGATTAACGACACTTTTTTGTCGCTTCTTTTCTTCTTCTATAAATTTTAATATTTTTTTATCCACAAAGTTAGTATATATCTTATAATCGTTTTTTTCTAGGTTAGATGATATGATAAAAGAAATGATAAAAGAAAAAAATAAAAATGGTTTTACCTTGATAGAGTTACTCGTCGTCATTGCCATAATAGGATTACTTGCGACAGTTATAATGGCAAGTTTATCAGTAGCAAGGCGGAAAGGGAGAGAGGCAAAAAGAGCAGCTGACTTCACCCAAATAACTCAAGCGCTAAATTTATACTTGCTTGATAATGATGATTATCCTATCGGGGGTTACAGTACTTGTGGCGGATCATGGACTGCTGGCTTTGAAACTGCACTCTCCCCATATTTACCCCAAGTCCCTATAGACCCTCTAAATAATAGCGACCCGTGCGCTACTAATCATTACTATGCCTTTTGGAATCCTCTTACATGGAATTTAAGTGCTACTTGCCCAATAGGGACAACTGTCTTATACTCATACCCTCTTGAAGGTCAATCATTCAGAGACGACTGTAATGTCGGCTTTAATAGTATTATCTTCAATAAATAACCTATAATCCCAAAAATTCTTTATGAGTATCTTCGTGGTGAGTAATGCGACTATAGTGCCTCATACCCATTAGTATACCGAGGCCAGCAAATACAGTGAGCATATGAGAACCTCCGTAGCTTAAGAAAGGGATAGTGGTACCAGTAATAGGCATGAGGCCTATATTCATACCGATATGGACAATAAAATGGCTTATCAAAAAGATCGCAAAACCAAGCCCAAAAAGACTTTCAAAGTTTGTAGCGCCTAGCATAGCATTCTTTAAAATTCTCCATATAACAATCCCAAAAAATAAGAACAGTAAAGTTACTCCTATAAATCCCCACTCTTCAGCAAAGGCTGCAAAGATAAAGTCCGTCTGGTGTTCTGGTAAGAAAGACAGTCGGCTCTGCGTGCCAAAGCCAATCCCCTTACCAAAAACTTGTCCCGAGCCTACAGCAATCATAGATTGATAAGCGTTATATCCAGATCCTTGTATATCAGCTAAAGGGTCTATAAAAGACTTTATTCGTGCCTTCTGATATGGAGCAAATATAAACAACCAAAAAGTGGTAAAAGTAACAGCTGAAATAAAGAAGACCATAAAAAGATGCTTCTTTGATACACCAGACGCGAGGATCATACCTAGCCAGATAAAAAATATTATGATAGCTGATCCAAAATCTGGCTGAAAGAGTATGAGGGTAAAAGGGATGAGGGAATATACACCGGAGATAATAATATGTTTTATATTAGCAATCTCAATATGACGACGAGAAAAATATTTAGCCAAAACCATGATGAGAAGTAACTTCATGGGGTCAGAGGGCTCCACAGAAAAAAAACCAAGATTAATCCAACTTGAGGCACCCTTAACGGCAGTAGTAAAAACTAATAATATGGCAAGAATAAAGCAAAAAAAGGCAAAAAGGCCAACTAGAAGTTTTCCATTTCTTAAAAAACGCCAATCTACAAAACTAAAAATAAAAAATACGATAAGACTAAGAAGTATCCATATAATCTGCCTAGTGAAGAAATAATTACTCTCTGCACCTCCAAAACTCTTCATAGTGATAAGGCCAATACCCAATATGGGTAAGATAGATAGAAACAGAACCCAATCTATATTATTTTTATATATTGTCTTCATTAGTCAAATTACTTCGTATCAAGATCTTACTACTTGATGGGTCCAATTCAAAATGGCTAGGCCAAGTAAAGGATATCCTTTGTGAAGATTCTGCCGAAAGAGACCCTATCTTAGTGACGCTCACACCTATAGCATTCTCTTCCACATCAAAAAGGACAGCTGCTGCTTCAATATTCTTAATAGAAGAAAGTGTATTATTGACAATCTTCGCCCTAAGAATAGGCGAGGCTAAATTACTAAAAATTTTCTCTGAAATGGTAATCTGATTTCTTTCTTTTTCAATCCTCTGCCAGCTTAAATCGCCGAACTCTACAAACACGCGCTTTGGAGTTCTTTCTCCCACAGTGATACCTGTTTCAAAAATTAAATAATCTTCATTTGGATTCATAAAAGTCTCCCCTTCTCTTATTGCAATAAGGACATTATTTATATCATAAAGCTTAAGCCTGTATTCCAGCTTAGGCAAACCCGCAAAAAAATTCGGATTCCTTATAAGAGAGGCTACTTCATATACTCCATTCCCCAAAGGAAAAACATTGCTCCACAGTGTAATAATCTCTTTAGTATCTCCTAAACATGAACCACATACACCACCACAATCTACCTCCACTTCATTTTGATTCTTCTTATTGTCAAAACAAGTTGACTGCGGTTTAAAATATAAAAAACCACCTACAGCAACAGCTGTAAATAGCAAAAAAGCTACAAGTAAATAGGCCAATTTTCTTTGCGCTACCCAACTCATGAAACCATATTAACATAAAATAAAACCCCCGTATATATAGATATGCGTGGATTTTATTTTATAGGTAACTATATCAAAGATTTCTATAAGTGGCTCCTCCTTTTGATTTTATAGAATCAATTATCAAATTTTTACTATCATCATAATGAAAAATTATTCTAAATTTACCCTTACGAACTCTATAAAAATCGCTGTCTTTTAATTTTTTAATATCTAAGCCCTTAGGAATATTATGAAAATTTTCGATTAAACCTATTAATAGGAGTCTTTCTTTTTTTGAAATTCTTCTAAAAAGCTTCTCTATCTTATTCATAATAGAGAATTATTTATCTATTTTCTTTAAGATGTTTAATAAGTCATTTACTTTCAATCCTTAACCTTCATTATCTTTTATAGCATCAAAGACTGTATATTCCGAATCTTCTTTGTAGTTACCTATAGTAAGGGGAGAAATCTCTATAGAATCACCTTTTGACTCTACAATAACCTGATCTGTTTTGAAATCTTTACGCCAGGAAGCAGGAAGCGTTATTTGCCCTTTACTAGTTACTCTTTGTACTCTTTTTATAGGCTTACTCATATTCTTATATAATTATTTTCTTACTTTTATGTCAAATAAAAAAACCACTTGGACACCGAGTGTCCAAGTGGAGATAAGCACAAAAAAAATGCAGAATGTTGGCGGTTAGCTACTTTCCCCTGTAGGAGTATCATCGCCACTGGGGAGCTTAACTTACCCCGCTTCGGCGGGGCTTCCGAGTCCCCGCAAATAAAATTTAAATCAAATACTTTGTGTTGGCGGCTAGCTACTTTCCCCCTAAAGAGTATCATCGCCACTTAGGAGCTTAACTTCCGAGTTCGGAATGGGATCGGGTGTACCCTCCCTGTCAAACCACCAACATTCTACGTTCTTTTTTATATATAAAATTAATTATTTTAATAGATGGATGGAAATATTCTAACTATTCAATTTACTAAATATCTCCTGCTAATTCATTAATATACTGCTCAATATTAGTATATCCACCTACACTAACCTTATTGCCATCTAATTTGTCATTAGGGTTTAGATTATGAGCTATTTCCCATTCATTAGGTATGCCATCATTGTCAAAATCAAGCGGAGATATTCCATTCTTATAATCTGGATACCCTCCGATATCAGAAGGAGAATTTATAATTGTCCCTGTCCCAGTTTTCACATTTTGTATTATCCTCGCATCAACTTTATCCTGGACAGGTATCTTAGCTCCTGCCTTTTCCAAAACTAAACGGTAAGCTTCATTTGCTGTATCTAATCTAACATTTGTAATTGGAAATGGTTGCTCTGAGACTAAAAAAGGGAAATCTTTAAAGTATCTTTCAGGGTTATCATTATAATCAATTAAAATTTCTGAATCACCTCTATTTCCTTTAATAAAAATTTTGGAATCATTTTTAGTAGCCTCAAAACCAAACACTCCACTTTTACTATTTGTCCCTTTTTTGTAGTAATTATTTATTACATTTGAATAAATAGGCTTTTTAGAATAATCAATTCGTGTCTGTGTTCCAAAATCTCCCCAGTTATATATAACATTATTCAGTATGTCTGTTAAAGTATTTCCTTTCAATAAAGGATTTCTTTGATTGTTATGAGCTAAAAGATTATGATGAATTGAAACATTTTTTACAGTATCACCTATCAAAAGCCCCATTCCATGAGGTCCTTTTGGGTGTATACTATTATGTAAAGCCTCAGAAATTATAGACCATTGAATTGTAATATCATGTGGGGAGTACCAAGCACTGACAACTTCATCAATTGCCCAACTTGCGGAAATATGGTCAAGAATAATATTATAACCTCCCATTATCTTGAGTGCATCACGATCTTCAGGGTCACGACCTTGACTATCGCCAGGTCTTGAACATAGATGTCGTATTATCACATCATGAGTATTAATGACCAACCCAGCATTTTTCAAACAGACTCCATCTCCTGGAGCTGTCTGTCCGGCTATTGTAATAAAAGGTTCATAAATATTGAGGTCTTTTTTTAAAGAAATAATTCCTCCCGTCTTGAATACTATTATTCTTGGTCCTTTTTGTAATAAAGCGTCACGAAAACTTCCAGGACCAGAGTCATTTATATTAATGACAAAAATTACTTTTCCACCACGTCCACCTACTGAATTTGCTCCAAATCCTTCTGCTGTTGGAAAAGCACGCACACCTACTGATTTTTTTCCAAGGCCTTCCACTATTGGTGTTGAGACAGCCGCCTCTGGCTTAAAATATAAAAAAC
>CAZLLR010000011.1:0-24751 GCA_964560655.1 uncultured Candidatus Saccharibacteria bacterium | reverse complement strand
AATATAAATAATATGTGCCTTGCAACACCAAGTAAAGTTATAAAGATAGAGGGGCAGTGGGTAGAAGTTGAGTCTATGGACCACACCCACCGCGCCAACATTAGCCTCCTTAGGAATAAGGGTGTTAATCTTGGTGATTACCTCCTTATCCACGGTGACCTAGCTATACAAAAGCTCCCTGAAGACGAAGCCTTGAAGATTCTTGAAATGATAAAGACTATGCCCCAGGAAGAGCATTCCCATGAACACGCACATAATCACTCATCTTCAAAATGTGCCTAACAATACCTGGAAAAATAATAAGGATAAATGATAAAATTGCCACAATCAAAAGATTTGATGGTGAAAAGGAAGTAAATATCATAACAGTGCCAAGCGCGAAGGTTGGAGACTGGCTTCTTGCTACGGTAGGACTTGCTGTAAAAAAAATAGATGAAAAAGACGCAAAAGAAATTATCGATCTCTTAGAGTCAAGAAAAATAATTAAGGAAGATGAACTCTCAGAAAAATTCAAAAATACTATTATTGCTTCCAAAGGACGCACCCTTGATAAGGAAGAGGTGAAGTATCTCCTTGGACTAAACAACCCCAAAGAGGCTGAGGCTCTTTTTATTGAAGCAGATATTGTAAGAAAGCAGAATCTAAAAGACTTTATCTGCCTTCATGGGATAATAGAATTCTCAAACTACTGTCAAAATAATTGTACTTATTGCGGAGTAAGATGTGAGAACAAAAAACTCACCCGGTTTAGAATGCCTGTTGATAAAATAATAAAAACGGCAGACGATGCAGTTAATAAAAAAGGATATAAAATGTTAGTGCTTCAGTCTGGTATGGACTCAGGCTTCACAGATGATGAGCTTGAAAGAGTAGTAAAAGGGATAAAAGAGAAATGTCGCGTATTTATATTTCTATCTATAGGAGAAAGGACTACTAAAACTTATGAACGATTAAAAAAAGCCGGCGCAGACGGCGTGCTCTTTAGATTCGAGACGACAAATCCCGATCTTTATAAAAGGCATCATCTTTCTGGTTTTAAGAAAGGAGATATGCAAAACCGATTTAAACTACTAGAAGAGATGAAGAATATGAAGTATTATATTGCTACAGGCCCATTAATAGGGCTTCCTGGTCAGACAGTTGACGACCTAGCAAGTGATATCATCTTTATGAGAGACTTTAAAGTAAATATGGTTTCTATGGGGCCCTTTATTCCATCAAATGAAACTCCTCTCAAAAACGAAAAAAAGGGTAATGTTGAATTTGCTCTAAAAATGATAGCCGTATCTCGCCTCGTAATTCCTAAATCCAGGATTGTAGTGGCAAGTTCTCTTGAGGCAATTGATAAAGAAGGGAGAAAAATGGGATTACAATCAGGAGGAAATTCAATAATGTTTAACCTTACCCCTCCACAATACAGAGAAAATTATAAAATATACCCAGGTAAAAAAAGTCTCCCTGAAGAATCTTGGGAAAAATATGCCTTATTTTCTGGAGAGGAAGATAGTTATCAGATGATTGAAGACGAGATAAGAAATAGCCTATCAATAAAGAATTAAATTATGACAAAAATTAAGGATGTTATAGATGAGAAAAAACTTTTTAATCTGCTTGAAAAAACACGAAAAATACCCAAAAGCGAGGTACTAAGAATACTTAAAAAGGCGGAGAATAAAAAAGGTCTTACCCTTAAGGAGGTGTCTTCTCTCTTAAATACTAATGATGTTAATCTCCTGAGGGAACTTTTTAGAGTTGCCGGGCAAATTAAGAAAGAAATATATGGTGAAAGATTGGTTCTCTTTGCTCCTTTATATATATCAAGTTTTTGTATAAATGATTGTGATTACTGTGGCTTTCACAGAAGAAACCCTGAAGTAAGGAAAAAGTTATCGTCAAAAGAAATCGAAAAAGAGGTGAAGGTCTTGGTAAAAATGGGACACAAAAGACTCCTTTTAGAGTTTGGAGAACATCCACTAAACACTATAGACGATGTCGTTGCTGCAATAAAAACTATATACAATACTAAAGTAAAAAATGGGGAAATCAGAAGGGTAAATGTTAACATAGCCGCAACCACAGTAGATGATTATAAAAAATTAAAAAAAGCTGGTATAGGAACTTACCAACTTTTCCAAGAGACTTATCATAGAGAGACTTACGATAAGATGCACAATGGACCTAAGGCGGACTACGAGAGACAGTTATTTGCCCACGATAGAGCATTTGAAGCAGGTATAGATGATATAGGGTTAGGGGTATTATTCGGACTTTATGATTATAAATTTGAAGTATTAAGCCTAATCTCACATGCAAAATACTTAGAAAAGAAATTTGGAGTTGGACCACACACATTTTCAGTTCCCCGATTTCAATCTGCCCCCACTGTTAAGATGAAAGCTCCACATAAAGTAACCGACAAAGATTTCTTAAAGTTGATCTCTATCTTACGCTTAGCTGTGCCATATACGGGTATGATTATCTCTACAAGAGAACAAGCAAAGACAAGGACAAAAGCATTTAAGCTAGGAATATCACAAGCAAGCTCAGGCTCTATTACTACCCCGGGAGGATATGGGGGCAAAGAAAAGAATTTAAAACAATTTGAGCTAGGTGACCATAGAGATGTAAACGAATTCTTGATAGACGCTATCAGTCAAAAATTACTCCCTAGCTTTTGTACAGCCTGTTATAGGAAAAAACGAACAGGGAAGGCCTTTATGGACTTAGCAAAACCAGGTGATATACAAAACTTCTGCAGACCAAATGCTATTTTAACTTTTAAAGAATATATTGAAGATTACGCCCAAAACGAGGTAAAAATTGAAGGAGAAAAATTAATGAATAAATACCTTGAACAAATCCCCAATGATAAAATTAAAAACGAAACTAAAAAAAGACTAAAAAGAATAGAAGAAGGAGAACGAGATCTTTATTTTTAATGCACGGAGCAGGTGATGCAAGGGTCATAGGCGCGGATTAACATCTCCATTAGGTGTTCAAGTTCCTTATGAGATTTTTCGCTATGTTGGGCAAGTAGTGCCTCAGCGGTATTTTCCATAGAGGTAAGATTCTGGACTGTAGGGGTGATAATGTTAGCGTACTTGATAATACCATCTTTATCGAAATGAACTTCGTTGTAGAGCCCACCTCTTGGCGCCTCTACTGCACCAATACCACAGAGAGAAGGTTCTTTTGACGGAGTGGCTATCCTTGTATCAATCTTTCCCTTTAGAAGCTCTTTTATGATAGAGGCTGCTTCTTCTAGCTCAAAAAATGTTTCTATGGCCTGCGCCAAGTTGTTATGATACGGATTCTTAAAGTCTAACTTAAAAGAAGCTATGTCTTTATAATAAAAACTCTTATGGTAAAGCCGTGCGAGTGACCCCACCATATAAACATGTCCTTTATATGAACCAAACTTAGCTGTAGAATATTTCTTCACCTCTTCTTCAATATTTTTCTTATAGTCTTTAATACTGAAAGATTCTCTCTTATTCGAAAGCACTTTCCCGTCCTTTTGTGCCAAAAGCTCAAGGTCAACCTGAAGCTCTGGGTAAGGAAGCCCCACGAAAAAATCTGCTAAAGCTTTCGCCTTTGGAGTAGCTATCTTTATCTTCTCAAGTAAAGCTTCAAGCTCTTCTTTCGTAGGAGCTTTATGAAAACCTCCGATAGTGGTACGAGTAGGGTGAACATTTCGCCCAGCCACCACATAAGCTATCTCATCCCCAAGCTCCTTCAAGAAAAGGGCTAACTCAAACTTCTTAGGGTCTTTAAAGTCAAGTTCTGTTATCCTGTCTATCCCTATATAATCTGGCAACGCTAAAAATACAGCATGCAAGACATGACTCTGCACATTTTGGCCAACTTGCATCAACCTACGAAGAAGTTTTGAAGTAGGGGTAATCTTCACTCCAAGAGCGTCTTCTGTCGCCGCAAGTGAAGCCAAGTTATGCGCGATAGGACATACACCACAGATCCTCGGAGTAATCCAATGCATCTCATCAGCTGTCCTTCCAACTAAGATACCTTCAAACAATCTTTCCCCTTCGTGGACGTTAAGATTGACCTTGCCCTTACTCCAGTCGATAGCTAAAGAACCATGCCCTTCAATCTTAGCTATGTATTCATTGGCTCTATTTTTTACCAGATTCTTTTTTGACATAATATCTATTAACCTATTCCCGAAAAATCAAAATTTGATTCCCCTTATTTAAATTCAATTATAACAAACTTTCTCCTATCTTGAAAACATCTCCAGCGCCAATGGTTATAATGACATCGCCCTTCTTAATCTCTTTAGATAAAAAGTATTCAATCTTATCAAATGATTTTATGTATTGGACCTTTTTATTATATTTTTTTATTTTTTCTACTAGGTCCTTAGAGTGGATGCTTCTATCCTTCTTCTCACGCGCAGCATATATATCAGTAATGATAACCTCACCGGCATTATTAAAACTTCTTGCGAATTCATTTAATAGTATTTTTGTCCTTGAGTAAAGATGGGGTTGGAATATGACCCAAATTTTCTTTCCAGAAAAATAACTTCGAGCTCCTTCTAAGACTGATTGGACCTCTGTTGGGTGATGCGCATAATCATCATAGACTAAGGCGCCTGCCTTAGTCTTCCCTTTATACTCAAACCTACGCCAAGTTCCTTTAAACTCTTTTAAGGACTGAATGGCTTCTCCACTCTTTACTCGCAGTATCTTTATTACAGATATAGCCGCTTTAGCATTCTTGATATTATATTCCCCTGGCACATTCAACTTAATCTTACCGTCAACTTTCGAGTAATCAATGATTTTACACCCCGTCTTTTTTGCCGCATTTATTACTGGGCTCATATTTTTACCAGAAGTATCACAAATTAGATATCCATCTTTGCCAAGCTTTTTTACAAATGACACAAAAGCACTTTGTATGTCACTCAAGTCCTTATAATAATCCAAATGGTCCTTATCGATATTCGTGATAACTATAATCTTCGGTGAAAGATTAAGGAAGGCGCGTTTATACTCACACGCTTCTGTGAGGAAATATTTTGACCTACCAAAAATAAAGTTACTCTTCCTTTCTTTCAATATACTTCCTACGACTACTGTAGGATCTATCTTCGCATCACCTAATATCTTAGCAAGCATCGCCGTAGTGGTCGTCTTACCGTGTGTCCCGGAGACTGCTATAGTATATTTCTCGCTAGAGACCAATCCTAGCATCTCAGGATAACTAATAGAAGGTATATTAAGTTTCTTTGCTTTTTTAAGTTCTGGATTACTAGACTTTATAGCCGTGGTATATACTACTAGACCAGCACTAGAAAGAAGGTTGGACTCCTTATGGACCAGACTAGTTCTTACACCAATACTTCTCAAACTACTTAAAATAGCCGAGTCAGAGATATCTGAACCGCTTACTGTCTTACCTTCTCTCTTCATCATCCTAGCGATAGCAGAGACCCCAATCCCTCCAATACCGACAAAATGAACGCTTTTTATTTTTGATAAATCAATTTTCATTTTTTAAATTATAATTTATTAACTTCCTTAACAAATTGCTTGCCCCTATCGAATTCATTCTTAAACAGGCCAAAGCTTGCCGCACCAGGAGAAAGAAGGACTATGTCTCCCTTTTTAGCAAAACTTTTCGCAAGCTCTACAGCTTCACTCATCTTGTGTGCCGTATGGTAGTGTACTTTTATATTTCTTAAAATCTTATCGGTGGCAGTACCTGGAAATAAGATTAAGTTTTTCACTGACTTATCTATAAGCTTTACAAATTCACTATAATCGAGGTTCTTATCTACTCCGCCGGCAATCAAGATAATCTTCCCACTCTTTTTATCAAAAGCTTTCAAAGCTGCTATCACCCCGTCAGGATTAGTAGAGGTCGTGTCATTATAATACTTTACCCCTTTAATTTCACTCACTAACTCAAGCCTGTTAGGGATCCCTTTAAAATCCCTTAGAGCACTTAATATATTCTTCTTAGATATAGACATAATGGCTGCCACACATATTGAAGCAAGTGCATTTTCCAAATTATGCTCACCAATCATTTTAACGGCACTTAAATTAGCAATTTTCTGTTCGTCGCCACCTCTCCTGAAAATAATCTGATTATCTTTTACAAAGACGCCGTTATCTTTCTTAGAATATCCTTTCGAAAACCAGAAGACTTTCGACACTACCTCTTTAGCTATAGCCCTAGATCTCTCATCGTCTTTATTAAGGATTAGGTAATCATCAGGTTTTTGAAATTTAAATATAATCTTCTTGTCATTATGATAATCTTCCAAGTTCTTATACTTATCAAGGTGGTCAGCTTTTAAATTAGTGATAACTGCGATATGCGGACTCTTCTTCACTGGGAGAAGCCCTCTTAAGAGCCAGCTTGAGAACTCAGCCACGATAATGTCAGATTTCTTAATCTTGCTAAGATACTTAAGTGGAGAAACTCCTATATTGCCACACAAGACTGCTTTCTTCTCCATGGTAATGATCTTATAGACCAAAGACGTAGTGGTACTCTTACCTCTACTGCCTGTAATACCTATTAAAGGATTGTTATGTTTCTCTAAAAACAAACTCCAATCATTAATAATTGGGATCTTATTTTTTCTCGCAATCTTAAGATAAGAAGAAGAATCTGGGACAGAAGGATTTTGAAAGATCAAATCCGCTTTCTTAAAATCTTTATCTCTATGCCGACCAAAAACATATTCAATATTTTTAAATTTATCTAATTTCTTAATTTGAAGTCTTAGTTCTTCTTCTCTTTTTAAATCTGTGACGATGACATATGCCTCCAATCGTGCAAAAAACAAAGCGGCAGATATGCCGCTACCTTCCTTATATCCACCTAGGCCCATTATGACAACTTTCTTGCCCTTAAAATCATTTTCCATTTTTATCTATTTTCTTTATTTCTGACTCAAATACCTCTCTATATTCCTTAATCTTATTAAAGAACATTGAAAGATGCCTGTCTATCTCTTTATTTGTAGCAAACTTTTTTAGGATCTTTACTAGTGCCGGAATATTAGCTTCTTCCCTCGGGCCGAAGCAACCATAACAAGGGCTCCCACCAGAGATACATACTGCCTTACACCCTCCTTGAGTTATAGGGCCAAAGCAAATTTTTTCTTCAAGTAAACGGCAAGGATTCTCTCTCTCTTTACACTCAAAACAGACCGAATAACCATGGTACCGTGGAACTTTCCCAGCGAGAACTTCTTCTAATGTTCTCACTATCTCATCCTCTTCAACAGGACAACCGTGTATCATATAATCTACTTTTACATAAGCAGAAAGAGGGAGCGCATCTATCCCTTTAGGCTTATATCCTTCTCCGTAGATCTTCTTATACCACTTCTTCCTCTCGCTCTTATTCATGATCCCTGGTATACCGGCTATAGAAGCGCAGGCTCCAAGAGCGACAATTAATTTTGACTTTTCTCTTAACTCTACAAGTAAATCTATTTCTTCTCGAGTGATAGGTGCCCCTTCTATAATAGTTAAGTCATATGGACCATCTTCACAGTATTCTTGCCCAAGCCTCCAATTCACTATGTTAAATCGTTTTTCTAGGTCTAAAAGTTTCTCCTTTATGGAGACGAGTTTTACTTGGCACCCTTCACAGTCAGTAAAATCATATATGGCTATTCTTGGTTTTGATATATTTTTCATATTTACATTATTTAATCCCAATTCTTGTCTATCTGGTCTAAATTAAAGACTGGTCCGTCACTACAAACGTATTTATCTCCAGTAACACAATGTTGACATCTACCTACTCCACACTGCATCTTTCTTTCCATACTAACAAAAATTCTTCTGTCAGAGACCCCCATAGGATTAAGTAGATTTTCTATGGCGTTAATCATCGGACCTGGACCACACATAGCAGTTACTGTGTTTAAAGGGTTTATCTTTAGGTGATCTATACAATCAGTTACCATTCCAGTATTACCATCCCAATTACAAGCGGGCTTATCGATAGTTAGCATAACATTTATTCTCTTTTTCCATTCATTCATCCTATCTTTCATCAAAAGATCACTCGGGGTAGTAGCTCCATAAATAAGATGTACACTACCAAAATCATCTCTGTTAGAGACTATATGCTCTACAAGAGAAGCTATAGGAGGTATGCCACAACCACCAGTTATGAGAAGGATATCCTTTCCTTTAAACACATCTAATGGGTAGCCATTTCCATAAGGACCCCTAAGTGTCAATTCATCACCTTCTTTTAAAGAATGTAAGGCGCTTGTTACTTGCCCAACTTTCCTAACAATAATCTCAATACACGAGGAGTCATGAGGATTAGAAGAAGGACCAAAGGGTGACTCTCCATACCCCCACATACCAGCAAGGACGAATTGACCCGGAGTAAAGACGAGTCCTTGCCTATTTAAAGGAAAAGCACTTCCGTCTAGCCTAACTAGGCGAAAAAGTTTTACTGACTCAGAGTATTTCTGAATCTTTTGTATTTTAACTGAAATTGGTTCGTAGATATTTTGCATAACTCTTAAAAATTCTAGGAGTATGACCGTTATTAAGAAGATCATACTCCTCGAATTTTTACATAAATTGCTTAACTGACTTCTTATATTTATTAATTATATCTAGGAGCACCTCCTCTATATCAATCTTAGCTGGGCAATATTTCTTACATCTTCCACAAGTAACACATTGTGATTTACCAAACTCAATATACCCTCTTACAAACTTATGATAAAACCAATTATAATATCTTTCTTTTACTCCTCCGTGAAAATTATGTCCTGACCGCCCAACTCCTCCGGCAACTTTAGCAAACTCAGGAAGAGTACAAGCGTCCCACTTGCGACAACGGCTACAATTGTCTCCAGAGAGATCCACGCTATCCTCTATAGAAAAACAATGACAAAGAGGGCAAACATAAGTACAGATTCCACAATTTAGACACTCTCCTGCCAACTTATCCCATATCTCTGGGTATTTTTTCCATGACCACTTTACAGCATCATGTAATAACTCCGGATCAGACACGATAAGCTTTCGCAACTCCACCATCGTCTTACTCTTAGATAGCTTATATTCAACTTTTTTCTTTTCCTTAAAAGAGGAATTTAAATCTTTTAATAGCTTTTCCCCTTTCTTTGTGACAACTACAACTTCATATTCATCGCCTTTAAGCTTTCTTAAGATGATATCCCCTCCTGGTGCCACGTCAAAGCTCTTACTAGTCATACCTATTAATATAGACTTGTCTCTTCTATTGAAATAAAAATAGTCACGAGAAGGATTATTCATTATCTCATCAAGGTAAGTAATAGCCTCTAAGTCCTTAAGAGAAACCCCAAAAAGAATAAAGCTCTTAGGCCTCTTTATCGTCTTGAGGTCTTTATTTTTTTTATCAAAAGTAAAAGTAATTTCTCTGGAAGGAAAGAAATATCGCTTTGGAGGCAATACACTTCCACGGATATCAAAAACTTGCACTTTGTTTTCCAGCTTTTTTAAAAAAGCTTCAAGTTGTTTTTCTTTTATAATCTTCACTTATTTAATTATAGTAGAATAAATGTATTTATTCTACTTCTCTCCAATTAACAATATCCCATGCACCAGAAGGACCCGACGAGAAATTCATATCAGCAAGACCAGACTCATATATGATTGTCACATTATTTTCTAATTCCAATTGATAAGCGATAATTTCATTCACTGTAGAATTATTTTCAATTCCCGCTTTTCCATAAGCTGCATAAAAGATACCCCCGTCAACATTATTTTCAATAGCTATAGCTTTATTTGATAAATCAGAATAAGTAGAAAGCATCATTATATAACTACCACCTGATGGGTTGCACTTACCAGTGCCACTATTATAACCAGCTGAACCGCATATTGATATATTATTTTTTGTTCTTATCTTTCCTTTTAACGTAGTATCTAGAGGGTAATCAGCGATTATGACAACACTTGAACTTCCAAATGACGGATCAAGTTCTAATACGCTATTGTTGTTTATAGTTATATCTCCCTCAACCCAGATTGGTCCATTTATAGTAAGGTTAACTCCATCGTTAATAGTTAAATCACAAGCTAATTTTGCTGGGCCAAGTATAGTGCCATCTACTGGGGTGCAGTGAGAAGCGTCACTATAAGTACCACCAGCTAGGGCATCTTGCTCCCACATAAGTATATTAGTCTGGGAGACAGGCATAGACTGCACAGCAGGATCAGCGCTTAAAGGGTATCCTACGCCAGGTGTTAATATTCCCAAGCAAGTAGGACTACTAGGACTGTTTAAAAATGACAAGGAAGAAGTATCTATAGTCTTATAATAAGCATCTCCACATATCTTAGAGTTTTTTATGTCATTTGCGTGAACATCACCATAAACAATAATTCCATTTATACTATTACCATCAACTCCGAACCAAATCTTATAATTAAAATCTCCAGTATCTTCAACCCAGACAGGTATCGTAGCATTCCAGTTATCACTTACTTTAGAAACACCGTTACCGTTCCCTTTGTTTGAATCTTTACCCCAATACCAATAATTACTAATATTAGACGCTGTGTCAATTGCCATCCAATAAGTAGATCCTGCAATTAGAGTAGGGAGTGATGGAATAGCTACATCAACCCACCCATATGTACCAGTCACTTGACTAGCACTAAGAATAGCTGAAGCAACAATATTTTTTGAAGGAGAGCCGGCGTTATCTTCTAAAATAAGTAGAGTGGCATTACTAGGCGTGCCAACATTTTTAAGATAGACGGAAACTTGGGCAAGTGTTCCACCAGAAGAAGGTGTAAAACTCTCTGCAGTATCAAGAACTGGTAACTCTTTACCAAAAAGTGTCTCATTATTCTGAATTGTCCAAGAATCAACTAGAGAGAGCTTTGTAGCGACATAAGCATCCCCTGTTATAATTGATCCTGATTTACCAGAAATAGGACCGTCCGAATAAATACTCCCTTGTATAACTGAATTATTCTTCAATTTAAGGCCTCCTGCCCCAACCTGCACTCCATAGAAAAATTCAAAACCAAAAGATGAAGATAGTGTTGCTTTTATCTTTCTTATATACCCACCAATATTGGAAGTGGAAACTACTTCTTTATTACCACCTAGAATACTTGAGATTATACTGTCAACTTGCCCACCTGACGTAATGATAGATTCAGAAGATGAAATATTTTTCCCTCTTTTTATCCTATATATCACATCTTCAATGCCAGCCTCCGCTAAAAAATAACTTTCTTTAGAATTTGAAAATACCTTACTTGTCTTTACATCCTTAGACGCTAAAGACGAAGCACCAGCAATTAACCCAATAGACATAAAAAGAAATAGTATTACTACAGTGATACTAGCTTGCCCAAAATTAGATTGCATATACTGGGGTTTAAGTGATAGAATTTTAAAAAATTTCATATAGATAATAATTAATGTTCAATTAATAACTTCTTTTTAAAACTACTGTGTCGTAAAATTTTTCTATTTTATTTCCAAAAAGACCTGTACTTCTTACTTCCATCTCTATCTTGATAGATTCGGAGACCCCAAAGACGACAACATCATAAAAGACTAAATTCGTTATAGAAAGAGCTGATGGTGTTATATCTTCAGAAACACCTACTCCTTCTTTCATCATAAGATCTGTTCCGTTTATATAAAATTCTATAGTAGTAGGTATCTCATCAACAGGATTTATAGTATTAAGCTTTAGATAACCGGGATTAACCCCAAAGGTGCTACCTAAAGTATCGACACTATCTGCAAATCTTATTTCTCTCACAAGCCTCTCAAAAGAAGTCTCTGCAAAGTTATTAATTTTTCTAGATGACTGAATACTACTCAACGACTTAGACATAGCTAATATCGATGATACAACTAATGTCACAATGATAGACAAAATAGCAATATAAATCACCATCTCTATAAGAGTAAACCCGCACTTCTTATTCATAATGCTTAATTTTCTATACATGGTCTATACCAATCTTTAATTATTAAAAATATTCGTAATATATGAAGAAAGAGTATTCGTAGTAGTTGCTCCTCTCTCTAGCCATGACACATAAAATATTATTTCCTTTGTATCAGGATCAATCACGCCCGAAGCAGAAATATCATCATTGGCGTCACGTAAAACATCACTGACTCTAAATTTCCTTTCAAAAAGATTGTCTACCATATTTGGAGTCGCAGATGATTGCCAATTTAATCCGTCAAAAGTAAGATAATAATCTACCCCTGATGCAAGCGCCCCTATATTAGTACTCCAACTAGAGTCACGCATAATTTTCACAGATTCAACTCCCTCTTCTAGCAGAAATGCTGCCTTAATGTTGTTTACTGTTTTCCTTTCTGCCCTAAGGGAAAGTTCAAAAATAAAAAATAAACTAAATATAGAAAAAGATATTATAGCTATAGCTACTACAATTTCCACCAACCCAAATCCTAAATTATTTAACCTATATTTTTTCATTGTTTAATTTTGGTCAACAGATCCAGATGGAGTTATATTTATAATCTTTATCTTACTAATATCTGATTTAACCCTAAAGCTCAATGAGCCATACTGGCCCGTCTTCCCAGTAAGCTTGTTAAATAATAAGTCAGCACCTCCCCCCATTAAAGAAATTGAGGAGATTTCAATAAGAGGAGAAAGACTTAATTCATGATTATCTGGATTTGGTTCTAAGAAGGTGGCCCCTTTAAACAATACCACCCTATTTGCCTCAAAATGGACTCCATAAGCTGAACCTTCTTTTGAAGAAATAGTATCTATCTTTGCCTCATTTATCAGAGAGATGGTATCAGAAAAAGAATTACTCAAGGCCTGATTATTGCGAAAAGAAACAAACGAAATAACCCCCGATACAACAAGTATCATCACGATGGATATAGCCACAATAATTTCAACTAAAGTGAAACCGCATTTCCTGGTAAATAAATCTTTCGTATTCATAATTCCTAATTACTTATCTATGTTTTTATAAACCTCCCGCCATAGAATACATTGGTGATATCATTGATACAGCAAAGAAGCCTACAATTATACCTACAAAAACCATAAGTAATGGCTCTATTACAGTCGAAAGATTTTTAGTAGTATTATTAACATCTTCTTCATAAAAATCAGCGACCCTCTCAAGCATTTCAGAGAACTTACCCGTTTCTTCTCCTACTGCCATCATCTCTCCAACAAGAATTGGGTATAGATTTTCATTTTCTTGAAAGGTTTTTGAGACAGGTGAGCCTTTTTGAATTTCAGCTTTTGCTTTTATAATAACCTCTTTATAGTAAGAATTTTGCAGGACATCAGTCGTTATATCAAGTGCTTCTATTATCTTTACCCCTGAACCAGTTAAAGAAGAAAGTGTCCTTGCGGTGCGAGCAGCATTAATTTTCTTTGCGATAGAAGCTACTATAGGGGTCCTAAGTAATATGTACTCAAACAATCGCTTTCCTTTCGGTAGTCTTGCCGCCCAAGCTACAAAAGAAAAGAAAGCTACGGAAAATATCAAAGTAATCAAACTATGATTAATCAAGAAGTTGCTCAATCCGATAATAATCCTAGTGCTTAAAGGGAGCTCTATGTTAAGTTCAGAAAAAGTAGAGACTAAGGTAGGCACGACAAAGACTAACAACATAATACCTATAAGGACCAAGGCTATAAAGACGATTATCGGATATATTAAAGCTCCTTTAACCTTTCTCCTTAGTGTCCAATCTCTCTCGAGTTGAATACCTATAATCTCAAGTGCTTCACTCAATTTACCGGACTCTTCACCCATCTTAACCATAGCGACAAAAAGCCCAGAGAAGATCTTTGGGAACAGAGCCATTGACTCTGAAATTGATTTACCTTTCTGTATGTCAGTCTTAAGAGAGGTAACAACCTCTTTAAATTTATTATTTTTAGTTTGCCTAATAATAATAGAAAGAGCTCTTGTCGCAGAAAGTCCAGCATTTATCATAACAGATAAATTCCTACTGAATAACATTTTTTCTGATGTCGGCACCCGTTGTAACAATGAAAAAGATAAGATAGATTTAGATTCTTTTTTCTCTTTAGCTGATGTGAGCACATAGCCTTCTACTTTTAAATCCTTAGCAAGGTCAAACCTATCTTTTGCTTCAGCTTCTCCTTTCGTCTCCTCCCCTGTAATTTTTTTTGCCTTATATATAAACTTCATAAATTATTAGTATTACTCACTCGTAACTCTCAAGATTTCTTCAATCGTAGTTATTCCTTGGACTGCTTTTATAATACCATCTTCAAGCATTGTTATCATCCCCTCTTTTTTCGCTTGATTTTCGATATCATCTGAAGTGGCACCTTTCATAACTAGATTTTTTATAGTCTCTGTCACTTCAATCACTTCATGTATACCTACTCTGTCAAAATACCCATCAGGAGAATCTTTCGTCTGTTTTGTCTTATAAAAAGGAATCTTACTCCATGAGACACTTGGCTCTATGATTTTTTCTTCTTTTAAAATATCTAGCATTCTATCTAAGTCAACTGCTTCACCTAATTCTTTTAATTGATCTTTGTTCAAAAAATATTTTTCTCTTGTCTTAGTCAGCTTCCTAACAAGACGCTGAGCAACAATCATATTTAAGGTAGATACAAGAAGGAAGGGCTCTACTTTCATATCAAGAAGTCTTGGTATAGAACCGGCTGCTGAATTGGTATGTAAGGTAGATAAAACTAAGTGGCCAGTCAAAGAAGCATTCACTGCCAAAGATGCCGTTTCATTATCTCGGATTTCCCCAACCATTATAATATCTGGGTCTTGCCTCAGGAGAGATCTTAATCCATTTGAAAAAGAAAATCCTATTTCAGGTTTAACTTGACTCTGGTTTATCCTCGGCATTTGATACTCAATAGGGTCTTCAACTGTAGATATATTAACTCCAGGCTTGTTCAATATATCAAGGACAGTATAAAGAGTAGTTGTTTTTCCAGAACCAGTAGGTCCCGTCACAAGAAGCAATCCATTTGGCCTTTTTATAGATTTTTGCATTTTATCAATCTGATTCTCTGAAAAACCTAAAGCTTCTAAAGAAAAGCCTTTTGCTCCTTCATGTAAAAGTCTTAGGACAACTTTTTCTCCATTATAAACTGGTAAAATAGATACCCTAAAAGCAACTCTTTCTTCTGGAGTTTCAATCTTAAATCTACCGTCTTGAGGCAAACGCTTCTCATCTAACCTCAAGCTAGAGAGGATCTTAATACGAGCAACTATTCCATCAGCCGCACTCTTTGGCAATACCATAGCATCATGAAGAACTCCGTCGATTCTATAACGAACGATTACATCTTTTTCAGTCGGCTCGATATGAATATCACTACCTCTCTCAAGTATAGCGTGCCGAAGGAGTGTGTCGACAATTCTTACTACTGGCAAATCTTCACCAAGTTTTTTCAGCTCTTCAACTTCTTCTTCCCCTTCAATATTTTCAGGAATAATTTTTATAGATCCTGATTCTTTTTTTATAATATCATTAAACTCAGCACTCAAGCTTCTCTGATATTGAGAAAGAGCATATTTTATAGAATCTGGTGTAGTAAGCCTAGGAAGTATCTTTAAGTTAGATTTTTTTTTGATAAAATCTATAGTTTCAAGGTCCTCAGGCTCAAGCATGGCAACTTCAAGCGACTCTTTATTAGATTTAAAAGCTACTATATTATGCGTCCTTGCAATAGGTTCAGGGATCATACTTAAAACATCAAAACTTATCTTCTCATTTTTTAAGTTCACAAAAGGGATCCCTAGTATATAAGCCTCTAAATGAATTATGTCATCTTCCTTTACCTTATCGTCGCTTACGAGAATATCACGTAAGCTTCTTTTTAACTTTTTAGCCTTTTTTTCCGCTATATCTAATTCGTTACTACTTATTAAGCTTGAATCAAGTAAAAAGGCCTTAAGTTGTTCTGGCTCAATCCTCATTTTTTTGTTTATTATTAATTTTTAGAGTATCTTTTACTTTAGAGACAATGTCGTCGAGTGTATAATTAGCCTTCACTAAATACATTTTAGCGCCAGAAGAGATAACTTTTTCAATATTTTGACTCTCTTCAAGGTTTGTCAGGATAATAATAGGAATATTAATGAGGTTAGGATTATTTTTTAATTCATTGATTACATTAAAACCATCTTTCTTTGGCAAAACTAAATCAGAAAGTATAATGTCAGGCTTTTCTTCTTCTGCTATTCTTATGCCATCCACGCCGTTAAAGGCAGAAAAGGTTTCAAAACCTTCATCCTTAAAAACAACATCAAGCATTTCTTGAAAATGTCTTTCGTCTTCTATAAAAAGTATTTTTTTCTTTTTTTCCATAAATTATAAAAATATAATTAATCCTAAACTTTATCAGCATTATCTTCTCCTTTAGTGGGAAGTATAAACCAAAATGTCGAGCCACGACCCTCTACACTTTCAAATCCTATTTTTCCACCAGAATATTCAATAATTGCCTTAGCGATAAACAGCCCTATTCCAGTACCTCTCGTCTGATAACTAACAATACTCTGATTTCTAAAAAATTTTGTAAAGATCTTCTTAGCGTCACTTGATGATATTCCTATCCCCTTATCGGAGATTGAACATTTTACGGAATTAGAAATCTTTTCCAAAGAAAGAACTACATCTCCTTTCTTCAAACTATACCGAATAGCATTATCTATCAGATGACCTAAAACATCTTTTATCTTACCCTCATCAGCAAATACAAAAATAGGTTCCTTTGGTATATTTTTCACAAGAGTTATATCTTTCATATAAGCAAAGCCTTCTTGTTCTTTCAAGATAGTTTCTATTGTCCTTGTTAAAGAAAAAGATACCGGTTTCAAAGTGAGGCCGTTACTTTCAATTTGATCTATCTCCAGAAGTTTATTAGAAAGTTTTATCATCTCCTCATTTTTCTCCCCCAAGACAGAAAGCATCGGGAGAATATCCTCTCCGTTTGGCTTCAGCCGTTGAATAAGATTAAGCTGCCATTTTATAGCAGAAAGAGGGCTCCTTAACTCATGAGACATAATATTAACAAATTCTGATTTTATCTGAGACGATATAACTATCTTCTCAAAAGAATAAACTACGACATAGCTTATTGTAAAAAGAATAGCTGTTAAGATTAGGACCATGAGAGCTACTATCTCAGGCTGAACATAATATCGAGCTACATAATAAGTAGAAACGATAGTCAAGATTATAAATAACCCCATTATCAAAAATAGGAATTGAGGACATTGCCATAATTTTACTTTATAGCTTTTGCAATCTTTAATTACATTTAAACGTCCTCTCATTTATTCTAATTATAGCTTTACATGGAGTATCCCGCAAATGCCTTATGTGTAAAAGTAATGATATTTAATCATATGTCTTCAATTATATCAAAATCGTTTGCTTTTAAAATCTGTTTGTTAAGATTAAGTTTTAGTATAATACAAGTATATATAATATAAATAAGTAACATTATCCATAAAGGTAAAGTAAGCTTCACTGAGGCAAAAGGGACCGAACTAAATATATCCACAATCTTGAGCTCATAGGCCAAAAGTAAATAAGTAAGCCAAGCAAACGGCAAAGAAAAAATAGTACTAATAAAACCGACGATTCCCGTCAAAAATCCAAAAAGCATAGTTGCTGGCACTAATATAAGGATAAGAAGATTCACCGGCAAAGATACTATGGAAATCTCTCCTATCTTATATAACAAAAATGGCAAGACAAAAATTTGAGTGGCTAAAGTGGCAACAGTAAGCTCTCTAATACTCCACTTTTCTGGGATGAATCTAATTCTTTTCTCTATAGGGGGAGAGAAATAAATAATCCCAATAGTAGCAAGAAAAGAAAGCTGAAACGATGGATCAAAGACAAGTATCTTTGGATTGTGAAAGACCATTAAAAAACCAGCACCAAAGAGGGCTATGGTAATATTATAGATTCTCCCAGTTGCCTTAGCTAAAATGACAATGAGCGCCATTATTGAGGCTCGGACAATAGTGGCCGAGGCTCCAGTCAAAAGAGCAAACAATATAATTCCCACTGAACCCAACGCTATACCAAAGACTTGAGGAAGAAATGAGAAAGCTCTCATCATCGCAATAACAACAATTGTAACATTGTATCCAGAGAGGACTACAATATGTATAAGTCCAGCCCGACGAAAATCATCTAAGAGTTCTTTTCCCATAGCTTCTTTTGAACCTACAACCAAACCTCCCAAAAGGGCCGAATGAGGAGAAGGAATAACACGTGAAATATTTTGCAAAAAATCTCTTTTTATAGAAAAAAGGCCTTCTTTTAACCAAAAACCATTTCCAGATGAAATAAGTTCTACCTTTGGATAAAACATCTCATAAAAAATATTATCTTTAGCTAAGTAAAGTGGCCAATTAAAATTCCCTGAGAAGTTATCCGGTTTTTTAATCTTACCTTTAATCTCAACTTCATCACCATAATTAAACTCTGGGTAATGTTCCGCGTAAACAAGAGTTCTTATACTGCCTACCTCAACAATAAGTCTTGTATAATCTTCCCTATGGTCAGGTTCATCGACAACTATACCTCTAAATTCAACAATTTCCCCAACATTATCTTCAAAAAATATATTCTCTTTACTGTTGTCACTCATATCGTACCGAAAAATCCCGAGACTTATTGAAAAAAATAATAACGCAAGAATAATAATAATTTTTTTCTTACCATAGAAAAAATAAATAGCGCATAGTGCCAAACCAATTAAAACAAAAAGGCCGGTAAGAGCCCCTCCGAAATCCACGAAAGATCGTATGGATATTCCTAAAATAAAACCACCTAAAGATATTGCAAAAATCTTATTCATATTTAAGTTCAAATTCTTCAAAAACTAAAAATTGATTTTCGAAAACTGTCCCTTGTCGTTTGGCTCTTGTAGGAAATTGACGTTTTAGTTTTTGAAGAATTATAAAAAATAACTTTAAAATTTTTATTATGAAAAAATTAAAATAATGTTTTTTTCTTATCCATAGCTTCGTTTGCCAACCTGTCTGCTTCTTTATTCTTTTCTCTAGGGACCTCTACAAAAGAAACTTCTCCTAACCCCGTCTTAATGTTCCATATCTTTATAAAGAGGGGGAAAAGCTTTTCTTCATTTATCTTATACTCCCCTCTTAGTTGACGGGCTATAAGTTGACTATCTGTTCGTACTTCAATCTCAAGTTTTTTTGATTTCTCTTTTCCAAAGAGGTGTTTTATTTTACTTAAAGCCAAAATGACAGCTTCATATTCTGCTTCATTATTTGTCCTTACACCTATATCGCTTGAATATTCTTTCAGTATTTTACCTTGACTATCATAGATAACAACTCCTACCCCCGAAGGTCCGGGGTTACCGCGAGAACCACCATCTGTATAAATTATAATTTTACTTTTTTTCATCCCATTAGAGATTATTCTTATAAACTTTTATCACTTATTTATACCGCGTTAAACATTTTTTTTAAATCTCTAACGGGATTCATTTTATATTTATTATACTATACGGCTTCTCTTATATCGACAATCCTCAGCCGAAGTTCTGGCACTCCTCTAAACATCGACTTCTCCATATTAGCTACAAGATCTATCTTTTTCCCAGCCTCAAGAGTAAAATTTTTAAATTTATCAATAGTCATAAAAAATCCTATGGCATTAACCATACTCCCATTTGTCTTTGCAAATGAAAGTTCCAGGTGTATTCCACCATTACCAAACTCTTTAACATTTTTGACCTCAATACTTTTAAACATAAAAACCGGCTTTGGGTTGCCTACACCAAACGGCGCAAACTGTTCAATAATATTCCAATTCTTCCAATTTATATCATCTAAACTGAACTCACTGTCTATATCAAATGAAGCAAACTCATTCTCCGTCTTCTCTACTTTCTCATATGCCTCTACTAGTTCTTGCTCCATAGAGTCAAGCTTCTCCGGCAAGACACTAAAACCACCCGCCAAAGCATGTCCACCAAAACCGATAAACAAGCCACTGGCACTTTCCATAAATTTAACAAGATCTATGGTCTCATCTGAACGACAAGAACCTTTTATCTCGTGGGCGTCCGCTTTACCCCAAAGGAATACCGGTCTCTGGTATTTTTCCCTTATTCTGTTTGCTGCAAGCCCTAAGACTCCAGGCAACCAACTAAGATCACCTAATACAATAATAGCAGGGATCTCATAATCTCTACTGGAAAACTTGGCCTCCACTGCGTCAAGTATCACTTGGACAGATTTTTTCCTGTCTCCATTTTTCTCTTCAAGCTCGGCAGCAATAGTCTTTGCCTCTTTATCATTCCCAGTCGTCAATAAGTTAAAACTTGTCGTAGCGTGACCCATCCTACTTGCAGTATTGATCCTAGGACCTACCATGAAGCCAATATCATCTTCATTTAAATGATCTTTTTTTAATTTTAATTTCTTATACAAATAAATAAGACCTACCCTCTTCGTCTTACGCATAACCTTCAATCCAAAATAAACTATCGCCCTATTCTCATCATAAAGGGGGACCATGTCTGACACTGTAGAGATAGACGCCACATCTAAGAGCCATTTTTCCCAGCCATCTACAATATCAAACTTACCAAGCTCTGTGCCTCTTTTTATAAGAGCCTGAACTGTCTTAAAAGCGGCCCCGGCTCCAGATAAAAATTTAAATGGGTATGTCTCTCCATCTTGTTTAGCATCTATTATCGCATGAGCTTCAGGCACTCCATCTTGAACTAGATGATGATCTATTATAATAGTATCTACACCGGCATCTTTTGCTTTCTTCACCTCTGGGACATCTGTGATACCACAATCAACAGTGACGATAAGAGAGACATCATTCTTTATAAATTCATCAATTACCCCTAAGGTAAGGCCATATCCATCTTTATATCTATTAGGTATATGAATATGGAAATTATCAAAGCCTATTTTCTTAAAGAAGTCATGGAAAATCACACTACCAGAGATACCATCAGCATCGTAATCACCAAAAACTACAATCTTTTCATTATTATCTATCGCCTTAAGAATCCTCAAGACGGCTTTCTCCATACCAAGCATCAAAAAAGGATCGTGTGTGTCTCTCTCGTAATCTGGGTTTAAAAAAATATCCGCCTCAGCTTTAGTTTTAATGTTACGGTAGAAAAGAAGCTGGCGAGCCAACTTAGGATAAGACCCTAGACCCTCTTCTACTTCTTGAGGTATTTCTCTATTTACAACCCATTTTTTTGTCATTTAAGAGAGTATATCATATAATATTATTATGAACGAATGCATATTTTGCAAGATAATAAAAGGAGATATACCCTCAGATAAAGTTTATGAAGATGACAAATTCTTAGCCTTCTTAGACATTACTCCTATGAACTTAGGACATACTCTTCTTATACCCAAAGAACATCACAAGGATCTTTTTGAAATACCTGATACCACTTTATGCGAGATTGGCCCAGCCATAAAGAAGATTGCCGAGGCAGTGAAAGAAGGGACGAAGGCTCATGGTATAAATATAGGGATGAATAATGGCCCTGTGGCAGGGCAAGTCGTCTTCCATGCTCATATACATATAATTCCCAGGTTCTCTGACGATGGGTACAAGCTCTGGCACGGCAAAGAATACGATGAAGAAGCCTCTCAAAAAATAGCTAAAAAGATAAGGGAAATTATCTAAAATTTCCAACGGCTACCGAGATAATCTCGGTAGCCGTTGGGGTAAAAATAACCTTTAATCTACAACGTTTTTAAAAGATCAACGGCTCAACCCTTTTTGGTGGGTTGAGCCGTTGATCGTTGGTTGTTCTTAATATAAGACTCGAAAAAATCTTACTTATGCTTCTTGAGAGCCTCTATGCCAGGCAAGGTGCCAGTTGACAGGAAAGCAAGCATCGCTCCTCCACCCGTTGAAACGAAAGAAAACTTGCCTAATATTTTTAACTTTTTAATAGCTGATATAGTATCTCCTCCACCCACTACAGAACTCGCCTTAGAGTTAGCTATAGCTTTTGCTATCTCTGTAGTCCCCGCCTTATATCCGCCCTCAAAGTTACCTAAAGGACCACTCCATATTATGAATTTTGCTTTGCCTATCATCTCCTTTAGATCTTCTATTGCTTTCTCACCAATATCCCAGTTAATACCGCTCTCTGTTAACATATCCTTAGGAATAATAATCTTCTTGCTCTTTATAAATCTCTTAATGTTCACATTTTTATCATAAATAGATTTTCCTATATCTATGCCTTTTTCCTTAAGAAATACATTTGCCAATGCCCCACCGATAAATATTTTATCCGCAGTTTTTATAAATCTATTAAGTACGCCTAACTTACTTTCAAATTTTACCCCTCCTAAGATTAGAAGAAATGGGTGTTTAGACTTAAAAGCTTTGGACAAATTCGCAACCTCTTCATCCATAAGAAGTCCTGAGTAAGAAGGAAGAAACTTTGGAAGTCCAACAATAGAAGCATGTTTCCTGTGAGATACTGAGAAGGCATCGTTCACATATATATCTCCTAGGGAAGCTAGTTCTTTAGCAAAGTTAGTGTCATTGCTCTTTTCTCTTTCGTCTGATCTTAAATTCTCAAGAAGTAATACTCCTCCATTTTTCATATTATCAATCTTTCTCCTTGTTTCTTCCCCTAAGACCTCTCTAGAGAAGTCTACTTTAAAGTAAGACTGCATATATTTTGCAACAGGAAGAAGCCCTACTGCTCGACCCTTGGTAACATGACTTAAGATTATGACTTTCGCTCCTTCTTTCTTTAGAAATTTAATAGTAGGTAAGACCCTCTTGATCCTAAAGTCTCCTTTTACTTCATCATCTTCTATAAACACATTTAAGTCCGTCCTCAAGAGAACTTTCTTTCCCTTCAGATTCTTCACTTGTTTTATACTTGGTAATTTCATCCCGTTTAGAAATTATATTTATAAACTTACACTAATTATTTATACCACATTATATAACTTTTAGAAATTTCTAAACGGGACACGTAACTAAAACTATTTTTTAACACTATTAGCTATATCCATTATATCTTTAAAGGCTTGTGGTTCAAGAGATTTGTGTCCGATAAGGAGACCTGATATTCCTCCGATAGAAAGAAAGCCTTCAGTATTTTTAGCATCAACAGATCCTCCGTAAAGTATTGGTACTTTCTCCACTTTTTGCCTGCCAAACATACCCACTAAAACCTTCTTAATGTAGATAGATACTTCAAAAACTTTCTCTGGGGAATCAGCATTTTTACCAGACTTACCTATCGCCCAAATCGGTTCATAAGCGACTATTAGATTATTTATAAGTTTACTAGTCACAGCACGAAGGCCCTCCAATATCTCTGTCTTTAGGAAATTAAGATACTCTCCGTCGTCGTCTCTCTCTTTCTCCCCAATGCAAAATATAACTTTAAAGCCGGAGTTCAAAGCATATTTAATCTTCTTATTTATCATAAGATTATCTTCTCCAAGGTAAGCTCTTCTTTCAGAATGACCGATGATTATATACTTGACTCCAAGGCCCTTAAGCATAGTAGCTGACACCTCCCCTGTATATGAAGTCTTCTTTTCGTCCCAAAATATATTTTGAGCCCCAAGAGCTAACTTACTTTTAGTCTTAGACCCTAAGGAAGCTAGGTAAACAAAAGGAGGACAAGCGACTACTTCTATACCCTTGAGGTTTTTGGCATTCTTCTTAGCAGAATTAAAAATATCTTTCGCCTCTTTTACACTAGTAGGATTCATCTTCCAGTTAGCGACGATTAATTTCTTTGCCATAATTATTTTTTCTTATCAAGCTTTATATTACTTTTTACTTTATCTTCGATAAACCACATAATAGTAAAAGTGAAGATTGTCAACGCGCTGACAAAAACTGCTATAGCATAAAGTTCATAACCCACAGCCATACCTATACCAGCTGCCACCCAAAGGCCGGCTGCCGTGGTAAGTCCTCTGAGCTTAGATCTTTTAAAGATGATCAGACCAGCCCCTATAAAACCTATCCCTACTACAACTTGAGAAGCCATTCTTAATGGGTCAAAATTTGTAATTCCTATGTATTGAGCTGTCACTATGTTTGAGATAACTATAAAAAGAGTTGCACTCATACTTACCAAAGCATAAGTCCTCATCCCAGCCATCTTATGAGCGACGGATCTTTCTATACCGATAATACCACCTAGCAAGGCGGCCACAGCTAGCTGTAAAAATATGTTTAAGTTTTGTATAAGAGTTAACTCCATGATTCTATTATAGTATTAAATTATAAAAATTTCCTCCCCATCTCTTTAACTTCAAGAAGAAACTCCTTTTTCTTCTCATCGTCAAATTTTCTAAGTGAACTCACTATAGTGACATCTACAGGATTAACACCACAAAATTCTAAGACGATATTTTTTAAAGCAACAACACTTGGAGACCCTAATAATCTCTCTTTCATACACTTTTTATTATCCATAGTGACGATAAGCCTGGCACTCTTATTTGAAAGAAGCCTATCTGGGCAAGCTTGTCCTTTATGAAATTTAAAGCCAAAACCTGGTAAGAATATCCTATCTACAAATCCTTTCATAATAGCAGGCATAGCCCCCCACCATGTAGGATATACAAATACAAGATGTTCCGCCCATCTCATGTCTTCCTGAGTCTTCTTTAGGTCCTCCTCAAGCTCTTGGGTAGCTGAGTATCCTTTCCATAAGATAGGGTCAAAC
>CAZLLR010000010.1:21604-26227 GCA_964560655.1 uncultured Candidatus Saccharibacteria bacterium | reverse complement strand
TTTCAATAGTTAAGGCACAAGAAGCGCAATGCATCCCACTTATTGAATATCTATATTTTTTAATATTTTTCAAATTATTTATTTTTTATTCAATAATCAACCTCCCTTGATACATGCTCATATCACAAGTAAAGATAAATTCTCCTTTTCTATCTGGAGTGATTTCAACTGAGGTTACTTCACCTTCAGGTAGTTCTTTCCTTATCTTAAAATCAGGAAAATTAACATAACGAGAACATTCTGTATTTTCTTCCCGTTTAAAATTTATCCGGACCAATTTACCAACCTTGGCCTTCAGTACATTTGGTGAATATACGCCTTTTACTAAGACATCAAAAACTTGTTCTTTATCATCTTCTTTAGCGGTTATTCCACTTTTATTTTTTGTATAAATAATCCAAGTTAAATATAATACAACGATAAATATAATTAATATAATTCCTATAATTTGCATAAGTTTAAAATTTATTTTTATTTAACGCTATCTCTATAGCTTGCTTCATGTCTGCATAAGACAACGCCCCTGATAATACTGTTTTTTCTCCTTCTTTATCTATAAGGATACTATAAGGTGTCCCATCCGCTCCGGAAGATATAGCATCTTGAAGATTAGATTCTATATGCTCGGCGTATTTTCCACTTGAAAAACATTCTTTAAATTTTTCTTTATCTAATTTTATATAATCAGCAATTTCAAATAATTTATTCGGGTCAAGTCCATTATTAGATGGGGTAACTTCAAATAATCTATCTACAAATTCCCAGAATTTCTGATTGCTTCCTACCTCACCTGCGCACTCAGCAGCCTCTGCTTCTTTTCTAGACTTAGGGTGAATAGAATCTATAGGAAGATGCCTATAGATCCATGCCACTTCTCCTTTCTTACCATACTCATCCATAATTCTCTTCATCGTAGGATGAAAATTTTTACAATACGGGCACTCTAAGTCAGAGAATTCTACAATCTTAAGAGGCGCCATGGGGTCTCCTAAGATATGATCGTTAGTCGTCACAGGACTTATATTGTCTTCTTTAAACTTAGTGGTAGACATTACTATATCTTTGGATTCATTGCTTTTCCCTCCATCATAACGAGCAACAAATACCGACCCGCCGATTATAACAGCAGCCACTACAACGGAGATTGGTATTGCGTATGATTTACTCATGTTTTCCATGTTTAATTATTTCTAAGTTGCAGGATTTATGCTCACTACACCACTTTTGACACTTTTCTGCCCATTCTTTTTCTTTATATTCATAACCGCACTCCGAGCAAATATATGCTTTCATCTTACCATTTTTATTTTGAGTAGAAATTATCTTCATAGAATTTATTATCTTATTTTTCAATTATATAATCTTGACGCTACCCTTTGGCAATACTTCTCTATTTTCTGACAACCATCCATTTAATCCATTCTCAAGTTCAAATACATTTGTATAACCTTCTTTAATAAGTTCTTCTGATAATATCTTACTCATGCTTCCACTACGACAATAAAAGACAACCTTTGAATTTTTATTTGGAATCACAGAAGTTATCTTATCAACTTCATCATAAGAGATCATGAAATCAGTTTTGGGAATATGCTGCTGCTGGGGAGTATGCACGTCAATCAGGGTAAAATCTTTCTCGCCTTCTAACATTAAACTGAGTTCCTTTGATGAGATACTCTTATACCCTATCTCCTTGGATCTAAAATAGAATATTCCCATAATTAAGACTACGATTCCTATAGCGGCTATAATAATTGCCTTATTCATATTTATAAATAGATGATGTTTATTGATAATCTTCCACTTTTATTTTCTCTCAATAACATAATAAATACTATTTTTTACCTTTTCTTTGATAATTTATGCACTGCGAGAATTTCTTTAACTGCTTTTGATTCTTTGCCGGCTTTCATCTGATCAACTACATGAGTTGAAAGATGATTTTCTAATATCAAATCTTCAACACCAGACAAAGCTTCTTTTGCCGCAAGTGACTGATGGATAATATCTATACAATACTTCTCCTCATCAACCATTCTCTGGAGTCCTCTAATCTGACCTTCCAATATCTTAAGTCGTCTAATAGCTTTTTTTTTGATATCAACTCTCATTTATTTAATGATACCCCATAGGGGTATCAAGAGTCAATAATCACTATAAAACAAAGTGTGCATAACTTAGTTATGCACACTTTGTTTAAACAGCCTTGCACTTATTTTTTACTAACCTTCCTCCAAAGCCAAACTATCGCTAAGATTCCAACAGTAAGCCATACAAGATAGAAAATACTTATAGCCCAAAGACATAGAAATCCATTGCCTGATGTTCCAAAATGCGACATCGTGCCCCATCCAGATCCAGAGTTAGATTCAGATCCATATCCATTCATCATCGGCATATAGACAGGTCCTGAACTATAGTTTGACCAACAACCAAGGTACGATCGCCCCATATTTACATGTGCCTGACGTAAGCTATCTGAACCCTCCCCGCCCATCATATTGTCCATAAACTCATGCTGTGTTTCATTTGACAGCATGCCCCCCATATACGCATCACCGAGTTTATCAAATTGGTCATCGGTAACCTTACTGCAATCGATTTTTGACTGAGAATCAACTCCTTGAGTTTGATAAATTTCCTTTAAAGCACCCCTCGCCTCTGAGTTCTGCACCGATACTAAAGCAGTATTTCCATACTGCTCATAGCCACCCATCATCCCCATTTGAGCATAAGCAGTACCTGTAAAAATAAATAGACTAACTACAAATAAACTAAGAATTATTTTTTTCATATTTTTTATATTAAATTTATAAAATGCTTAATCTTTAAAAAATTAATTCCTCTTCTGACAATCTACACTCCGCAGCTTCCGCCTCCTTGAATCTTCACCGGCTCAACATCCCTCTGGATTTGAGCGTACCCAGAACCACTTGAGTAAAGTTCACCTAGTACTTCTTTAGCGTCAACTTGAGACCAGCTTACTCCACGCTTCCCGAAATATTTCTCTATTGTAAGATAAGTCTCTGGAAACCAATATGAGTTCACGGAAAGTGCTATGTCATACATCTCCTCTTCTGTAGCTCCGTTTGAAGCCAAGAGCTCCAAGAGTCCGAGCATCGCCATACCATGGTTACAGTCTGGAAAGTATGTTGAATTTCCACAACATGGACGGTAGATATTCTTTGAGACTTTTTCCACGAGTGCCTGTTCTTCTCTTGTTAAGATGGCAAACTTATATTTACTGTAGTGATCCATCGCACTACCTCGAGCAATACTCCACCCTCCGGTTGAGGCAAATCCTCCCGCCCCACCGTATCGTGGATCCATCATCGGCCCTTCTTCAAGAATCGGATTCTTATTTGAGAGGCCAAAAGCCCAAGTGAGGTTAAGAATCACTCCGGCATTCTCAGAAGTAATCTTTATGTTACCATTACCCTCTCCATAGAGAAGCCTCTTATCTCCTTCGCTTAATCCTCCCCTATTCGCATATAAAGACTCAAATTTTTCAGCATCTATCACACCCTTATCTACCATATTTTTACCTATAGAACCCCAGACAATAGGTAAGGTAACGCCATCTTTTGGTAAGACTTCTTCTATTCCTGTCGAAATGGCTACTGCATCAGGGCTGGTGGCCAAATCTTTTCTATTAGCTTTATCTTTACCTGCGCCATTCACATAAATGACTGCCATAAAGACTAAAAATGCCAACACCAATATATTCCAGACAGGACCCTTGAATCTTTCTTCACTTAGTAATGATTTTTTGTTTGTCATATTTTCTGTACTATTTTTTAACTTTTAATCTTTATAAATATCTTAAACTCTATTTCTTCACTATCAGGGTCATTTGTCGGGACAAAGATTGAACGAGAAAACCTGCCTTGTGGCTCTTCATGAAAGTTAGGGTCAAAGAAGACTGTCAAAGTGGCGCTCTCATCTGTATTCACTTCCGCCTTATCAACCTCTGCCCTAGTACAACCACAAGAAGTAGTAATATCTCCGAGTTTAAGCAATCCTTCGCCTTCATTTTTTACCACAAAGGTAGTATTGACTATACCGTCTTTCTTTTCTATAACTCCAAAATCAAATTCTTTTTCCTTTATTTCAATTATAGGTAAGAACCCAGATGGATTTGTCTGGATTACACTACCACCTTTTCTCTTCAGCAGTCTTTTTACTCCGGTGTTTGCTTCATCTACCTCATCGTCTAAGTGGGCAATCATATTCTCACCTCGTATCAGCCTCACTCTCATATCATAGATAGTAAACCCGAAAGCGATAATCGCCACTATGATAATAATAGGCATATACACATGTATCTTTGCTATGTAATTTTTCATCCCGTTAGAAATTATGCTTATAAACTTTTTATACTTATTCATATCCCATTAGATAATCTTTTGGAATTTCTAACGGGATTCATATTTTTTATTTTTTTAGAGAACTTATACTTTCATGTTACCTTTATTTTTATTTTATTACATCTGCTTCAAAAGTAACTTCTAACTTAGGTTTTGTCTGGGAGTTAGTCTCCAGATAAACGATTCGCTTTATCTTCCCTATACCTTCCGGGCCATGAAAAGCCGGGTCAAACACCGCTTCAAGTGTCACTGAGCT
>CAZLLR010000010.1:17738-21504 GCA_964560655.1 uncultured Candidatus Saccharibacteria bacterium | reverse complement strand
TACCTTCCGGGCCATGAAAAGCCGGGTCAAACACCGCTTCAAGTGTCACTGAGCTACCAGAGAGAATCTCTATATTGGCTTTCCCTGCTGATCTATTACCCATAAGCATGCCATAACTACCATGCTTTTCCCCACTTTCTTCTACCACATAAGCAGTTGTGCACGCACAGGAAGTAGAAATCTCACTTATCACGACAGATTCACTACTCTCATTCTTAACCTCAAAGTTATGTGCTACATCTCCATCTGACATTCTAATAGTGCCAAAGTTATAATCAGTCTCCACCATACTTAAGGAACCTGCTGAATAAGCAATCTGCTTTACATTACTTAATGTACCGTTACTACTGCCGGCAGCTATTACCATTACGACGATAAAGCCGGCAATAACTGCCACACCTACTATATATGTTATTAAATTTTTATTCATATTTTTAAGATTAAATTAAAAAACCAGATAATAAACTAATAATACCTAAAAACAAATTAAATTAACTTATCTTCAAGATATCAAGCAAGCAAAAACGAGAGATGATCTCCTCTACTTAAAAGAGAAATCCATGATATTAAATCCTCTAAGGGATTAAACCTAATATATCTGCCTAACTTAAGTCTTAGAGAAAATTTCTTCCACGGTAAAATGAGAGGTTTTGCTTTCAAAGAATCTAAGAATAAGAATGCCAAAAAGATTGAGAGACTTGAAACAACAAGTGACAATGAAAGACTCTTAAATCCTGCCAAGTGATGAGCTATTAAGACTAATGTGTTCATGTCAGAAGAACAGCTTCCTCCAAGCACATTAAATAACGGACACTCAGAATGAGCTAAATTATCCATAAATAAAACACCGAAAACACCCGATGTTATCAAGAGAAATATTATAAAAAATGGTAAAAGCTTAGATATCATATTAAAGCCCATTTAAAGTATCAGTATAAGTCGAAAGAAATGAAGGAATGACAAAGGCCAGAGCAATAAGTGGTAAAATAAAGACAGCGAGAGTTATAATAAGAGTCCAAAGGAAGTATTTCCTAGTCTTCTCTACTGACTTATAGATCTCATCTAACTTCTGATCATTTTTCTCAAGCTTCTTTAAAAGTTCATTTTCCATCAATTCATTATAACACTAATAATATAAAAATAAAAAAGCCCGCAAAAATACTTACGGGCTTTAACTTAAGACTCTCAAGTAGAAAATTACTTCTTGAAAAATTTATAACGTCTTTTTTTACGTTTCTTCCTATTTTTTATAGTACTTCCACATTCTGGGCACTTCACACCCTTGACTTCTAATACTTCACCATCAATCAAGTTAAGGTCTTCTCGGAGTCCTACCCAACCGCAAGAAACACAAAGGGCTAAATCTCTATTCTTAACCCCTTTCTCTAATAATCTTGCACCTTTTCTCTTGATATTCTTGATTCTTATTTTTAAAGTCTCAGACATAAGACTTCCTCCTTTTTTTAATTTTTACCTAAAAGAACTATAATAACATTAATAACATATTTAATTTTAACTGTCAATTTAGATCACTATTTCTATAGCCTAGGTTTTTAACTGGAATTATATCAAAAAATGACCTTGCGTAGACGCAAGGCCATTTCTACCTACTTTTCCTTTTTAATTTTTCTCTTGTTTTCTCGCCGACCTCATAAATGATTGAGAAACAAACTTTTCTTATCCATCCTGCTCTCAATCTACCTTTCAGTAAACTGCTATCTACTCCTTTGCTAATATTCCGATAATCTCCTCCTTCAAAATGTAAGTTTAGGAGTATCTGATCGACAATAAGATCATCTTTAGGTGAGAGTCCCTCTTTCTTACATATTTCTGTTATCCTTTTCCTGCCAAGTATTGCATGATAAGGTGTCTCAACTTTAATCATAGCCGTCTCCTTTTTGCGAATTTATAATAACTAATCTATCTTTAGAGATAACATATTACTCAAACTTTATCAATTATACGGCTCAACCAGGTTGAGCCGTATAATTTTTTCCAGAAAGCTTATGATCTCCTATAGTAAAGTGTAAGCGCCAGTACTAGCCATGAGCCAAGTACACCAATAGAAAAACTAAGGATAATCGGTAGGTCATTTAGATACACGCCGTATATTGTCCAAACCAAAGTTCCAGCACTAAAGATAGCATAAGTTGGCACTGACACATCCCGCGCGGACTTACTCTTGTATATCTTATACGCCTGTGGATAATAGCCTACCGACATTAGAATACCTACTATAGTTACTATTATTTCAAACATATTTATTCATTCTTATTACGATTTATCCACCAATCGCCTTCCTTATCTTCAAACCACCATTTATCAGAGTCTGTCTTAGTGATGGTCTCTGCGAGGGCCTTCGCCTCCTCAGTAAGAAACCTCTTAAGAAGAGGTGGTATCCATGTTTTTGCTCTCTTATTCCCTATATCCACCTGCTCCTTAAGGGACAATAGGAGTTCTAGGTTATCGGCGTCTTTGGCAAGCTTTGCCTCTTTTGTCTCCCTCTTTTCATATTCATCTATTACTTCTTCTATCTCTTTACTAAAAGGGAGGTTGATTGTTAAGTCTGTCAGCGCCTTATGTTCTTTGGTCTCCGTGTACTTCTGATGGACATAATTCAGGTCTGAGATCCTTGTCTCTGAAAGATCATGGAAAAGGCACATCCTTAAGATCTTAGACGAGTCAACGCTTTTATCCATTGAAGCGAGGACAAAGCCTATATACGAAGTCCTATTTACATGCTCGGCGACACTCTGATCACCGCTGCCCAAGAAGAAAAAGCCACTTCGTGGCGTTTTTGCGAGCATGCCAACCTCAAAAAGAAAATTTGTAATATTGCTTAAATCCTTATCCATGGCTAGAGTATAGCATATTAGCTTTCATCAGAAAATTGAACGGCTCAAACCGCTTAAAAAGCAACGGCTACCGAGATTATCTCGGTAGCCGTTGCTCTAATAGGGTTAAATAGCTGGATTTTTGGCGTATTTTGTGTTAAAAATAAAATATCCCGCCGTGCGGGACAAGCTTGCCGGATCGTCTAATGGTAGGACGACTGGTTCTGGTCCAGTTAATCTTGGTTCGAGTCCAGGTCCGGCAGTACAAACAAAGTGCAGTAGTGCGGGCCTTGGGCTCGAACCCGTAGGGGGTCGGGGGTGGCGGAAAACCCCCGTGAAGGAGAGCAAGGCGAAGCCCGCTGAGAACCGTGGGTTCTAAGAACGCAGTCCTCGGGTTTACCGAAGGACGAGTAGTTCGAGTCCAAGTCCGGCAGCCACCTTGAGATCGCAGTTATTACTCACGAGTAGTGTTGCAGAAAACTTACTATACAAATTTATTAGTTAAGTTATAATTAACATTATGAAAAACATAATTTATTTGGTGTTATTAGTAACTATTTTATTGGTTATGCTTTCTTATGTTGCTATTGCGCAAGTTTCAGTACCCGTGATCTCAAGCATTCAATCAACTGGAAATGGCACAGGAGAAGTGGACGCAGGACATAAGGCTTCTATCTATGGCACTGGCTTGAGCGGATCTCTCACAGTGAAGATTGGAAACAGAGAACCTCAATATGTGAAAACAACTGGAACATCTGACACTTACGCTGAATTTATCGTGCCTAATTATCAGCAAACAATCGAGGCTGGTGTTTCTGTCACAAATTCATCAGGTTCAGTTAGTAACTCCTACACAGTGAGAATTATTGTGCCTGAGATTGCGCAAGTTTCAGTACCCGTGATCTCAAGCATTCAATCAACTGGAAATGGCA
>CAZLLR010000010.1:0-17638 GCA_964560655.1 uncultured Candidatus Saccharibacteria bacterium | reverse complement strand
ATTGCGCAAGTTTCAGTACCCGTGATCTCAAGCATTCAATCAACTGGAAATGGCACAGGAGAAGTGGACGCAGGACATAAGGCTTCTATCTATGGCACTGGCTTGAGCGGATCTCTCACAGTGAAGATTGGAAACAGAGAACCTCAATATGTGAAAACAACTGGAACATCTGACACTTACGCTGAATTTATCGTGCCTAATTATCAGCAAACAATCGAGGCTGGTGTTTCTGTCACAAATTCATCAGGTTCAGTTAGTAACTCCTACACAGTGAGAATTATTGTGCCTGAGATTGCGCAAGTAGAAATAAGTGAATCTATTGATAAATTTATACAAGCTCAAGATAAGATATACATAGATGAATTACATTCTGTAGTAGAAGAAGTTCGGGTGTTTCCAGGAGGAATCAAAGTTGATGATGCCTTGATAAAGACCGCCGAAACAAAAATACTTGTAAATATAGGAAAAAGAGAAGTAAGTGTTGAGCCTTCAGCAGATAAAGTATTTATTCGTGATAAAGACCTAAGTGTTATAGTAGATGATGTTTTAATTAAACAAGGAGGGTTAAGTGTAGGTGGAGTAAAAGTAAATATTTCAGCAAGCGAAATTGTTGAGAAGTTTAGTCTTTCGCCTAAAACTATTGAATTAAAAAAGGTAGATAATCGTGCAGTTTATAACATAGTAAATGGAGAACGCCGAAAGCTATTTGGTTTCATTAGAATTAATATCGAAAAAATAGTAACTATAGATGCGGATAATGCTGAAATACTGCAAAAACGCACTCCGTGGTATAGGTTCCTCACTACAAGGTATTAAATCTTAGTAACTCAAATAACTGATTTCTTAGTTTTTTATTTTTAAAAAATCAAAAGTGCTCGAAGAGCGTCGTTATGATAAAATAAAATCATTAGAATTAACCTTGAATTTGTAATCATGCTTATATATCCAATCCTGATGAAATCAATAAAAAAATATCACGACCTTTTTAAAAAATTTATATCAGAAATTTCGAATAAATAACTATGAGTACACTAAACCAAACAACGAAAAAACTAATATGATATAATATTTACTATGAACAAAAAGATAATATACATTTCACTCTTTACCTTTCTAGGAATATTAGTGAGTTTCATAATCCATGCAGCTATTGAGATACCTGTAATAAACTTATTAGTTTCAGATTTTGATAAATACGGCCTTGGTTTTACTTGGAAAGAGTGGTATCTCATACATCATATCGTTTCAGCGATACTCTTACTCCTAGGTGTTGCCTTAGGTTATCTCCAAGGGAAACACTGGTGGAAGATTATCTATGTAGAAAAACGCAGGCCTAGCCTTAGAAAGATCTTAAACAGAAAGCGGTAATTTTTATCGCTTTTTTATTACAGCGTGAAAGCTTTTCTATGTTACAATACTCTCTATGAAGCAGAAAACTGCGCTTGATATCTTAAAAGCTGGAAAAAATGTGTATCTGACTGGCGCTGCCGGCAGTGGAAAAACACATGCCATCAACGAGTATATCACTTACTTAAAACATCGTGGGGTGCCAGTTGGAGTGACAGCCTCCACAGGTATAGCGGCAACTCACATCGGTGGTGTGACCATACACTCATGGTCTGGCGCAGGCATAAAAGACAATCTCTCAGACAGAGAGATAGAGTCTCTCACAGAAAAAGAATACTTATGGAAGCGTTTTGAGAAAGTGAAAGTCCTTATAATAGACGAGGTCTCCATGCTCTCCCCTTCACTCTTTGATACAGTGGAGCGTATATGCCGTGCGATGAAAAGAAACGAGGAGCCTTTTGGAGGTATGCAAGTGATACTCTCTGGAGATTTCTTCCAGCTTCCGCCTATCTCACGAGGTGGCAGAGAAGTAGAGTTTGTCACAGCCTCAAGCGCGTGGAAGGCTATGGATATCCGTATCTGCTACTTAGACGAACAGTTTCGTCATAATGACAATACGCTGGAAAGTATCTTAGGAGAGATGCGAAGTGGTAGTGTCTCTCACTCTACACAGGAAAAACTCACTAAAATGTGTGGTAAAGTGACAAAAAGAGATATCACTCCTACTCGCCTATACACGCACAATGTTGATGTAGATACACAAAATGAAAAAGAGCTTAAGAGGTTACCAGGAGGTGAACACCTCTTTGAAATGCAGACGAAAGGACGCAATGCCCTAGTAGACTCACTTAAGAAGAGTATTCTCGCCCCAGAGACGCTTCGCCTAAAGAAAAATGCAGTAGTAATGTTCGTGAAAAATAACTTTGAAAGAAGTTATGTAAACGGCACCCTCGGTATAGTGAAAAACTTTGATAAAGGAGTGCCGGTAGTGAAAACATTTTCCGGTAAGACTATCTATGTAGAACCAGCAGAGTGGGTGGTAGAAGAAGACGGGAAAATACGAGCCCAAGTAGAACAACTACCCCTCCGACTCGCTTGGGCTATCACCGTGCATAAGAGCCAAGGGATGAGCATGGATGCCGCAGAGATAGATCTTTCAAAGTCCTTTGTACCTGGACAAGGATATGTAGCTATCTCTCGCTTGCGTACACTTGATGGACTCTCACTCACGGGTATTAATGAAATGTCTTTCACTGTGCATCCACACGCCCTTGAGATTGATAAGTATCTTTTATCTGAGTCTTCTAAATGGGAGAAGGTATTACAAAGATTTTCCGATGAAGCTCTCAGTAAAATGCACAGTGAATTTATAGAAAGGAGTGGTGGCACTATTGATAAAAAAGAAATAGAGAAAAATGCCAAAAAAGATAAAGAAAAAATAGAGTCAAAGGAGCGAGTGCCAACACATGAAAAGACGCTAGCACTTATAAAAGAAGGCTTCTCTTTAAATGAGATATCAGCTAAAAGAGGGATGACAAAGGGAACTATTATCTCTCATCTTGAAAAACTTAAAAAACTCCGAGCAGATTTTGACCTTGACCACTTCAAACCAACTGAAAAAGACCTAAAAAACATGAAAGAAGCATTTGAGAAAACTGACGACACCAAACTCTCCCCTGCTCATAAAGAGCTCGGCGGGTCATACTCTTATGACGACCTCCGCCTTGCGCGGTTATTCCTAGATTAAAGCTTGATCAGCTAAACGGCTCAACTGGTTGAGCCGTTTAGCTGATACTCTGTGAGGCAAATAATAGTCATAATAATCCAATAAACTTGGAAAACGCTTAAATACAAGCCTAAATAAGCCTTAATTCTTATCCACAGAAAGGCTATTTTTTTTATTATTTTTGCCCAATTTGCGTTAAAATATAAGTAAGGGACAAATGGTATTAAAAAATGCCTTATAAATAAATTTTTGAAAAGGTCGAGTTAATATTATCAATCTTATAACTTACAATATATATTTATGAAAATAGTAAATTATGTAGCTGACCTCTTAGTGATCGTTGGAGGTATCAACTGGGGGCTTGTAGGACTAATAGACTTCAATTTAGTAGAGAAAATCTTTAGTGACGGTACTATAACAAGAATAGTTTATATCCTAATCGGAGTAAGCGCTATATACTCTATAGCTCTACTAAGGAAACTAGGTGGATCATGCAAGCATCAAGTAGCGTAACTTTGATATTATTTCAAGTTTAAAAATAAGAGCAATAACATGCTCTTATTTTTATATAATATACAGGCAGATTAGAATTTCTTTTCTGCGTATACTGAGATACTTCTCCTTTTAAAAGCTTTGCCATTTTTTAAGTGACGATGAGAGCGTGACACTTTATGTATAGTAAAATATGGCTCAAGAATATCTTCAATTTCTTTTTCTGTAAAAACATGCTCAGGTGTCCCACTCTTAGGGTGAAGATAAGTTCCTTTCTCTTCCCCTGGGTTATCACGAAGAAGTCGCTCAGCATGTCGGTCTTCATCTAAAAGAAATGTCTTAAAGAAAAACCAACCCCCCGGCTTAAGAACCCTCACAACTTCCATAAGAAGCCGTCCCCTCGCCTCCTCAGTCAAAACATGAGACGCCATCATATCAAGCACTAAAAAATAAGATTCATCTTCAGATAGTATAGGGTCTGCAATAGATTGACAACGATACTCCAAAGGAAGGCCCTTACTTATATCTTTAGCTTGACCTATCGCCTCTTTAGAAATATCTATACCAACTCCTTTTATACCAAAATTATTTGCAAGATAGATAAGATTTCTGCCATTACCACAGCCAACATCAAGCACATTGTCGAGTTGACTAATATGTTGAATATCATCTTGCCTACCCATCCATCTGGTAAACTTAAGAAGGTCTTCACTAGGATTAGTAGATAGGGATAGGTGCCCACTTTCTTTATATTCCTTATTCCAAAATTTACGGTCGTTACGTCTTTTCTTCTTCATAAGGTGTATTACATCATAATATTATACTAATGACAATATCTACTTTTTTATATATACTTCTAGATTATGCCTAAGGCTACTACAAAAACATATGTATATGGTAAGCACGCTCTTGAAGAAGCGCTTCTTCATAAACCCGAAAGTATTAAGAAGATTTTCCTCGCCCCAAATATCAACGCGCCAGAGCTTCTTAAACTTATAAAAAAGACTGGAGTTCCTCAAGCAAAGCTCTCTAACACAAAAGCATCAGAAAAAGATCTTCAGTCGGCCGTACATCAAGGAGTTGTAGGGCTTGTAGCAACAGAACATTTAGTTAAGTCCTACTCAGAATTCATAAACTCTATTGAGATTGATAACGGCACCTCTCTTGTCCTACTGGATGAGTTGCAAGACCCACAGAACATAGGGGCGGTTATACGCTCTGCTGCCGCCTTCGGCGTATCCGGCGTCCTTATACCGGAGCACAATCAAGGGCAAGTGACAGGGTCTGTACTAAAAGTCTCTGCCGGTATGGCTTTCCGAATACCGCTTGTCTCAATAGGAAATGTAAATAACACTTTAACTGACCTGAAGAAGCGGGGCTTCTGGACCTATGGACTTATCGGTGAAACTAAAGAAAATCTTAACAATGAGGCATTTAGTTCTCCTTCTGTAATAATCCTAGGAAATGAGTCCAAGGGTATACGCGAAAAGACTCGAGAACTATGCGATATACAACTCTCTATCCCTATAAACCCAAAATGCGAATCACTAAATGCCGCCACTTCACTTTCAATAGCCCTTTACGCCTGGAGCAGTAAACACCCAGAAGCGCTTACTCCATAAAATGAATAAATTCAATATAACACTAAAGTCCTTATTATAAATAATAAAAATAAATATATGAAATTAAAGATAAAATATATAGGTTTAGGAAAGATGGGTCTCAACATGGTAGAACGCTTACTAGAAAAGGGTTACGAAATATCCGCTTTTGATGTAGCTGAAGAATCTAGAAAAAAGGCTAAAGAAAAAGGAGTTCAAGTATATAACTCTATAGAAGAACTTATCAAACCTCAAGAATGGCCTCAGTTAGTATGGATTATGGTGCCTCATAAATTTGTTGATGATGTTCTAAAGGATATCACTCCCTTATTAAAAGAAGGTGACACTATTATTGACGGAGGTAATTCTCCATACAAAGAGTCTATCAGACGTGCCAAGGAGCTCAAAGAAAAAAATATTCACTTTCTAGATACTGGTGTCTCAGGTGGACCTGAAGGAGCAAGAAATGGAGCATCTCTTATGGTTGGTGGAGAAGAAGAAGACTACAAAAAATATGAGGAGCTCTTTAAAGATTTATCTGTACCAGATGGGTATGGTCATATGGGAGACCATGGCGCAGGACATTTTGTGAAAATGGTACATAATGGTATCGAATACGGAATGATGCAAGCAATAGCTGAAGGCTTTGCTATTATGAAAGAGTCTCCTTTGCACCTAGACCTTACAAAAATATCTGAAGTATATAACCGTGGTACTGTTATAGAATCCCACTTAATAGAATGGCTTGAAAAAGCTTTCAGAGAAGAAGGAGAAGACCTTAAGGAAATATCAGGCAAAATATCCCACAGTGGAGAAGGCTTGTGGACAGTAGAAGCGGCTAAAGAGCTAGGAGTGGCTTCGCCTGTTATTGAAGATTCTCTGCAGTTTCGTATCGATTCTCAAGAAAAACCAAGTTATACAGGGCAGATAGTATCCGCCCTTAGAAATCAATTTGGTGGTCACGAGGTAAAAAATAAGGGTTCAGAATAAGCCTCTTATGCTACCCTCTAGAGGATTAAACTCTTTTGTCTTGACAAATTATTAATTTTAAGATATTGTCATTGTACAAGCTAGAGTCTCACTAATAGTAGCGAGCCGAAAAATTTGGCTCGCTACTGTCACTTTAAAAGCGTAGACTTTAAAATAATATGTATAAACAAACTTTCAAAAAAAGACCGTTTCGTGGCGGTCGAAGTGGATCTTCACCTCGTAATAACAATAGACGACGTTTTCATGCTGGACACAGAATAAAAAGTGGTAGGATTGATATTTCTAAATTTGTTAATAAAGCTGTAACAGAAGAGGAAGTAATACCTTTTACTCCAGAACATCTATTTAAAGATTTTAACATCAAAGAAGACCTTAAGAAGAATATCATTTCTAAGGGTTACGAAGCACCTACTCCTATCCAAGATAAGATAATCCCTCATATTCTTAAAGGGTCTGATGTTGTAGGTATTGCAAATACCGGCACAGGAAAAACAGGCGCCTTCTTAATACCACTTATAAATAAAGTGCTACTAGACCATAAAGAGAATGTAATTATAGTTGCCCCCACCAGGGAACTTGCCATACAGATTAACCAAGAGTTCAAAGATTTCAGCCGTTACTTGAAATTATTTTCAGTATGCTGTGTTGGTGGCGCGCATATCGGCCGACAAATATCAGAACTTAAGCGCTCTCATAATTTTATAATAGGTACTCCAGGGAGGATCAAAGACTTAAACAAAAGAAAATTAATTGACTTCTCAAAATTCAATACAGTTGTACTTGATGAGGCAGACAGGATGCTTGATATGGGATTTATCGACGAAATGAAACACATGATGTCTCTACTACCGAAAAATCATCATACTCTATTTTTCTCAGCCACATTGTCACCAGAGATTGAAAAACTTATAAAAGAATTCCTCACTAATCCTGTAACTATTTCTGTAAAGACCCGTGATACGGCAAGTAGTGTAGAACAAGATATAATAAGATTAAAACATGGTGAAGATAAAGTAGAGGTACTTCACAGTTTATTGATTAAGCCAGAATTCAAAAAAGTTCTAATCTTTGGTAAGACGAAGCACGGAGTAGAGAAGCTCTATTCCTTGCTCTCTAAAAAGGGTCTCAGAGCTGAGTCAATACACGGAGATAAAAACCACTCTAAGAGACAGAGGGCTCTTGGACTATTTAAAGATAATCGTGCTCAAATTCTTGTTGCCACTGATGTCGCCGCTCGAGGGTTAGATATTGATGGTATAAGTCATGTGATAAATTATGACATACCTGCAACATACGACGATTATGTTCATCGTATAGGTAGAACAGGCAGAGGTAACAAAAAAGGAAAGGCTCTTACCTTTGTAAATTAAAAAATCAGTTTATATCTAACTAAGAAAATACCTAAAGGTTTAAACCTTTAGGTATTTTCTTACTGCTACATAACTTGAAGCAGCACCAAGAAATACTCCTATACCAAAAAGAATAGCGAAAATTTGTAGGAAGTTATTGAAATAATATTCTAATATATTTATACCGAGAAAAGCACTTTCAGCAATAGGACTTACCCAGATAAGGAAAGGATAAAAAAGCGCTATAGTTATAATACTAGCAAAGATACCAGCCATTATTCCTTCTACAACGAAGGGGCCTCTTACATAACTGCTATTAGCACCTACAAGCCTCATAATAGAGATCTCTTCTCTTGAGAAATATATAGAGATTCGTATCATGTTGAAAATAATGACAACAGATATGATGATAAGTATAAGACTTATACCAAGACCGAGGGATCTAAACGAATCTATAATCTTAGTCAATTTTTCAATAATAATTTTATTTTGAAAATAATTAATCTTATCTATTGTTTCATTTTTATCTTGAGAATTTTTTAAGAAATTAGCTATACCCTCATATTGGCTTGAATCTTTGGCTTTTATATTTATCTCTGCGCCTAATGGATTACTTTCAAGTTCTTCTAAAGACTGCGTAATGAGAGAATTATTTTCATGTCTATTTTTAAATCTAACTAATGATTCTTCTTGATCTATATAAACAGCATCCTTAACTTCACCCTCTAGGTTCAAAAGAGACTTTCTAATATCTAAAATATCGCTTTCCGGTACTCCCGGCTTAAAATATACAGTAATATCAACTTTGTCTTCAATCTGGGTTAAGGTTGAATCAAGAGAAGCCTTAGCAAAAATAATAGAACCCATAACAAAGAGCGTTGTCACCATAACTAATACAGTGGCAGCAGAGACTACCCCTTCTCTCCAGAAATTAACAAAACCTATTTTAATTATTCTTTTTGTTCCAGTGAAAAAACTCATAATATATATCTACCCTCTTTATCATCACGCGTTATTCTTCCTCCCTCAAGAGTGATGACTCTTTTATTAAGCGAATCAATTATTCCTTTATTGTGTGTAGCAAGTACAATCGTTGTGCCGAGTTCGTTTACTTTCTTAAGTATATTAATTATTTCCCAAGTATTCAATGGGTCTAGATTTCCTGTTGGCTCATCAGCAATAATAAGATCCGGTTGGTTTACAATAGCTCTTGCAATAGCCACCCTCTGTCTCTCTCCACCTGAAAGCTCACTTGGAAAACGCCAGCCCTTATCTTCAAGCCCGACCAAGTCCATAACTTGAGGAACATCATTCTTAATATCTTCATCTTTTTTGCCGGCTGCTTCCATGGCAAAAGCGATATTCTCAAAAACAGTCTTATTGGGGAGAAGACGAAAGTCTTGAAATACTACCCCTATCTTACGTCTAACTTCAGTCAGCTCTCCTCTTGGGATAGAGTGGACATTTACAGACTCAAAAAATACTTTTCCCTCTGTTGGACATTCTTCTGCTAAAAGAAGCTTCAAAAGAGTTGTTTTACCAGCCCCTGATTGTCCTACTAAAGAGACGAATTCTTGTGGTTCGACAGTAAAACTAACTTCCTCAATAGCAACTGAATTCTTAGTATATATTTTCGAAACTTTATCAAAATAAATCATATATCGATTGTTATTATAACATTTACTAGCGACTAATGGCTAGTGCTCAGTAACTAAACCTTGAAGTCTAAGCCTTTTTCAGCTTCTATAAATTTATCAAGGTCTCCACCTAAAACTTTATCCACATCACGTTCTTCAACGCCAGTACGGTGGTCTTTTACAAGCTTATACGGGTGAAATACATAAGATCTAATCTGGCTTCCCCACTCAGGAGAGACTTCTTTACTTATCTTCATCAAAGCCATCTCTTTATCTTGCTCATCCTCTATGAGCTTATAAATCTTAGCCCTCAACATACCTAAGGCCCTTTGTTTGTTTTGCAATTGAGAACGTTCTGTCTCGCAATGGACAGCAAGATTTGTCGGTATGTGGACAACCCTTACCGCTGTTTCTCTCTTATTAACATTTTGACCTCCAGCACCAGAGCTCCTTGCAAACTCATACCTAATGTCCTTGTCAGGTATGTCTATGTCACTCTTATCAATAACAACGGGTATAACCTCAAGTAAAGCAAAAGATGTATGTCTAAGCTTCTTAGCTGAAAACGGTGATATTCTCACCAATCGATGTACTCCTTGCTCTTTTTTTAGTTTGCCATAAACTCCACTACCCAAAACTTCAAAGGTTATATTTTTATAACCTCCTCTTTCAGTGTCATGCTTATGAACTACCCTCAATGACCAGCCTCCTTTACCAATATACTTAGAGTACATATCAAAAAGAATCCTTGTCCAATCTTCAGCATCATCTCCTCCGGCCCCAGAAAAAAGAGTTAAAACAGCACCACCTTTATCGTATTTACCAAGACCAGAGAGCTTGTCCTTAAGCTCATTTAATTCTTTGATAGTATCTTGAGCCCTAACTTTATCCTCCCAGAAGCCAGGTCCTTGTATTTCCTTTTCAATATTTTCTATTCTTTCTTTAATTTTACTCATTGGTCTATCTTAATAAAATAAATTTTAACTTGCAATCTACGGTGAATTAAATATTATTAGGTAATCAAACTTATGCCGTTGTAGCTCAGTCGGTAGAGCACGTCATTGGTAATGACGAGGTCAGCAGTTCAATTCTGCTCAACGGCTTAAAATAACCTAGACTATCTATGCCACCTTAGCTCAGTCGGCAGAGCAACGCACTCGTAACGCGTAGGTCCCCAGTTCGATTCTGGGAGGTGGCTTATACTCCTTCCTTAAGCCTCAAACTCCATAGAGTAGAGTCTTTCTTGTTTATGAAGAAAAGATAATCTTCCTGTGAGCTTAGAAAGAGATTAGTAGCGTCAAAGTTGTCTGATATACCAGCCAATAGCTCTGTATTCCCATCACTTATATTAATCTTCCAAATTAAATCTGAGAAAGAGATAAGCCCTTGATACCAATCGTCAGGATACATGGCAGTAGGAAGAGATCCTGGGGCAGAACAATAGACATAATCCTCTTCATAAGAGAAGATGCATTTCTCAGAAAGTGTGGCGATAGGCAACACAGAAGATTCACCTTTCTTTATATTATAAATCATTGTCTTAATAGTATTTTGTCCACTTTCACTATATAAGATACTTGATCCTTTATCATCCGCAGTAGCTCCAAGTCCTTTTACCCCACCTAACAACTTAGTAAATTTACCTGTCTTGGCATCGAGAGAATAGAAGAACCCATCTGCTACCCCTGAAGGCTTGGTTAGTAAAGTGATAATATTCTTCGAAGGCCAAGCAATGTTCCACTCGCCAAATGATGATGAGAAGATTTGCTTTTGTTTTTTATTTTGGAAATTAGCAGTCACTCCGATAGTCTCTTCTCCTTGTTTATAAATATAGAAGATTTTATCTTCCTCGGGCGAGATGACGACGGAAGATATGTCAACTGGAAGAAATATTCCTTCTACTGTAAGTGCTGTGCTAGTACCACTCTCTCCACTTAGACCTGCTAAGAAATTCCTCACAGATTCAACACCGTTATCGCTTACTAAATACCTAAAGATAAAATTATCTCCATCAGAAGAGAAACGGGCATCGAAGATCTTCGGTATAGTTGTATTTGAGATACGATTCCTATCTTTGCCGTCAGCTTCTATCTCATAAATATTGCCTGTCGCCCTATCAACATAAGTAACTTTACCTTTGGTATATGTCGCACCAGAGACAGCAGATACGGAAAGCTTGGTTAATACAAAATTTTTCGCATCGACAAGGACATCCTCACCTAATATGCCTGGAGGTAAAGCATCTATATTGCCACTTTCACTATTAGGGAAAAACCCTTTAGAGGTACCTTTCAGAGTATTTTCACCACTACCGTTTCTACCTATAAAGAGGGCCGCACCAAGTCCGATAATTACCAGTATTATAATGACTATTATGATTATTTTTTTATTCATATATTAGTAAAAGTTAATTTTTAGAAATACAATCAGCACCAAGAATTTCTATACTAGCTTTTTTTTTATTCTTAACTTCATTCTTAACAATAATTCCATACTTATCAATAAAACCAGTACAATCTGAAAGATCAACGCAACTATTTCCAAAAACTCTCTCAACAGTGTCTAAAGCTATGTTTCTAAATACAACATTACAAAATTTTAAGTTACTATCTGCATTTAATTTATCTGTCTGAGCATTTTCTTTAAGTGTGGCAGAACCTATACTCAAGCTCATATTAACTAAATCAGGATTTATAGTATGAAGGATAAGAAAAGCAGATACCGCAAGGAGAAGCCCATAGATAGCCCCTTCTATCTTCTTCTTACCACTTGTCTTTAATCCTTCGTTTCCTCCGCCTGCAAGCTCTAGTCCACCTATTACGATCATAATCACTGCGAGTATCGCCGCCACAGTAAGAGCGAAAGGAAAAAGCCACCCAAGATAATCAGCGAGGCCTTTTACTTCTTTACCAAGCCCTGGCAACGGCTCAAGTAAAGTATAAGCAAATACGGAAACAGGTGATAATAACACAAGTCCTGCTATCATTATAATCACCATCTTTATTTTTAATATATTTTTTATCATTTTTCTAATTATTACCGAAGATAACTTTTAATGCTGTATTAGCAAACTGTAGGACATTAAAATTATTTCTAACATCTAATCCTATAGATGTCTCTCCTCTACCGTTTTCCGGCGCTTTTAACTTCAGTATATTAGGAGCTTCATCAGGAAAAATGCTTTTATTGTTCATCTCCCAGTTAAAAGATATATTGTTTTTAGAGAAGAAAAAAGGCTCTGCGCGTATGCTTATCTCATTATCACCAATATTTACCGATCCTTTAAGCGCCTCTCCATAAAGAGGGCCTTCTAGTGGGTGGTCTTTATACAAGAGAATTTTAGGCTTTATATTACCTGCAGGAATTGTCACCCCCTTCTCGAAAACAACATCGTTTCCTCTATTTGAAACCTTAAGACTCACTGTATAATCGTCTCTGTCTTTAGCTTGGAATATAAAATAATTCTTACCAGCCCCAGAAGCATTAATATCTTTCTTAAAGTTTAAAGACCATTCATATATAAGATTAGAAGATGATAATAATCCATTTTTAAATAAATAAGGAATTGCTGTGACTTTGACTTGTGACTGAACTGTCGGTAAAGATCTTCCTTTATAGTTAAAAGGGGTAGTAGTCATAGATTCCCACAAGAGATCAAGGTCATTACCAGCTATGGCAATTGATTTTGCACCAAAATCCCCGTCGGACGTAGTCACAGAAGCAGAAACTGTCCTTTTCTTCCCTAAGGATGGCGCATTAAGACCAATAGTGTCCCTACCGAGCCCTTTGGACACCACCTTTCCGTCAACAATCCAAGTAATAGAAGCTCTGTTAATATCAAAATGTAGGCTACTTACCTTGGCGGTCGCCTCACTACCAGGAGATGGGTTCTGGGGTATAAGAGTAATGGAAAAATCAGCACCAGCCGAATAAGAAAGACTTGGTAATCCTAAAAATATTATAAAAAATGCTGTAAATAAAAATTTTAATATAAAGTTTTTCATATAATTTCTTTTGATATTTCCTTTACGCGGTCTCTTACTATTATAGCAATAATTCCGCCAGTAAACACGGGTAGAGCACTTAAGAAGGGTATTGGTAATATTTCTACAAAAAAGCTACCTCCTAATATTAATTTTTGCCGACCTTTTAAGCCCTTGATAGTCAACCAAAGCCAAAAAGTTAAACCAGCAACAATGCTTATTAATTTATTCAAAATAAAGCCTATCAACGGTATAAAAGCCAGAAGAAACTGTATTAAGTCAAAAAAGATAGCCACTGCCACCATCAAGAAAGCTGTTGATCCGCTTATTTTATTTTTATGTGATTCATTTTCCATAAATTAATTTTGGCTAAATTCTTCTTTCGCTTTCTTAATAGCCATTAGCTGGGCTGGGTCTGAAGTGATAATCTGGTCCTCAGTGTAAGACGCCAAGATCTTTATAGCTACATGCTTCATACCGGCAAAGAACATCCCTTCTCCTACATCTGACTCTAGTAATAAGAATTTCTCTTCGTCGGTAAGGTTAAAAGTCTTCTGCACAACATCTATAGAGGCTGGTGATTGTTTCAGAAGGAGCTGTATAGAGGAGTTAGTAATAATAGGCAAGCCATAGGAAGATTTGAGGAAGTCATTTACATCTTGAGTAATAGTCGCAAGCCCCAAATAGTATTTTCTACATCTCTTGGCAATACCGAAGAGAAACGAGGCTGTATCCTCATGCTTCATCATCCACCACGCCTCATCAATAACTAATAACCTCTTCTTAATATTTTTCCTAACAGCATTCCATATAAAATGTGTTATAAGGTACATAGCTACAGGTCTCAACTCATCTTCCATATCTCTTATAGAAAAGACTACGAAGTTCCTATTTATATCGACATTAGTTGGCTGATTGATAAAGCCGGACCATGTCCCCTTGGTGTATTTACCCAAACGCTCTGCCAATGACTCGGCTCCCTCCATGCTCGCAAGCACCATTTCAAGCTCTGAGAGGATAGGCGCCACAATTTTAGAAAAATCTGAATCTGGGGTAATATCTCTTGATGCGTAAGTCTCAGTGATAGCCCTGTCTAATATAGCATCTTCCTCTGGAGTAAGACCGCCAAGCATTATCCTGAAGAGCCCCACTAAGTTTATAATGTTTGACCTTAAGACATCCCCTGGAGACTCATCATCTGAAGGAATAGTCAGGTCAAATGGGTTGATATGATGCTTAGAGGAAAGAGATATATTGAAGTATCTCCCGTCAACGGCCTCTGCCAAATACTCATATTCTCTCTCAGGGTCTATAACTATCACCTCTGTGCCAAACATGAGACTCCTTAATACTTCAAGTTTTGTACTATAAGATTTACCGGAACCAGCCTTAGCGAAAACTACGGAATTATAATTCTCCAATGAAAATCTATCGAAGAGAACGAGAGAACTATTATGCCTATTGATGCCGTATAAGATCCCTTTGTCAGAAGTAAGGTCAAAGGAGACAAAAGGAAAGATACTTGAAAGTGGTGACGAGTTAAGCCTCGAAGAAACCTCTAATTTATCTGTACCCAAAGGAAGCACACTCTCTAACCCTTCTTTTTGCTGAAAGAGGGCCGGCTTCACATATACTAACTTTGATTCAAGAAGTGTGCGCACCTCTGACTCTGTCTTGTTCAACTCTTCCAAGTTATCAGCAAAGACAGTCATGTATAACCCTACATTGAAAAGCTTCTCTGTTGCCTGCTGAAGTTGGTCACGCAAATTCTCAAGATCTTGGTAAGCCGTGTCAAGCACCGGGTCTCGGACAAGCCCCTTCTCTTCTCTCATATGGATCTGGGACTGTACTTCAGCAACCTTCTTCTGGAGTTGCCTTAAGACAACTGAAGTTTCTACAGGATGAACAAAGATAGAGATATTAAAAACTTTATCAAGGTTAATAATTGGTGAAAACCAATTTGAAGCAAGAAAGCGTGGGTAGGCTACTACGAAGAGAGTCCTCGCCACTTTCTCCCCTATCTTCACATTACTTGAGTTTATCTCCAGGGCGGAAGGAGCGATGATATCTTGTAGTTCCATGACACCTGCCTCATAAACCTGACCAGGGAAAATAGGCGTTATATCTGTGTCTTTATTTTTCTTCTTTGTATTAAATAAATTAAGCATTTTGAGTTATTTTTTTAGCTGCACCTTTCTCTAATTCGCCTGGGTTAAATAATTTGAAATACAGCTCTATAAGCTCTTCTGTGTTAAGCGGTACGGACCTTATACCCATACTGGAAAGCCCTCCTGATACGACGCTTGTCCTCTGCTGGAGTTGGACCTTATTCTCTATAAATAATTCGTCATCTGACTTTGCTGATTTGGTATCTTTCTTCTTACCAAACACTCCCATTATACTACCTAAGACACCACTTGTTGAAGTGAAAGCCGAAGGAGAATAAGGTACCACCAAATAGAAGGACTTGGAAACAATATCAGTAGTAGATACAAAGTTTTTTATAAACTCACTATACTCTCTCGTCTGCACTTTCAAAAGTTCGTTGGGCTGTTCTTTCTCAAGGTCTGACAACATATTAAGGTAAGGGCCAATATCGAGCTTGTCTGATTCTATAAAGATCTGCACCGGAAAATCAAGTGAGTTTAAGAAATTCTGATATTGCATAATTATAGCAGTTTGCTCGTCCTCAGACCTTAAAGCAAAATTTAAACTTGAAGCCATGACAATCATACGCATAGAATTATCACGGAGGATAACCACTCCGTCTCTTACTTCCTTTATAGGAACAAATTGTTGTGTTGGCTTAGATGAAATCATTTATAAGTTTAAAGTTTAAATATCAAAATGGAAAATGACAAATTAAAATGCTAAAATCATTTCTTGCCTTTTAAAGTTAAAATACTCGATGCTAATACATTGGATATCTCTATTAATTCTTCTAATAACCATTTTAACTCTTTTTTGTCTCCTTTGTTAGTATCTCTCAGTAAAGCAAGCCAGACTTTCGATTCATTAGATGACTTCAGCGAATATGTAAAAAAATTGATAAAATCTTTTCTAGAACTTGCGGAATTTGCCTCAACATAATTAGCCAATATACTCGTCCCACTTCTTAAAAGTTGTTTGCCCATAATATTACAGACAGAATCTTTAGGCAATTTATCAATAAATTTAATTAATCTTAAAACCCAAGTATATAATCTTTTTTTAAATTCATTTTTAAACTTTTCATTGTCATTTTCCATTTTGATATTTCAATTTTCATTTTTTTATGTCCAAACTCCAAGCTAAATCTTTCAATTTACTGTTTGTCAGCTTTGGTGCATATACATTTCCTGTAGATGGCTTATTTGACAAACCTTTGGTCTTAGCTGTTATCTCTTTATGGCTCTTCTTCTTCCATAAGTAAAGTCTTGTAGAAGAATTATAATGAATAGCATTCTCGACAACTTTTACAAATGACTGATTATTTACCTTGTAGAAAGAAAGTGCCAAGACAAAGACAACAATAGGGGTCGCAAGTATCATTGTAAGCCAAAGAGGGAAAATAACATAAAAAAGAAAGCTTATACCACCTCCTCCAGCAAGATAAATAAATTGCTTCAAGGTAAGCGGTCCAAAGATCTTGTCCTCTACTTCAGTAAATTGTGGTACTTGAAATCTCATAAAAAATTAAAACTTTACTTTACGGGTTCTCTATATGGGTCACCTTCCGGATATTTATCTCCCCCAGGACCAAGAGGTTTACTACCATCATGTTCTGAGACCTCTGGCGGTCTTCTTGAAAACTGATGCTTTGGATCCACAGCATCAACATCTTTCACAACTTCTGAGGCCTTAGATTGTTCGGTAACTGGCGATGATTCACTTCCCTCTTTAATAACAGTAGGTGGAGGTGGTGAGATAGAGAGCTCTTTATCTGTCTCCATTGAGACCGGTTCTTTCTTAGGGACCTCTGTTGGCACGGGAGTAGGCTCTGGTTCTTCTATACCCTTTAATATGTCCTCCCTACTCAAAGACTCGGAGTATTGTGTCGATGGTGACTCTATTGGCTTGGTAGCCTCTGTCGCTGGAGCTTTTATCTCTCTTTCACTATCATCACTTTCTTCTTCATCGGCGATATTATGAATCTTCTTCAAGGAATCTCTTATCTTGGAGAATATCTTCTCATTTACTTCCTCTGTGATGTCATGAGCAGTCTTTTTATCCACTTCTAAACGCCTTGCAATACTCGAGATAAAATCCTTTGGTTCCGTGGTGCCGAGCATTAAGACGCGGATCTCATTACTAAGATCTCCCATCTTATCAACAGTTAATCTATATTTTCCACCGATATCTTCTATAATCTGTGCCGTATCAACAGCAAAAATCGCTGTCCTTACATCTTCAGGAAGTTCTTTATATTTTTTTGTTATTTCTTCTTCTGTATATATCTTCATAATCTTATATTGTAAAACTAAACTCCTTTAACTCTATTTATCTTATGATGATGGTTTACTTTTTTCTCTAC
>CAZLLR010000009.1:20743-27435 GCA_964560655.1 uncultured Candidatus Saccharibacteria bacterium | reverse complement strand
GCTTGTACAGCAAGGGACAGTTTTCGGAAATCAAGTTTCTGAACTATTTAATTATACTTCAACGGCTACCGAGATTATCTCGGTAGCCGTTGGTGGGGGGTAAAAGGAAGACAGGATGGCCACTTTTACGGGGTTGATTTTTAAGTTTAAGTATATATAATAAGAGGATGATAAGATTAGAATTAAACGCCGAAAAACGCGATATTTTTAGAAAAAAGCTTGACAAAGTTAGGTCTGGGGGACTACTTCCAGCTAATGTCTATGGCCCTAAGGTTAAATCTACCTCTGTCTCTGTGCCTCTTGCGGATTTTAAGAAAGTCTTTAAAGAAGCTGGAGAATCAACTGTTGTCGACCTAAAACTTGATGGGAAGGTAGTCAAAGTCCTTGTTCAAGATATAGCATTCAATCCTATATCTAGGGAGCCCATCCATGTTGATTTTTATGCGGCTCTGATGGATAAACCTATCGAAGCTATGATACCTCTTGATTTTGTAGGTACTTCTCCTGCTGTAAAAGGATTAGGAGGGATGCTTGTGAAAGTGAGGCATGAGATTGAGGTTGAATCTCTTCCTGATAGTCTTCCTCATGGTTTAGAAGTTGACTTGTCTTCTCTTATAAACTTAGGTGATAATATTAATGCTTCACAAATTACATTACCTGATAATGTTAAGCTGATAACTAAGGAAGATGAGGTTATTATTATCGTTGAAGCTCCTAAAGAAGAAAAAGAGGTAGAAGATGAAGAAAAGACGATAGAAAATATTGAAGTAGAAAAGAAAGGAAAGAAAGAAGAAGAAGAGATAAAAGAAGAACAGAAATAATATTCGTTTAAAAAACGAAGCTCATTTATGTTAAAAATATTTTTAATTTTTCTCTCTATTTTTTTGTCTATAGCAGTCTTTTTTTCGGGAGCAGATTTCTCGCTTGCTGAAGTTTTGGATCCGAATGTTATTATCCAGAAAAGGGCAGAACTTGAAGCAGAACTTGCTGATATAGAAAAACAAATTGAAGCTCAAAACACTATAATCCAAAGCAAACAAAGAGAGTCTACAACACTTGAAAGAGATATTGCTATTTTTGAAAGTAAGATAGAGAAATCGCGGCTTGAAATCAAGGCTAGAAATTTGGCGATAAAAAAATTAGGTAATTCCATAAAAGGAAAAGAGGGGACTATAGGCACACTATCTTCAAAGATAGACAGGGAAAAAGAATCTTTAGCCGAGCTCCTTAGAAGAACTAATGAAATTGACTCAACTTCGCTTATTGAGGTTGTTTTAGGTTATGAAAGTATGTCGGACTTCTTCAACGACTTGGATACTTTTGGCTTTATAGAAGAAGCTGTCCAAACTTCTTTTGATAATTTAAGGACTGATGTTACGAGAACTCAAGAGGAGAAAGAAGAGCTTGTCGCGACAAGGACAGAACAATATGAACTTAAGTCTATACAAGAGCTCCAAGAAAAAAAGAATAGGGGATACAAGAGAGAAAAGGAGCAAATCTTAAAAGTCACTAAGGGTGAAGAGAAAAAATATCAAGAAATCCTTAAAGATAAACAAAAGAGCGCGGCTCAGATAAAGAGTGCCTTGTTTGTGTTGAGGGGTTCTGATGCTATCCCTTTTGAAAAGGCTCTTGCTTACGCGAATCACGTTTTCTCCAAGACGGGTGTCAGGCCAGCATTTCTTTTAGGCATAATAACAGAAGAGTCAAACCTAGGATCTAACCTTGGTTCTGGTAACTGGAAAGACGATTTATATGAGTGTTATAAGAGAATAGGGTATAAGACATCGGCAGAGAAACAAAAGACCGCTTTTTTGACGATAACGAGTGAACTCGGTCTTAATCCTGATATTTTACCGGTTTCTAAAGCTCCTTACTATGGGTGTGGAGGGGCTATGGGGCCAGCTCAGTTTATGCCTTCAACTTGGATTTTATACAAGGATTTGGTTGCAAAGAAGACTGGCCATAATCCGCCAAGTCCGTGGGACCCGGAAGATGCCTTTATGGCCTCAGGTCTGCTTCTAAAGGATAATGGAGCCGCTGCTGGTGGGTACAAAGCTGAACGCCGAGCTGCTCTTAGGTATTTAGCTGGAGGTAATTGGAAAAAATCGGCTTACGCTTTCTACGGAGATGATGTAATGGAGATTTCAGCCAAATACCAGAGCCAGATAGATATACTAGGTTTATAAGTTTTGTATTAAAGGGATTTTTCTTCCTCCAGTAAGCTATTTATTATAGGGTCAAGTTCTCCTTTAAGAATATTCTCAATGTTGCTCCAAGACTTTTTTATACGGTGGTCAGTTATCCTATCTTGAAGAAAATTATATGTCCTAATCTTTTCTGATCTATCTCCCGTACCTATCTGATCTTTCCTTTCACTTGCTAATTCCTTATCTTCTTTTTTCTTTTTTTCATCTTCAAGCCTACTGACAAGTAGGCTCATAGCTTTCTCTTTATTCTTTAATTGGCTTCTCTCACTGGTGCAATGCACCATAAGTCCGCTTGGTTTGTGGACTATGCGAACAGCTGTTTCAACTTTATTTACATTTTGTCCTCCTGCTCCACCTGAGCGAGCGAATGTTATATCAAGGTCATCGGACTTTATATCTATAGAGGCGCTCTTGGTCCTAAGAGGCATTACTGCAACAGAAGCGGTGGAAGTGTGTACTCTACCCGATTTTTCTGTTGTTGGCACCCTTTGTACACGATGAACCCCTGATTCAAATCTTAATTTTTTATAGACATCTGCCCCCTTAACCTCAAATACTGCTTCTTTATATCCACCAGAAGAACTTTTTGACTCATCGAGCTTTATCATTTTCCAGTTATTTTTCTCAGCATATCTTTCATACATTTCAGATAGATTAAACGCGAAGAGGGATGCTTCATCACCACCAGTGCCGGCACGTACTTCAAGTATAATCGACTTAGAACCTTCTGCTTCTTGAGGGGTCTTTACCTCAAGGATTACTTTCGCTTGATTTATCAAGTCGTCTTTTTTCAGAGAGAGAGAAGTAATTTCTTCTTCACTTAGTGCTTTCATCTCAGGATTAGAGAGAGCCATATTTTCAAGCTCTTTTATCTTTTTTTCAATATTTAGATATTCTTCTTGGAGATATTTTGTTTTATGGTCTTCTAGTTCTTTTGGTATCATAGGGTAATATCCTCTTTGTATTTTTCTTAGGCTAAAAGGCCTAATTTTGCAAAGAGAGAATTTTAGTTATTTTGCGTCTTTTTTGACCTCCTTTTTTACGTTAGCTTCTTTAGACTGAGATTTTTTTGTTTTTTCTAGTTTTAGTTTAGATGATTCCATCCTTGCGCGGAACTTCTCAACTCTTCCTGTAGAGTCTATAAGTTTCTCTTTTCCTGTGAAGAAGGGGTGACAGGCACTACAAATTTCCACCTCTAGGTCTTTTTTCGTAGAACCGGCTTTTATAGTATTGCCACAAACACATTTTATAACTGCGTCAGTGTAAAATTCTGGATGTATATCTTTTTTCATTGTCAAAATATATTATCAAAAAAGGCTTAAAAAAGCAAGACGTAGTTTTGCTTTTGACTTATAGTTTTTTTCTGCGATAATAGATTAATAATGACGGAAAAAAGAACATCAAAAATTAAAAAGATTATTTTAGTTGTTTTTATAATACTAATCTCTTTCAGCATGTTTGTCGGAGGGGTATTCTTCGGTTATTCTAATAGACCGATAGTTGAGAAGGTCACTAATCTCTACGGCAAAGAGGATCGTAAGCCAGCTGAAGTAGACTTCTCTCCTTTTTGGAATGTATGGAAGATGGTTGAAGAAAAATACCCAATAAATGGTAACAAGGTCACCGACCAAGAAAAAGTGTGGGGCGCTATCCAAGGACTTGTCGCTTCTCTAGATGATCCTTATTCAGTCTTTTTCCCACCTCGCGCGAGTAAGAATTTTGATATCGAACTTAAGGGTCAATTTGGTGGAGTGGGGATAGAGATAGGGATGAGAGACGACATGCTGACAGTTATAGCACCTCTTAAGGGGACACCAGCTTATAAGGCTGGTATTAAGGCTGGGGATAAGATTATTAAGGTAGATGATACGAATACTATAAAGATGTCATTGGATAGCGCAGTTGAGTTGATAAGAGGGGAGATAGGAAGCCCTGTCCTCCTCACAGTAATAAGAAAAGATAATGAAGAACCGCTGGAGATTAAAGTGATAAGAGACACCATAAAGATACCAACTATAGATACTGAAAAAAAAGAAAATGGAATATTTATCATAAGTCTTTATAATTTCTCTGCCGGCTCCACTAATGCCTTTAGAGAAGCTCTTCGAGAGTTTATAGTATCTGACAGTGATAAGCTGATCCTTGACTTAAGAGGTAACCCTGGAGGCTTCCTTGACGCGGCAGTTGATATTTCAAGCTGGTTTTTGCCTGCTGGCAAAGTAGTAGCTCGTGAACATTTTGGAGATGATAAAAAAGACGTACTATATAAGAGTAGGGGGTACGATATATTTGACAACCTCCCTTTTGTCATTCTTGTGGACCAAGGGAGTGCTTCTGCCTCGGAGATTATGGCTGGTGCTTTAAGTGAGCATGGTATAGCAACACTTGTTGGGGAGAAAACTTTTGGTAAAGGGTCTGTGCAGGAAGTAATACCTGTTACTACTGAGACTTCTCTTAAGATCACGATCGCTAAATGGCTTACTCCAAACGGTCTGTCTATCTCAGACGAAGGACTTACTCCAGATGTAGAAGTGAAGATTACCAAAGAGGACTTTGAGGCAGAAAAAGACCCTCAACTTGAAAAAGCTATAGAATTGTTGTTAAATAAATAGGTTATTATAAAAATAATTACAAAATCAAAAATCCTAATTTCTTAAAGGACGGTCACAGAGGGAAATCCTCCAGAAATTAAATTCTTGATTTTGATTTTAATACCATGAAAGTAATCTTATTAAAAGATGTACCAAAGGTTGGTAAAAAGTATGATGTTTGTAATCCGAGTGATGGTTTTGCCCGTAATTTTCTTATTGCCAGAGGGCTTGCTGAGGTTGCCACAGATAAGAATATTAAGAGAGTTGATACAACTAAGAAGCAAGATATAGATAAGGCTAACATACAACAAGATCTTCTCTTGAAGAACCTCGCTAAGTTAGATGGAAAAGAAATTTTGTTTAAAGAAAAGGCAAACGACAAAGGTCATCTTTTTGCTGGTGTGCATAAGGAAGAGATTGCGAAAGCTATAAATAGTCAGATTAAAGTAGTGGTGCCGATAGACCACATAGACCTTCAGCACCCTATCAAAGAAATAGGTGACTTTGAAGTAGAAATTAAGGTTGATGATAAAAAAGCGAATGTTAAGTTAAAGATAGAAGCAATCTAATAAATATAAAAAAGCAACGGCTACCGAGATAATCTCGGTAGCCGTTGCTTTTTTATATTTTAATTTTTGAGGATTAATTTAGACGATATTTACTACCTTCACTTTCTTTGTAGTACCGTCAAAGTTTTGCTTTCTTTTTGAAGCGTATTTTACTAGACCATCTTTTAGTGCAAATACAGTGTGATCTCTGCTGACTTTTGTATTTGTACCAGCTGTAAAGTTAGTACCTCTTTGTCGCACTATAATAGAACCAGCTTTTGCAGTCTGTCCATCATATAGTTTAACTCCTAAATACTTAGGTTTTGAATCGCGTAAATTTTTAGCTGTACCTCCAGCTTTTTTATGTGCCATTTTTGATTATGAGCGAGCCTGAAGCCCGCAAGATGAGCATCTATCGAATTCCACTAGTGGACGTAGACGGGTAGCTCTGTTAAATTAATTATATGGAGAGTATAAAAGAATACTTTAAAAAAATCAAGCCTTATGAGGGGGACTTGATTCTCGCGTTTGTCATAATACTTGTGGCCTTCTTAAGCTTTGGTTTAGGACGTCTTTCAAAGATGGAGGAGAGTAAGGTCCCTATAACTATAGAGAATGTAGGTGCAGGCGCTATAAGTGCCTTCAGTAACACTGATGCTAAAAATATAGATGTTAATAACGGAGAAATACCTACTGGTGGAACCCTCGTCGCTTCGAAAAATGGGGCGAAATATCATTTCCCTTGGTGCTCTGGGGCTCTGCGTATCAAAGATGAAAACAAGATTTGGTTTCAGTCAGAAAAAGAGGCAAAGAAAGCTGGTTATGGGCCAGCGGCTAATTGTAAGGGTTTGAAGTAGTTTTGAAAATTATAAGTTATCCACATAATTTATTATATATTTTGATGTATAAGAGGTAAAATAAAGAATATGGAAGAACAAAAAATAAGCACTAAGGAAATCGTTGTTGTGGTAATAGCTTTGTTCTTGGTTGGAATTGGAATTTTTTATTATCTAACTTCTAAAGAGGTTCCACCTGTTGTAGAAAATAATAGATTATCGACTGAGGAAAAGGTTTCAATAGAAGCTACGATAAATAGCACTGCAGTGAAAGAGCTTACTCCAGAGGAAAAAAGTACCATAGAAAAAAATATAAATACTGCCCCGGTAAAAGAGCTTACTCCAGAGGAAAAGACACTAATAGAGGCTTTGATTAATAAGTAATTTTAATATAAAAGTATGCAAATCTTAAACAAGAACAAGACGATTGTTTCCTTAATAGCTCTTTTGGCTGTTGCCTTCGTACTAGGGACGGTTTTTGATTATAAAGCTCCTCAGATAGAAGCGAGC
>CAZLLR010000009.1:3884-20643 GCA_964560655.1 uncultured Candidatus Saccharibacteria bacterium | reverse complement strand
TGGATTGATTTTGCTCCTACTGGTCCTTATCCACCAGGATTATCTTCATATAGTGCGAAACTTGATTCAGTAAGTGGTCATGTGACCGGCTGGGTAAAAGCTCTTTCTGCAGATGGTAATGGCTGGGATGGTTGGATCAGTTTAGCTGGTGATGGTGCAACATGGAATGGTTCTTCATGTGTGGGAGCTAATGATTATCTTGGAACAAATAGATGTAATTATGGTGTAAAGTTAAATTTAATCACAGGTGATTTTGAAGGTTATGCTTGGGGTTCTGACGTGGTTGGTTGGATTGATTTTAACCCTGCTTTTGGAGGCGTGGTTTATAATAATCCACCACCACCGCCACCACCAACAACAAAATGTAATGATGGGAAAGATAATGACGGAGATGGTTTGATAGATCATTCCAGTGTTAACTCGATTAATCCTGACCCGGGTTGTTCTTCGGAGACAGATACAACTGAAACTCGACCCACTAACTTTACTGTAAATGCTTTACCTAGCGATATAAAGGTTCAGTTGCTAAAAGGTCAGCCTGGCACTTCTGAAGACACTATTATTTCTATAACGATGATTGATACTGGTGATCCTGCCTTTGGCGGACCTGTTAATTTGTCGGTAGATTCTACGACTATACCTGGAGCTACGTATAATTGGTCTTCTTCGGTTATTAATGCTCCTTATAGCGGTACGGTAACTTTTAGTGTGAATGTGCCGGCTGGGACTCCTGATGGCGCATATACTCTAACCATTAGGGGAGACGGTGGGGTAGCCTTTGACACAAAGGTCATAAATTTAAATTCAAAGAATAATGATATAACAATTATAGAAATCTAAAAAGTCTATCCTTTCGGTCGTTGTAAGCGAAAATGGGTTTGTCTTCGCTCTCATTATGCGGGATTTACCCCTTCAACCCCCACATTAAAATTCTTTAGTGTGGGGGTTTACTTTTTTATTTATTTTGTTAAAATGTACGGATATGCAAAATACTGATACTACAAATATAGAAGCTAAGGATGAAGCTGAGGAAGTTGTTTCTTCTGATGTCATTGACACTATAGTACTAGATGACGAGATTGATAATATGTTCAAGGCGGGAGTTCATTATGGTTATTCTAGGAGAAGTCGCCACCCTAAGACTAAACCTTATATCTTCACTACTAAGAACAATGTAGAGATTTTTGACCTAGAAAAAGTAGATAAGAAGATTAAAGAAGTAGAGGAGTTTATAAAAGAACTCGCGAAAGAAGGGAAAATAGTTCTCTTCGTGGGTACTAAGCCAGAAGCTAAGGAAGCTGTGCTTGAGATAGCGCAAGATTTAAATATGCCCTTTTGTGTTGAGCGTTGGTTAGGAGGGACTTTCACTAACTTTAGTATGATGAGAAAGAGGATGGACTACTTCGAAGGACTTAAGGAGGCTAAGACTACTGACAAATGGCTAAAATATACAAAGAAAGAGCGTTCTGACTTTGATAAAAAAATTGAGAAGATGGAACGTTTCTTTGGAGGACTCGTCTCTCTTAAGAAGAAGCCTGACGCTGTCGTGATAATAGATGCTAAGCATGAAGAAGTGGCAAAGGAAGAATCTCTCAAGAGTGCGGTTCCTGTTATCTCTCTGATAAACAGTGACAATAACCCAACGGGTATAGATTACCCAGTCATAGCCAATGACGCCACTCGTTCAAGTATAAGGTACTTCTTAGAGAGGGTCGCAAAGGCGTATAAAGTTGGCACTACAATGAGAGTTGTCGAAACTCCAGAAGAAGTAAAGAAAGATGACGGTGCATCAGATACTCCCACAAAAGCAAAATAGATTTAAATTATAAGGCCTTTAATTGTTTGTTAAAAAAAATGGTAGATTCAGAGAAAATAAAAGAACTTCGCGATAAGACTTCTATCTCTATGATGGCTTGTAAAAATGCCCTCGAGGAGTCTGGTGGCGATGTAGAGAAGGCTATTGTAATCTTGCGTAAGGCTGGGCTTAAAGTGGCGGACAAGAAGTCAGACAGGAAAGTTGATGCTGGTATTATAGAGGCTTATATACACGCTGGGGGCAAGGTAGGAGTATTGGTAGAAGGAAGATCCGAGACAGACTTCGTTTCCAAGAATGAAGAGTTTGGGAGCTTTCTTCACGATATTGCGATGCATATAGCCGCACTTAACCCAACTTATCTTAAGGGGTCCGATGTCCCGCAAACTGCCTTAGATGAAGCAAGAGATATTTTCAAAGAGGAGACCAAGGGACTGGATAAGCCCGAAGAGATGAAGGGAAAGATTGTAGAAGGTAAAGTGTCTGCTTATTTTAAAGAACGCGTCTTATTGGAGCAGTCTTTTGTTAAGAATCCTGATATAACGGTGAATGATTATATAAAAAATATGATTCAGAAATTCGGTGAGAATATTGAGATCTCGCGCTTCACTCGTTTTTCTGTTTAAAAATAAGAAAAAATTATGGCAACAATAATTATTTTTGCTTCTTTGCTTGTCTTGTCTTTGACCGTTATATTATTTTTGGTTAAGAGGCAAGTAGCGCGGATAGGTTCACTGCCAGTATACTACTTAGATGGTGTAGATTCTGCGTGGGACGACCTTTATCAGTTGACTAGAGGCTTATTCTCTAAGTTGTGGCTTGGTAACGCGCATAGAGTTGAATTTCTAGTTGTTATTTTAGGTAAAATTGTGATAAGGTTTATTGTTAAGATTGAGAATTTTATCTTAGAAATCCTAAATTTTATCTGGGGAAAATGCAAGATAGAGAAAAATAATTCTTCGCATTATTGGCAGATGATGATAAAACATAAAAAAGATTTAAGTGAAGATACCAATATGGGGAGCAAGGTTGAACAAAAGAAAGAAGAATAAAATTAAACTAAAAGATAAGCCAGAGTAGCTCAGTTTTCGCCAGAGACAGGCGGACAGGGTCCGAGCAATGTATGAGATTTATCTAGTTTTGTTAATATAAGATAGGGAGAATAAGCCAGAGTAGCTCAGTTGGTAGAGCAACGGTTTTGTAAACCGTGGGTCGGGGGTTCGAATCCTCTCTCTGGCTCAAAATATACGAAGTAATTTTGTGGTAGAGAAGTAAGTGAACTGCTTCACTTACGTGAGTATTCGAAAGCCGGAGCGATGTTTTTGTTTTGCGGAGCAAAGGCAAAAGCCGCGAGGCAGGGTCGGGAAAATTTTTCGTCAGGAAAATTATTTATGACCGAATCCTCTCTCTGGCTCAAAATATACGAAGTAATTTTGTGGTAGAGAAGTAAGTGAACTGCTTCACTTACGTGAGTATTCGAAAGCCGGAGCGATGTTTTTGTTTTGCGGAGCAAAGGCAAAAGCCGCGAGGCAGGGTCGGGAAAATTTTTCGTCAGGAAAATTATTTATGACCGAATCCTCTCTCTGGCTCAAAATATACGAAGTAATTTTGAGACAAAAATGGAGCTCTTGCAAGAACTCCGTTTTTGTTTTATTATTTAGTAATAAATTTATGAATCCCGTTAGAAATCAAAAACTTTTAAATTGAATGAGTATAAGAATTATTAACAATGATAATAATATAGACTTTAAGAAAAAACTCATAAGGAGTCTATTTCTAACGGGATGAAAAAACGAATCTATTTAGACAACGCTGCCACTACGCCACTTGACCCAAGGGTTAAGAAGGCGATGGAGCCTTATTGGGAGAAAATTTATGGTAACCCAAGCAGTATTTATGAAGAAGGTAGGCGAGCTAAAGAAGCACTTGAATCGGCAAGAGAAGAGGTCGCTTCTTTTATAAACTCTTCTCCTGATGAAATCATTTTCACTTCAGGTGGTACAGAGAGTAATAATCTAGCAATCTTTGGGCTTGTAGGGAATTTCAGAGAGATGACTCTAAAGCCCCATATTATAACGACTAAGATTGAGCACAAGTCAGTCTTAGCTTCGTGTAAAGAGCTGGAGAAGATGGGCTTCGAAGTGACATATTTGAAGCCAGACAAAGAGGGACTCATAGAGCCGAAGGATTTAAAAGCGGCATTAAAACCAGAAACTATTCTTGTATCTATTATATATGCAAACAACGAGATAGGTGTTGTACAGCCCATAAGAGAGATGGCAAGAATAATAAAAGACTTCAGGAGGAAATCTAAAGGCGTAGGCAATACTCCATACTTCCACGTAGATGCTTGTCAGGCTACTGGTTATCTTGATATGAATGTAGATAATCTTGGAATAGACTTATTAAGCGCTAATGGTTCTAAGGTCTATGGACCAAAGGGTATTGGTCTCTTGTATAAGAGAAAGAGTATTAAACTTAAGTCTATTATACAGGGCGGTGGGCAAGAGAAGGGTTTGCGTTCTGGCACGGAAAATATACCCGCTATAATGGGTTTAGTAGAAGCCTTAAGGATTATAAAAGAAGAAGGACCTAAAGAAATTAAAAGAATATCTAGGCTTAGAGATCTTCTTTTAGAAGGTATTGAGAAGAAGGTTGATAGGATTTTTCTAAACGGACATAAGGTAAAGAGACTTGCTAATAATCTTAATATCTCAGTGCTTGGAGTAGAGGGCGAGTCTATAGTTCTTTATCTGGATTCTTTAGGTATAGCAGTTTCTACAGGCTCGGCTTGTAACTCTTCGGATCTCCTGCCTTCTCATGTGGTAAATTCTTTGGGCAAACCGGTAGAATACGCTCATGGATCTCTGCGTTTTTCTTTAGGTAGATATACTACAAAAGAAGATATAGAGTATGTTATAAAAGTTTTTCCTGATATCATTAAGAAGCTTAGGGGTATTTCTGCTATAGAGTAAAATGTTATATTAATATTAAATTCGTAAGATTTTTATCAGTTTTCGTCATCAAAATCAAAAATCTTAATTTCCTTAAGGACGGTCACAGAGGGGCATCCTACAGAAATTAAATTTTTTGATTTAAATAAATAATATTCGTTTTGTTCGTTGTGTCAGTGAGGTATATTAAAAAGTTATAAAATGAAAAAAAAGAATTCAAAAAAAATAATAAAGAAAAAAGATAAAAAAGGTGCTGATGTCGTAGGGAGAAATGGAGACGATTGGTACTATTCTGATACTGTTAAAGAGCATTTCTTTAATCCAAAGAATATTCTCCTGGAAGAGCCTAAAGAGGGTGATTTTGACGCAGAAGGAGAAGTGGGGAGCGTTGCTTGCGGAGATGTGATGAAGATGTGGTTTAAGGTTGATACTAAGGCAAAAAGAATAAAGAAGCTAAAATGGCGGACATGGGGCTGTGCTTCAGCTATTGCATCTACATCTGTTTTCTCTGAGATGGTAATAGAAAAAGGTGGTATGACTATAAGGGATGCTCTAAAGATAACTCCACAAGAGATAATGAAGCGACTTGGAGGATTGCCGATGATAAAAGTACACTGTTCTGTCTTAGCCGATCAGGCCTTTAAGAAGGCAGTGGAAGATTATGAAAGCAGAAATTAAAGATTAAATTAGAGGTTATGGTAAAAGTAAAAAGTAAACAAATTCTTAATAAGAAGCAACTTGAAAGATATGCTGATGTTTTGGTCTGGGGGCTTGAGTCTGCCAGAGCATCAGTAGGAGGCACATATAAGAAGGGAGACACTATCTATCTATCTTATGAGTGGGAGGGAGTTAAGCTTGCAGAGTGTCTATACAAGAAGTTATTAAAAAAAGGTTTAAATGTGGCAGTAAAGGCAAGGCCTACTCCAGACATGGAACGCACTTTCTTCCAAGTAGCCAACAAAGATCAGATACAATATTTACCATCCTGGAGGAAAGAATTTAATAGAAAGCTAAATGGAGCTATTAGTATTATCGCACCATCTTCTTTAGATCACCTCTCAGATATAGATTCAAGAAAGATAGCTCTTTCTGCTATGAGCGTTAAGTCTCTAAGAGAGATTATCGATAAGCGCGAACAAAGCGGTAAATATGGCTGGACTTTATGTGTTATGCCTACTGAGGCCCTGGCTACAAAGGCAAAAATGTCTCTCTCAAAGTACGGGCAAGAGATTATCAAAGCTTGCTATTTAGACAAAGATAATCCTGTTAAGATATGGAAAGATTTATATAAGAAATCTCAAGAGATAAAGGAGAAGTTAAATTCTCTTGATGTTGATTATTTTCATATAAAGTCTGCTCATATTGACCTAAGGATATACTTGGGTGAGAAGAGAAAGTGGCTTGGAGTAAGTGGACACAATATACCAAGCTTTGAAATTTTTACTTCTCCAGATTGGCGTGGAGTCGAGGGTACTTACTATGCTAATATGCCATCACTTAAAGATGGTAATTATACAGAAGGGATAAAGCTTGAGTTTAAAAAAGGAGAAGTTGTGAAGATTAAAGCTAAAAAAGGACTCGAGTTTATAAAAAAACAGATTAAGATGGATACTGGCTCAAGAAGAATAGGAGAGTTGTCTTTTACTGATAAGCGATTTTCTCCTATATCTAAATTTATGGCGGACACTCTCTTCGATGAGAATACAGGAGGAAAGTATGGTAACTGCCATATTGCGTTAGGTAGAAGTTACGCTGATACATATAGTGGGGATATTAAGAAATTAGATAAAAAGATGAAGGAAAAATTAGGATTTAATGAGTCATCTTTGCATTGGGATATAGTGAACACAGAGGACAAGACAGTGACAGCTTATCTTAAGAATGGAAAGAAAAAGATTATTTACGATGATGGAATGTTTAAGCTATAATAAGATTAAATAAATGGAAAAATATAATCATAAAAAAATAGAAAAGAAATGGCAAAAGGAATGGAAGAATTCAGGTATCTATAAAGTAAAAAACGACTATAAGAAGCCAAAGTATTATGTGCTTGATATGTTTCCATACCCCTCGGGAGAAGGACTACATGTAGGGCACCCTAAGGGCTATATAGCCACTGATGTGTATTCAAGGTATAAGAAAATGAGTGGCTATAATGTACTCCATCCTATGGGTTGGGACGCCTTTGGTCTTCCGTCTGAGAATTATGCTATTAAGAACAAGGTCCAGCCGAAAAATTTGACAACTAAAAATATCTCAGTATATAAGAAACAATTATCATCCATTGGTTTCAATTATGACTGGTCACGAGAAATAAATACCACTGACCCAGAATACTATAAATGGACACAGTGGATATTTCTTCAGATTTTTAAAAAAGGATTAGCTTATGAGTCTCATGAGCCAATTAATTGGTGTTCTTCTTGTAAAACAGGTTTGGCTTTGGAGGACTTAGAAGATGGATTGTGTGAACGCTGTGGAAGTGAAGTTGAGAAGAGGCCTATACGTCAATGGGTGTTAAAGATTACTAAATATGCCGACCGCTTGCTTGAAGATCTGAAGTTACTAGACTGGCCTCCGTCTATTAAGGAGTCTCAGAAGAATTGGATAGGAAGGTCAGAAGGAGCAGAAATTGACTTTAGGATAAAGAAGCTCGGGTCAACAATACAAGCTTTTACCACTAGGGTGGACACTATTTTTGGTTGTACTTATCTTGTTGTGGCTCCTGAACACCCTATCCTTGCTACTCGTAACTTTATTTTCAAGAACGCAGATGAGGTTAGTAAATATATAACTGAATCAAGGAAAAAGAGTGATATTGATAGGATGGCAGACAGTAAAGAGAAGATAGGCGTAGAACTAAAAGGAATTAAGGCTATCAATCCTTTTAACAACGAAGAGATACCTGTATTCGTGGCTGATTATGTATTGGGTCATTATGGCACTGGAGCAGTGATGGCCGTGCCAGCACATGATACTCGCGATTGGCAGTTTGCTAAGAAGTATAATTTGCCTATCAGGGAATCTGTCTCAGGCGGAGATATTTCTAAAGAAGCTTTTATAGAAGATGGTGAACTTGTTGACTCTGGAGAATTTACCGGACTTAGCTCACTCCAAGCAAGAAAACAAATGTCCAGTTGGCTCAAGAAAAATAGAGTAGGAAAAAAGACAGTAAATTATAGACTTCAGGATTGGGTTTTTTCTAGGCAGAGGTATTGGGGAGAACCCATCCCTCTTATTCATTGTAAGAAATGTGGTATTGTCTCTGTACCGGAAAAAGACCTACCTGTTAAATTGCCAGACGTTAAGTCTTATGAACCGACAGGTACAGGTGAGTCACCGCTTGCAGGTATAGAGAAGTGGGTAAATGTAGCGTGTCCCAAGTGCGGGGGAGAAGGTAAAAGAGAGACTAACACCATGCCTCAATGGGCGGGGTCTTCTTGGTATTACTTACGGTATATAGACCCTAAGAACAAGAAGGTATTTGTTGATCCAAAGAAGGAAAAATATTGGATGGGAGAAAATGGAGTTGACCTATATGTAGGTGGTACTGAGCATGCGACGCGTCATTTGATATATGTGCGCTTCTGGCATAAAGTTTTATTTGATTTAAAATTAGTTTCTACAAAAGAGCCTTTTCATCGTCTCGCTAATCAAGGGCTTGTGATAGGGGAGGATGGCAGGAAGATGAGTAAGAGGTGGGGCAATGTAGTAAATCCAGATGATGTAGTAGAAAACTTCGGCGCAGACACCTTAAGGATTTATGAGATGTTTATGGGGCCGTTTGAGCAGGCTATAACTTGGAGTACTAGCGGGATGATAGGATCTCGCCGTTTCTTAGAGAGAGTTTGGAGGTTAAAGGAAGTAGTTAGTCTAAAGGCAAAGAATAAAGAGTTAGAAAATCTTCTTCACAAGACTATAAAGAAAGTGAGTGAAGACATAGAGAACTTTCGTTTCAATACGGCGATAAGTACAATGATGATATTTATAAATGAAGCTGAGAAAGAAGGAGTGTTAATGAAAGCTTATTATATGGACTTTCTTAAGCTCCTTAGCCCTTTTGCTCCGCATGTTACAGAAGAGATATGGAGTAAGCTTGGACACAAGAAGTCAATTCATGCTGAAAAATGGCCTAAACATAGCGAGGCTAAGATAAAAGGGAAGACCTTTGTTTTAGTGGTGCAGATAAACGGTAAAGTACGTGATCAGTTTGAGTTACCTTTGGGTATTAAGGAAAAAGAAGCTGAGCATTTGACATTAAAGCGAGAAAATGTTAATAATTATATAAAGGGGAGCTCAGTTAAAAAGATTATTTGGGTCCCAGACAAACTTATAAATATAGTTCTATAAATCTTTATTAAAAAAAATATAAAAATGAAAACGCTTCAATTTAAACCAAAGCAAATAACAAAGAAGATGCTAGCTGTCTTAAAGGACAGGTCGCGTAATATTGTAGAACAAAGATACGGCCTCAGCTCACAAGATACAAACAGAAAGACGCTTGAAGCTATTGGTCAACAATATGGGATTACTCGCGAAAGAGTTCGCCAAATCGAAAATTTTTCTTTAAATTCAATTAGAAAAAGTGATATGTTTAAAGACAGTGAACCTGTGTTTGGAGAAGTATCAAAAGAAATAGAAAGAAGGGGTAAGATAGTTCACGAGGAAGAGTTTTTGAATTCGTTGTATAAAGATGAAGCTTCTCGTAATCATCTACATTTTTTGCTAGTTATTGCTCCTGAGTTTATAAAAATTAAAGAGGACAATGATTTTCATCACAGATGGACTATTGATGTAGAAGAGGCAGAGAAGGTGCAGGAAGCTCTAAGAAATCTACATCAGGAGATAAACACAGACGACCTTATCACTGAGGAAGAGATGATATCAAGATTAAATAAACATGTTAGTAAGGTAGACCTCAATAACGTTTCCGCAGAAACTCTTTATTATTGGATTAAACTTTCTAAATTAATAGACAAGAACGATCTTGGAGAGTGGGGAGTTGTTGATTCTTGTAATATCCGCCCTAGAGGTGTTAGGGATTTAGCTTTCCTTGTCCTACGAAGACATGGTTCTCCTATGCATTTTACTGAAGTGGCTAAGTCTATATCTAGTACTTTTGGTAAAAATGCTCATCCTCAGACTACTCATAATGAACTTATAAAAGATGGACGTTTTGTGCTTGTCGGAAGGGGATTATACGGTCTTTCTGATTGGGGCTACTCAGTAGGAACAGTAAAAGATGTTATAAAAAATATTTTGAAAGCTCATGGCACTCTTACAAAAGAAGAAGTCATAAAGAAAGTCCTAAAGGAAAGATATGTAAAAGAAAATACTATATTAGTAAATTTACAAGACAGGAGATACTTTAAGAAAGATCCTTCCGATTCTTATATTGCCATATAAAGGTAACTAATTTATAATAATTTTAATGCAGTTATTATTGCGTGATTTTTCGCTTGAGATAGGTCAACTCATTTTAAGCACTATTTACATATGGCTACCTATAGCTTTAGTTTTTATTTTTTGGAAAATTTGGGTTTATTACATACGAGCTCGTTATATTGATACTCTTGAGTGGACACTCCTTGAGGTGAAACTTCCAAGAGAAATATTTAAAACACCTAAGGCTATGGAGATGGCTCTACACACTTTTCATCAGACAGCTGACGGTCATCTTATTAAAAAATACTGGCAAGGATTTGTAAGAACGTGGTTTTCTCTTGAGGTTGCTTCTTTTGAGGGGGAGATTCATTTCTTTATAAGGACTCAGAATTTTTTTCGGAAACTTGTTGAGGCACAGATTTACGCTCAATATCCTGGAGTGGAGCTAGTAGAGGTAGATGATTATACGGAAGATGTCCCTTATGGTAAGCCTGGTAGCGATTGGCAGCTTTTTGGCGCAGAGTTTGACCTTAGTAAAGAAGATGCTTATCCTATAAAAACTTATGTTGATTTTGGGATGATAGAGAGCCTTGATGAAGAGCAGAAGATTGACCCTATGACTCATTTTTTGGAGCTTTTGGGTTCTTTAGGTTCAGGTGAACAGATGTGGTTTCAAATACTTGTTCAGGCAACTAAAGATAGATTTGCAAAAAAAGGAACATGGTTTAAAAAGGAAGACTGGAAAGACCAAGGTAATGAAATTATAAACAAACTTATGAAGAGGGACAAGAAAAAGAAAGAAGGAGAGGTGCAGGATTGGGGAGCTATGACGTTGTCTCCCGGAGAGAGAACTATTGTCGAAGCTATTGAGAGAAGTATTTCCAAACTTGGTTTTGATGCGGGGATAAGGGTTATTTATCTGGCAAAAAAAGACTCTTTCGATGCTGTAAATATAGCCGGTCTCATGGGTTCTGTGAAGCAATATAATACGTTAAATTTAAACGGTTTCAAACCGGTTCGAAGTACTAATATTGATTATCTCTGGCAGGATTTCACAGGGTCAAAGGTTGCCAAGATGAAGGCAAAAATGTTTGACGCTTATATTAAGAGATCTTATTTTTACCACCCTTACCAGAGGAAACCAATGGTTTTAAACACAGAAGAGCTTGCTACTATCTACCATTTTCCAGGGAAGGTTGCTGAGACTCCTACCTTCAGCAGGATTGAAGCGAAGAAAGTGGAACCTCCTACAAACTTGCCTATATGAGTTTAATTTCTAATAACTTTTTTAAAGAGGCCAATGTGGACTCGTATAATTCTCGTAATAATAATTATAATAAATTTATAATTATTATTTTAGGTATTTTTTTGTTATCTATGGTGTCATATTTTTTTATGATCAGGACCCCATCAGATTTTCCTCAAGGTCAATTTGTCGCTATTAAAGAAGGATTTTCACTTAGTCAGACAGCTAAACATTTGAAAGAGAAGAAGGTTATAAGGTCAGAATTTATTTTTAAGATGATTGTCCGATTCGTGGAGGGGCAGAGAGGGGTAAAGTCTGGAGATTATTTTTTACAAGAGCCTGAAAATGTTTTGACTGTGGCAAGTAGGATAACTAAAGCAGATTTCAGATTAACCCCTATAAAGATTACCATTCCAGAAGGATCAACTCTTGTAGAGATAGCAGATATACTCCAAAAATCTATAAATAATTTTGATAAAAATAATTTCTTAAGCCTAACTAAGGAACAAACTTTTAGAGAAAATAACATAAGTGACAAGCCATTTTATTCGTTGGAAGGGTTTTTATTCCCTGATACTTATTTCTTTCTCCCTAAGGTAGAGAGCCACCAAGTGATAAGTGATATGAGGGGTAATTTTGACCTAAAGATGACGCCTGAGATAAAGGAGGAGATCCAGAGAAGAGACTTGAGTGTTTATGAAGTTATAACAATGGCCTCTCTTATAGAAGAGGAGGCAAGGCAAACGGAGACAAGGAGGATTGTATCAGGCATCCTTTGGAAGAGGTTAGATGCAGGCATGGCTCTTCAGGTTGATGCGGTCTTTCCATATATCATGGGAAAAAATACTTTCGAGATAACTTTAGATGACTTGAAAATTGATTCCCCTTACAACACATATCTTTATAAAGGTTTGCCTAAGGGGCCTATTTCAAGCCCTGGCCTTGATTCTATTTTAGCGGCGGTGTATCCTGAGGCTTCAGGTTATTGGTATTATTTATCAGATAAAGAGGGGAATATGCATTATGCTAAGACTTTTGAAGGGCATAAAGCGAATAAAGAGAAGTATTTAAGATAATTTCCTAGCGTTAATATTGCGAAGTAATAAACAAGAAATCAAGAATTGACTTTTTCTAGAACGGTCTCCGCCAGCTGGAGGAAGGGAAATTCTTCAAAAGCCAAATTCCTAATTTCTTGTTTGAAAAATATATGAAAAATCACAATTTAGCATTTACAGACCTAGAGACAACGGGACTTGATTTTCACAAGCATGAGATTATAGAGATTGGTTGTATCGTTGCAAGGCAAGCACCGGCTCTTATAGGAGGACCAAAACTTGAGGTTATAGAAGAGTTTCTTCTTAAGGTGAAGCCAGAGCATATAGAGAAGGCTGACCCAGTAGCCTTAAAGATAAACGGCTACAACGAAGCTGATTGGAAAGATGCTATTAGCTTGAAAGATGCTATGGAGATCTTTGCTGGTAAGACTATAAATGCTTCCATCATAGCGCAAAATGTTTCTTTTGATTGGATGTTTATAGATGAAGCTTTTCGTTCCACGGGGGTAGAGAATAAGATGCATTATCATAAACTTGATGTTATCTCTTTTGCCCTTGCAAAGCTTTACGACAAGCCAGACGCACAGAAATTTTCCCTAAGGGCACTCTGTAAGTACTTTGGTATTAGAAATGAGAAGGAGCACTCAGCCCTCGCTGACATAAGAGCAACTTTTGAAGTGTATAAGAAGTTGACTGAAATGTAAGTTTGTTAGACATTGGATGTTTAACAAACTATAATACTATTAATTATGAGGCGAAACAATATCGCAGTTGGCGAATACTATCATATTTTTAATAGAGGGATTAATAAAGATGATATTTTTATTGATGAAAATGATTGGGCCAGGTTTTTATTTTTGATATTATACCACCAATCACCATTTTCTTTTTTTAATTTAAATCGTTATACATCAAATTTTGTTAGACATCGGATGTTTAACATTGATACTAGGGATGTAGAAGAAATTTCTAAAAATAGACAAGTAAAATTGACCTGTTTTTCTTTAATGCCAAATCATTTTCATTTAATTTTACAGGAAACGAAAGAGGGAGGTATCTCAAAGCAAATGCAAAGAATCCAAAATGCTTATACTAAATATTTTAATACGAAATATAAGCGTTCAGGACATTTATTTCAAGGTCCTTATAAAGCAGTTCATATTGAAGATAATAATCAATTACTTTATCTTTCAGCTTACATTCATAGAAACCCTCGAGAATTAAAAGATTGGAAAGGTAAAGAAGATAAGTTTATATGGTCAAGTTATATGGATTTTGTAAAAATAAATAGATGGGGTAAATTATTAGAGATGGATATTATTCTAGAACAATTTTCTAATTTAGATGAGTACAGAAAGTTTGTTGAAATGAGTAATGCTAAATTATTAAATAAATAATGTTAGACATCGGATGTCTAACATATTATCTACATTACATTATATTTATCTAGATTATTGAATTATTATGAAAAAGATTTCTACAAAAAATAGACTAAAAGTCTTTGTCGGAGTGTCGGGTGGGGTGGACTCTTCCGTGTCAGCGGCGCTCTTGAAAGAGCAGGGCTTTGGTGTGGTTGGTGTCTTTATAAAGGCTTGGTACCCGGATTGGTTTTCTTGCACCTGGAGGGAAGACAGGCGAGACGCTATGCGTGTTTGTGCTAAACTTAGCATTCCTTTTATTACTTTTGATTTTGAAAAGGAATATAAGAAAGAAGTAATAGACTATATGGTTGCCGAATATAAGAAAGGACGAACACCGAACCCTGATGTAATGTGCAACAGGATGATCAAGTTTGGCGCTTTCTTGAAGAAGGCTAAGAAGATGGGAGCTGATTTCGTAGCGACGGGGCATTATGCTAGGATCCGCCGGGAAGATGGCTTCTTTCAGGACGGTCATAAAGGTGAATCCTTACATAAGCTGTCTTTTAAGTCTATTTTAAGATTATTGGAAAGTAAGGATAAGAATAAAGATCAGACTTATTTCCTTTGGACCCTTACTCAGAAAAAGTTGAAGAATATCATTTTCCCTATTGGTGGGTTAGAGAAACCTGAAGTAAGAAAACTCGCTAAGAAGTTCGGTCTTATTACAGCTGACAAGAAAGACAGCCAAGGTCTTTGTTTTGTGGGGAAGGTTAGTGTCAGTGGCTTCTTGAAGAGGTATATAAAAGAGAAGAAGGGAAAAGTGCTTGACGAGAGTGGAAATATAGTAGGCACTCACAGTGGAGTAACTTTCTTAACTATAGGTCAGAGACACGGCTTTGAAATAACAGAAAAAAATACTGAAAGAAAGCCTTATTATGTGGTTAGAAAAGATATTAAGAAGAATATCATAGTTGTTTCTAATAAGAAAAAAGAGAAAGAATCTTTCCAGAAAGAGATTTTAATAAGTCAGGTGAGTTGGGTAAATAGTGAACCTGATTTTACTAAAGCATATAGCGCACGCATTCGTTACCGTCAGCCGTTGGAGAAATGCCAACTTAAGAAAGCCGGTAAAGGACAGATTAATGTCATATTTAAGAAGCCACAACGCGCTGTTTCCCCTGGTCAATCTCTTGTTATATACAGTAAAGGGGCTTGTCTAGGCGGTGGAATAATAGCTTAGAAAATGCTATTATCTTGTTTATGAAGTCAAGTGAAGTCCGCAATAAATTCCTTACTTTTTTCAAAGAGAGAGGACACAAAATAGTGTCTTCTTCTTCGCTTGTGCCGGACGGTGACCCTTCGGTGCTTTTTACTACTGCCGGTATGCAGCAATTCAAGCCGTATTACATAGGCAAGAAGAGTGCTATGGAAGATTTTAAATCTTTAAATACCACTTCAAGTCAGAAATGTATAAGGACATCAGACATCGAAGAAGTGGGAGATGCAAGTCATTTAACTTTCTTTGAGATGCTTGGTAATTTTTCTTTTAACGGATATTTTAAAGAAGAAGCTATAAAGTATGCCTATGAATTTATAGTCGACGAGCTTAAGCTCGAGATAGATTATGTCACAGTGTTTGTCGGTGACGAGCACGTTCCTTTTGATGCAGAGTCTTATGATATATGGAAGAATTTTGTCCCAGAGGAAAAGATTAAAAAGTTTGGCAAAGAAGATAACTTTTGGGGTCCGACAGGCAAAGAAGGTCCTTGTGGGCCAACAACCGAGATATATGTAAACGGTGTGGAAGTTTGGAATATAGTTTTTAATGAGTATTTTCATAAGGAGAGTGGTGCACTTGAGCCTTTACTTCAGAAAGGTGTTGACACTGGTATGGGGCTAGAGCGTCTCTCTATGATGGTGCAGAGGACGCCGACTATCTATGAGACAGATCTATTTGGGTCGGTTATTAAAGAGATAGAGAAGATTTCTGGTGTTAGTTATTTTGACTCGGGCTATGAAAAAGTTTTTAGGATAATCGCCGACCATATCAAGGCTTCTGTCTTTATACTCTCAGACGGAGTAGCACCTTCGAACTCTGAGCAAGGCTACGTACTCCGCCGTCTTATAAGGAGAACAGTTCGTTATCTAAAGACTCTAAACATGGAGCCATCTTTTATGCTTAAGATTGCAAAGATTGTCGTAGAAAATTATAAAGAAGCTTATCCAGAATTAGTAAAGAAAGAAAATGAGATAATAAGCGAGATTAAGGCGGAAGAAGAAAGATTTGAGAAGACTCTTAGAGAAGGTCTTCGTCAGTTTGAGAAGTTTGCTGTGCACGGTATATCTGGGCACGACGCTTTCATCCTTTTTTCTACATATGGTTTTCCTTTTGAAGAGACTCTTGAGGTGGCAAAAGAGAAAGGAATAAAAGTGGATGAGAAAGGATTTAAAGAGGAGTTCAAGAGGCATCAAGAAGTCTCTCGTGCTGGTATGGAGAAGAAGTTTAAGGGAGGACTTTCTGGTACGAGCCCTGAGGAGACTCGGCTTCACACTGCTACACACTTGCTTCACAAAGCTCTACGAGAGGTTTTGGGTGAGCATGTATCTCAAAGGGGGAGCAACATTACTCCGGAGCGTTTACGCTTTGATTTTTCTCACCCAGGGAAAATGACTCCAGAAGAATTAAAGAAAGTTGAGGCTCTAGTAAATCAAAAGATAAGCGAAGGTTTGCCTATCACAGTAGAAGAGATGACAGTAGATGAAGCAAGAGAGAAAGGGGCTATAGGGGTCTTTGGTAGTAAATATGGGGAGAGAGTAAAAGTGTATTCAGTAGGGACTTTCAGTAAGGAGATCTGTGGTGGGCCTCACGCCTTAAACACAAGCGAGCTTGGGCACTTCAAGATAAAGAAAGAAGAGGCAACTTCTGCCGGAGTGAGAAGAATAAA
>CAZLLR010000009.1:0-3784 GCA_964560655.1 uncultured Candidatus Saccharibacteria bacterium | reverse complement strand
AGGGCGGAAATGAATTCCGCCCTTTCTATTTTAAATTTTTATGGTATTATCAATGTATTCAAAAATATATGACAAAAGTTTATAAAGCCTCTCAGAAAGTATTTTGGATAGTCTTTTTTCTCGTGAGAAAAACGCTTTTTAATTTTACGGTTGAGAATAAGAGTGGACTTAAGCTTGGTGAGTTGAAGGGTCCTTATATCGTCGCTTCAAACCATGTCAGCCGTATAGACCCTTTTATCATCGGACTTGCTTTTCCTTTCTTTAATAAGATCTACCCTATCAGGTTTATGACAGCAGACGGCTATCTTAACATGCCGATAGTGGGACAGTACATACGCCTTATGGGCGGTTTTCATACTTACTACAAACAAGGCATAGATAAATCTTTAGAGTTGCCTCTTAGTATTTTAAAAGAAGGTGTATCAGTTGGTTATTTCCCGGAAGGTGGGGTAAACAGAACAGACACACTCAAGGATGCAAAGAGGGGGGTAGCTGTCTTGTCTTTCAAGTCAAAAGCACCGATTTTGCCAGTGGGGGTAGAGTTTAAGAGATTTAAGATGAGGGTAGTGATTGGCGAGCCTTTTTACTTGCCTGAGGTGGTATCCAATAACCCGCACGAACCAAATATAGACTCCTATGAAGATATGAAGCGTTCTGCTCAAGTGGTGATGGATAGGATAGGGAAGCTTCTATTATAAATTAAACGGCTCAGTCTTACGAAGATTGAGCCGTTTAGAGTATTTTGATATAAAACAAAAAAGCTGGCTATTTTTCAAACCAGCCTTTGATTAAGTCTAGCGATTTTTTCGCTTTAAACACTTACCCTTAGTTCTTTTTTAAGGGTTTTTGATTGTTAGCGTCTGAAAGATAGTTTATCTTATGCAGAATAAGACAATAAATTGCAGAAAATACAACGGTTGACAAAATGTGTTAGTCTAGTATTCTGAAAATAGGAAAGTCTGGTCTTTGAAAATTAACCTTTAAATAGGAGGGGAGGTGAGGAAGATGGAAGGACACGATAAAACTCCGATTCTAACGGAAGACCCTTCGCTACTCCCGTTAGTCTTTCCTTTCGGCGAACAAGTGAATAAAGCTGGAAGGGAAGAAAGGCGTATCGGTTGCGAGACGGAAGTCTGGTCAGAGGTTTACAAGATGACTGACACGGACTAACTTTTAACTGGAATTCAAAGCTGTGTTTTACACAGCTTTGAATTCCAAATTATTATGACTTATAAAGAAGTAAACAAATTAATAAAGAAAATATTTGAAGAAGATCAAGCTGATCGGTTGTCAAAGAAGTTATTAAAATATTCTGAAAAAAAAAGATGGAAGATTATATCAATTCGTGACAGAGAAAGATTAAAAAAAATTAAGGATATTATTGAACAGGCGAATCATTTAAAAGGTGTAGATTATTTTAGGGCAGGTATTATTGCTCAGCACAGTAGCGATGAAGAGGGAGTTGAATTAGCTAAATTTTTAGCAGAGAAAGGGATAGAAAAAAAACATAAAAAGTCAGAATGGTTATATGCCGCGGCTACTGATAGACTATTAGTTAGAAAAGGAAAGAAGCAAAAATACGGAACACAATACGGCAGATTAAAAGGTAAATGGTTCTTATTGCCAGTTGATCCAAGAACTACTGATGAAGAAAGAGCAAAACATAATGTTATAACATTGAAAGAAGCGATGCAAAAAGCCAAAGAGATAAATAAAGGTAATTTTTTAACAAAGAAAAAAATAGGCATTGCTAGTAAGTGATAATACGGCGAACATTAAAAACTAAATAAAGAGAGGTGGATCTATGTCAATTCTTGTAATCACTAAAGCGAAAGATGTTCATACTTCTTATGTCGTTGAGAAATTAGAAATGGTCGACGAAAAAGTCTTTTTGTTAGACTATGCTAAATTTCCTCAACAGACAAAAATTTCTTTTTGTCATAAGGGTAATGATTATGATTTGGTTTTAGAGTTTGAAAATGGAGAGACGCTCAAGGGAAAGGATATAAAAAGCGTTTACAACAGAAGACAAGAAAATCCAAAAGCCCCAAAAGGTTTAAAAAGCCGGAAAATTAAGGAATATATTGTGCGCGAGTCGCAATATCTTATAGATGCCTTACCTAAGGTTCTGAATGCTTTCTGGCTTAGTAATCAGGATGCTATAATCAATGCTTCGTGCAAGCCTTACCATTTAATTGAAGCCCGAAAAGTGGGACTTGAAACTCCAGATACACTTATCTCAAATTCCGATAAACAGATTCTGAGGTTTATGGAAGAGGTTAATACAAGAGAGATTGCGATAAAGTCTTTGAATACCCCAGGTTTTATATCGGGGCGTGGTGACAATAAGGTCGCATTGGCTTTCTATACTCAGAAAATAGAAAAAAGTAAATTACACAAATTAATCGCACAAGTTAGGAATTGTCCTACAACATTCCAACCATATATTGAAAAAGATTTTGAATTAAGGATAACTGTGGTTGGTAGAAGCGTGTTTCCTTGTGCAATATACTCACAAGAAGCAGAAAGAACAAAATATGACTGGAGAAGGTATGATATCCCAAATACTCCTCATGAAGTATTCAAACTTCCTGTTGGTATAGAGGAAAAATGTATTTCGTTAATAAAGAACCTAGGACTCGTTTTTGGTTGTATAGATATGATTGTCACCCCAAAAGGGAATTATGTTTTCCTTGAGGTGAATCCAAATGGCCAATGGCTGTGGATAGAAAAACTTACTGGATTCCCCATAGGAGATGCAATCGTCAACATGTTGATTAAAGGAGGAATTTAATTAAAAGCCGCTTATTGTAATATCAATAAGCGGCTTTATCTTTAGCGCTGTTAAATTAACGATGACTCCACCCCAACGGCTAAACCTCTAGAGGTTGAGCCGTTGGGGGATTGGCGTATTTTCACACTTGTCTTTGCTTTAAAGCAATAAAATAGGGTATAATTTATACATATATGGCATCATTTGAAGAAGAATTTTTAAAGAGGGAAGAGATAAGGTCTCCGGGCGGGTATGTGAAGGTGGTTGATGTGGGGCAAGGTATTGATGGAATACCCATTATCCTGTCTTCTGGTTGGGGAGAGACGCTAGAGGCGCTTAGAAGCGTCATATTTTCTGTTGCCAGTACAATAAATAGAAGAGTTTTTGCTTTTGATTATGCGCACCTTGATAATATAAAAGGACGACAAGATGGATTCCCCGCCAGTGGGTATATGAAAGCCCATTCTTTCATTAATCTCTTAAGTGAGAAAAATATAGACAAGGTGGATGCAATCGCTCACTCTGAAGGGGCTATAAATATCGCTATTGCCGCATATCTTAAGCCAGAAAAATTTAATAACATAATCTTAATAAACCCTGGTGGGATGATGAGCAATGATACTTTTTATAAGCTGGCAAAAAGATTTATTTCGGAATTTCTCTTTGAGCCGATAACCTTCGATACCACAAAAAGATTTTTAATTTATTCTAAATATGCAATTTCTGTTGTAGGATATATCCTCAGGAATCCAATACAAGCGTTTAGGGAGGCTATCGGGATATCTAAGTTTAAAATTTTCTATCTTTTAAGAAATATACAGAAAAATGGTGTAAAAGTTTCCGTCATTGTTGATAAAAATGATATACTTTTTCCAGTAGAACAAGTGAAGAGTCAGGCTAAAAAAGCAAAGATAAAAAATTTCTACCTAGTCGAAGGAGGACACAACGAGATCCATATAAATCCAGATAAGTTTATGGGGACAATTGAGAAGATTTTTAATTCTATGGAGA
>CAZLLR010000008.1:9006-28600 GCA_964560655.1 uncultured Candidatus Saccharibacteria bacterium | reverse complement strand
TCGGCTTGCTCCTCTCCTGCGTTCACTTCGTTCACTGCGGAGAGGGAGGGATTCGAACCCTCGATACCCTTTCGGGTATGACAGTTTTCAAGACTGTTCCATTCAACCACTCTGGCACCTCTCCAATATATTTTAAATTGTCGCTACTCCTTCTAGTCGCAGACGATGGTTTCGTGCTTGCCACCTCCGCTTCGCTTCGGATAAAACACAAAGCAGTTTGCCTTTTATCCACTCTGGCACCTCTCCAAATGTTACCGTTCTTTATTGTGCCTATTATTTTAAAACAAAGCAATACCCGTTTTATTACGGAATTATTCGTCTTATTTCTCTAGTGCAAAGACTATTAGTTTATGTTTCTTTTTCTTTCAGCCTTTCTTGCTACTCCGAAGATATAGATAATATCCAGTATCGCAAGAGTGTTAACTAAGAGTAAGATTATAAACCACCACTTGTGCTTAAGTCCGGCTGACTTCCAAAGGGAAACGCCTTTCCATGGTAATACCCAAAGCATGACGACGACAAGTATCCACGGATTATTTACTATAAGTGACTCCATGTTGTAAATAATAATACGAAAATGGAAAAAATTCAACATTATGATAATATAACAAGATGCGAACCAATATTGTCCATTCTGGAGCCGAAGAATTAACTTATGAAATAAGGGAGATTGTTACTGTCGCAGAGAAGTTGGAAAAGCGTGGAGTAGATATTCTCTGGGAGAATATAGGAGATCCTATTACTAAAGGAGAGAAGCTCCCTACCTGGATTAAAGATATTATAAAAAAAGAAGTAGAGAACGATAAAAGTTTCGCTTATTGTCCGACTAAGGGAGTCATTGCGACACGCCAGTTCCTTGCTGATAAATGCAACTCGGAAAAGAAGGCTAAGATTACATCGGAGGATATAATTTTCTTTAATGGCTTGGGCGACGCTATCTCCAAGGTCTACACATACTTAAACAGAGAGGCGAGAGTGATAGGGCCGTCTCCGGCTTATTCTACACACTCTTCTTCTGAGGGTGCTCATGCTGGCTCACCGCACATTACTTATAATCTTTTGCCTGACAGAAATTGGCTACCCGACTTGGAGGACTTACGAAACAAGGTTCACTATAATCCTTCTGTTACCGGTATACTTATCATCAACCCTGACAATCCTACAGGCATGGTCTACCCGAAGAAAGTGATGGAGGAGATTGTAAAGATTGCCGAGGAACATGATCTCTTCATCATCTCTGACGAGATCTATTCTAATGTCTCATATGGTGACGAAGAGACTATTCCTCTTGCTAATGTTATAAATGGTGTGCCAGGGATAGCGATGAAGGGTATCTCAAAAGAATTTCCTTGGCCTGGCTCAAGGTGTGGTTGGATAGAAGTATATAACAAAGACAAAGATCCTCTCTTCTCAAGATACATAAAGACTATCGTCGATGCGAAGATGCTTGAAGTGTGTTCTACGACCTTACCTCAACTTGTCATACCGAAGGTGATGTCTGACCCGCGTTATAAAGAGCACCTTAAGGATAGAAATAGTAAATATCGTAAGAGAGCAAGCATTGCTCACAGTATTTTAAGTGGTGTTTCGGGTATTATTGCTCCGAAGCCTCAAGGCGCTTTCTATATGTCAGTAGTCTTCAAAGATGGAGTGCTAAGTAGTACCCAGAAACTAAAGATAGAGAACGATGACGCAATTACTTTGATAGAGGAGATAACTAAAGATGTATTACCCGACAAGAGGTTCGCTTATTATCTTATGGCGGCAACAGGCATCTGCGTAGTGCCTCTTTCCGGCTTTAACTCGAATCTTTTTGGCTTTCGTATGACTCTACTTGAGCCGGATGAAGAGAAATTTGAAGAGATTATTCAGACTATAGCAGAGAGAATTAAAGAGTATTTGAGAAGTGACAACTAAAAAATATGAAAGTATTTAAAAATTTTTTTATTACCATTAAGTACTTATCCTCTAGTTTAGTGGAGTAGTTGTGCCACTTGTCGCATCGAAGACAGAAGCCTTCATAGAGGACGAAGGTATGTTGGGGGTGCTTATCACAGGCGCGTCTTTCCTGTCTTCATTTGAAAGAAGCATAAATAAAGCTCCTCCGACAAAAACAACTATTAGTAAAATTATGAGAGTAGATTCTTTCATTTATATATTATAGCATACCTACTAAGATATGTAAATAGTTATGTCTATAGAGAAGAAGAACCTATGTCTTTCCTGTATTGCATTCCAGTAAATGAAATATTTTTTATAGCTTGGTAAGATTTTTCTAATGAATCTTTTAACTTTACTGCTGTAGATGTCACGCCTAAGACTCGTCCTCCGTTTGTGAGAATATCTTTTCCCTCTTTCTTTGTCCCTGCATGAAAGATCACGATACCCTCATCTTTTAAGTCTAAGCCATTTATCTTTTTTCCTTTCTCGTATTTTCCTGGGTAACCACCAGAGGCACAGACAACACAGCTTGCAAAATTGTTAGACCACTTAACCTCCATATTTTGTAAATTTCCATTAACACAAGCCTGCAAGATATCAAATAAATCTGTTTCAAGGATTCGCATATAGGGTTGTGCTTCTGGGTCGCCGAAGCGAGCGTTAAACTCGATAACTTTAGGTCCACAAGAAGTAACCATTATCCCTGGATATAATATCCCTACAAATGGAGCACCTCTTCTTTTGAGGCCTCGGAGGCAAGGATTGATAATTTTATCTTCTATTTCTTTTAATAGCTCTTTTGTTACCCAGGGAACTGGGGCTATCGTCCCCATACCACCAGTATTAGGTCCCTTATCGTCTTCAAAAATTCTTTTATGATCTTGTGATGATGGGAATAGTCTCACCGTTTCTCCATCACAGAAAGCGTGCACAGAAAATTCTCTACCTTCTAAATATTCTTCGATTATAACTTCATCGCCAGCACTTCCAAATATTTTCTTATTCATCATATCATTTAGTGCTACTTCTGCTTCTGCGAAAGTCTTTACGATAAAGACTCCTTTCCCGAGTGCTAATCCGCTCGCTTTTACCACCAGTGGATATGTTTGATCTGTTATATATTTTTTCGCTTGCAAAATATCATTAAAAGTTTTTGATTTTGCTGTAGGAATCCCTTCTTCTTCCATAAGCTTCTTTGCGAAAGATTTTGACCATTCAATCTGCGAGGCCATTTGAGTCGGGCCAAAAACGGGTATATTGAGCTCTTTAATCTTGTCTGTCAGTCCTTCTGCTAAGTAGTCGTCAGGTCCGATGACGACAAGGCTTACTTCATTATCTTTCAACCATTCAATTATCTCTGAGGAAGATTTTAAAGATAAATTCTCTCCAAGCAAGGCAGTGCCAGCGTTACCAGGCGCGATAAAGATTTTACTTACTTTTGGTGATTGTTTGAGCTTCCATGCGAGAGCATGTTCTCTACCACCACTTCCTATAATTAAAATGTTTTTTTTAGTTATTGATTTTAGGATTTTTATCATTTTTTTTCTAATCTGGTCTTTGCCCTCAATCAAAAAATTAATTAAAGTTTGATTCATATTGTTTACAGAGCTTTCATTAGTTCCTCGAAAATCATATTTATTAACGAATTTTTGTATATCCTGATCAGATACACTTTCTATCTTTGTAATAATCTTATTCAATTCATTGGAATAATTAAAATCAATAAGTAAATTCTTCATTCTTTCTGGAATACAGAATTCTACGATATTTTGTTCCGTAAAATCATATAATCGCGCACAATAACCAAAAACTTTTTTTGTATTTATATCACGAGGACCCCATAGTTGATAATCAATGGACCAAAGTTTATCATTTTGTTCGTCAAAAATATAATCATCCTCTTTTTTGTCAAGATTTCCAATCCAAGAATCAAAGATAAGAAGAGGTAAAATATTAGATGGTGAAATTATGCTTATGTCTTTAATCTCAGAAACTACAGTCCCGCTGATATGTTCTGTAAAAATAATATTATCAAAATCATAAAATTCATCCTTGCCTTTCCCTTCTAAAAGACTCTTATTATTATCTATAGAATTAAATTTTAATTTTTTTGTTTGGGGAATATTTATGCCAATTAACTTAGCGAGATCAAAGGCAAGCAGCGCTCTTTCATCGAGGTCGTAAATATCAGGACCCCCTTTATTACAAACATTTTTTAATCGCTTGTTTATCTTTCCTACCCATTGTTTTTTAGTTTGTTTGTCTAAAGCAAGAAAGTTGTGATTGTATGATGCTGATAAATTATTATCCTCTTGTATTTCCAGTGACATAAAACATGAATAAGTTTATAACAAAATCTAAATTATTAATTTAGCCTAATACGCTTCGTTCTAGTTTTAAATTGCGGAGAGGGAGGGGAATCGGTCACAAGTAAATTTTCTGATGAAAATTTCTCGCGACCCCGCCTCCTTCGCTTTGGCTCAGTCCGGCTTTCGAATCCCTCACTCAAGGCAAGCAGTTGCCTTGCTCCTCTCCTGCGCTCACTTCGTTCACTGCGGAGAGGGAGGGATTCGAACCCTCGAGGGGTTTTGACGCCCCTGCCACGTTAGCAGTGTGGTGCTTTCGGCCACTCAGCCACCTCTCCAATATACTACGTATTGTCGTTGCTCCTTTCAGTCGCAAGCGGTGGCTTCGTGTCCGCCACCTCGCTTCGCTCAGATAAAACATAAAGCAGTTTATATTTTATCCACTCCCTCCAATATTTAAAGAGATTAACATATTTATTAGTGCATTTCTAGATGTATTATCTTGCCACGACAATAGGAATTATTAACCTAGCACCGGATTTTTTGAGGACAGAAGAGGCTTCATGAAGTGTAGCGCCGGTAGTGGAGACATCATCTACTAAGATTATATTTTCCCCTTTTATTTTCTCAGGTGATTTTATCCCAAAAGATCCTTTTAAATTCAAGAGGCGCTTTGTCCTGTTTTTTGCTAAGACCTGAGAAGAAGTCTCTTTTATCTTTTTAAGAATATTTTTTTCAAGTGAAAAATTTATCATTGCCATATTGACTCCTAACTCTTTTGTAAGGTTAGTGGCTATAAGTTCTGCTTGGTTAAAGCCACGCTCCCTTAATCTTCCTCTAGAGATAGGTATAGGTATAATTATATATTCTTTTATAGAGTAAAATATGCTCAAGTCAGAAAGATCCTCAAGGCTTCTCTCGCATATTAATTCCGCAAGAGGCTTAGCAATTATTTTTACCTTCTTATATTTTAAGAGCCAGATTGCTTTCTTTACTATGACATTTTTATAACAAGCCACAGCTATAGTCGGCATTGAAAAGGGGCTATGTTTATGGTGATCATTTTCTTCTGCTTGAGGAATTAAGTTTTGGCACTTTTGACATATAATATAGTCTTTTTTTCCACAACCAAGACACTCTTGAGGAAAGAGGTTACTTAGAAATATCTTTATAATTTTACTTAGCAGATAATGCCGATATATTTTTTGCGTGTAGTTGGGGATAAGTCGTTTCATAGTTATCTTTATATGGTATAATATAAATTAAATTTAAAAAACCTAATGACATTTTCTTTAAGTAATAGTTTATCGTCGGTGTTAAAGCAATTTGGTGGTAAAGACCGAGGTGTTTTAGGTCTTGATCTTGGGTCAGCTTCTTTTAAAGTAGTCCAGATAAAGAAAGATAAAGAGAGGGCGGTGCTTCAGACTTATGGCGAATTGTCTGTCGGTCCTTATGCTGAGAAGAAAGCCGGTCAATCAGTGGTACTCTCTGAAGAGAAGATGATAGAGGCTATAACTGACTTATTGAAAGAGTCTAACGTTAAGACAAAAAAAGCAGCCATATCCATTCCTTTAAGTGCTAGTTTTGTCACGACTATAAGTTTACCCATAGTTCCTGGCAAGAACATAGAGGAGATAATCAAGATTGAAGCAAGGAGATATATTCCAGTCCCTATATCCGAGACAGTTTTTGATTGGAAGCTCCTACCTGACAACAATGATGATGGTCTATCTGGGTCAGGTGGCGACGATGAAGACGATGATGATAATAATTCAGATGAGAATAGTGTGGAGAAAAAGAAGATGATAAGTGTACTTCTTGTTGCTATTCACAAAGATACAGTGGATCAATATAAAAGGATAATAACTAAACTCGGTATTGAGCTTGAGAGTTTTGAGATTGAGATATTTAGCTCAGTCCACTCTTCGCTAAGTCGAGAGATATCACCGATACTTGTCGTAGATTTTGGCGCCTCAGCGACCAAGATAGCGATAGTGGACCATGGGATGGTTCGTATGGTACATACCATAAACAAAGGGTCTCAGGATTTGACTTTAGCTATCTCTCATTCGCTTAATATCGAGTTTGACAGAGCCGAAGATATGAAAAAAGAGATAGGGCTTTCGCTAAAGCCTGAACATAAGGAATTTGTAGATGTGATGAAGCCTATTTTGCAATATATATTTTCTGAAGTCAATAGGGCAATACTCGACTACCAGAAAAAGTATAAAAGAGTAGTAAGTCGTATTGTATTATCGGGAGGAGGAGCACTGTTAACTGGATTAACAGATGAAGTTGTTAATAATTTTGGTATAGAGACGAGCAATGCAGACCCTTTCTCTAAGACTGAATTCCCGGCTTTCCTGGAGCCAGCGCTGAAGAAAACCGGTCCAAGTTTCGGTGTTTCCCTTGGTCTTGCTTTGCGTGGATTTGAAGAATAATATAAAATATAAGTAGTATGGAAAAGATATCTTTTATTCCCCAAAAAGAAAATAAGAAAAAAGTCTATCGAGGTCAAGGCCCTGGAGTGGTGATAGTTTTTTCTGGGATTATGTTTGCTATCTCTTTGTTGGTCTTTGGTGGAACATACCTCTATAAAGATCTCCTCAGTAAGCAGATTGACATCTTAGATAGTTCTTTAAATAAAACTAAAGAGTCTTTTGATGATGCTTTTATTTCTGAACTTTATGATGTCTCTTCTAAGATTGAACTCGGTAAGAAACTTCTTGATGGACATGGTTATTTAAGTGGACTCTTTGCATACTTGGAGGAAAATACTTTGAAAAATGTCTCACTCACAGCTTTTAATTATGATGGATCTAATGAAGTAACATTAAATGGAGTAGCAAAAAGCTACTCTTCAGTCGCTAATCAAGTAAAGGCTTTTAAGGGAGATCCTAATGTAGTATCTGTAGATATTTCGAGTTTTTCTTTAGGAGAAGGTGGTACGGTCACCTTTGATACTAAGATAGAATTTATCCCTTCATTTTTTTCTTATCTTTCATTAAATAATTCAATAAATAATAATTAATATGATAAAAATTATTTTCTCAATACTTTTCTTGGGGACAGCGATAGTCGTCTTCTTAGGACCAGTAAAGAAAAATTGGGAAGACATTACTCAAAAAAGTGTAGAGAAAAGAGATTTTAATACCGCCCTTGAAAACTCTAGGAAGCTTATGGAAGACAGAGATAATCTAATAAAAATATATAACGATATCCCAGACAGTGACTTAATAAGACTAGATAAACTTATCCCTTCTAATGTTGAGAAGATGGAACTTGTTGTAGAAATAGAGAACCTTATAAAGAAGCATGGTTTTTCCCTTAAGGACATTCAGGTCGATATCTCAAGCGCGGATAGTAAAAATAGCAGAGCGTTATTGGCAAAAGAAAGTGTCTTTGATGCTATTTATTTAGATCTTTCTTTTATGGGTTCTTATAGACCATTTCTCTCTTTTGTCAGCGACCTTGAGAATGATTTAAGGATAATGGATATAGAGAGCCTTTCTTTCTCTTCAGGGGAGGATGATCAGTATGAATATAGTATGAGAATAAAAACTTACTCTAAGAAATAAATTAATTTAAATTATGATTATAAAAAATCAAAAAAAAATATTACCCCTCATTCTTATAATAGTTATTATTGTCTTTGGGGCTTTAGTTTATTTTTATTACCTAGGGAAGAAGCCTGTTGATAATCAATATTTCGTCTTAGGTGCAGATACTGGCATTATGTCTGAAGGACCTGGACAAGAACCTAATATTTCTAAGGCTGGAAAAGATCTTCTTAAGACCCTTAACGTTCTTCGGTCTATTAAACTTGATACTGGCTTTTTTAAGCAAGAAGTATTTCAGGGTTTGATTGATTTTTCTCAAGAGCTCCCGTATGAGGAGAAAGGGCGCTTAAATCCTTTTAGACCGATTGGTATATAAAGTATTTGGAGAATTTTATTTATTTTTTGCGCTATTTTAGTTAAATATGAGCTTTATTGATGTATTAGTTAAGAATAATTCTATAAAACAAGACGAGCTTGCTAGTGTTTATTCAGAGATGGAAAAAAGTGGACTTAGCTTGGATCAAGCTCTTATCGTTAAAGGTGTAAGTGAAGAAAAAATAGTTGAAGCCAAAGGGAAGGATATCGGGGTGCCGATAAAAGAGGTAAACAAAAGCTTAATTTCTTTTGATGTATTAAAGCTTATTCCTGAAGAAACGGCACGGCAATACAAAATGGTGCCATTAGAGATAAACGATAGTGTCTTAGAGGTTGGAATGGTTGACCCTCAAGATATAAACTCAAGAGAAGCCATTCAATTTATAGTTTCCAAGCTTAATATATCTTTTAAAATCTTCCTTATTTCTCAGTCTGACTTTAATATAGTGCTTGATGCTTATAAGGGCTTTAAAGGGGAAGTTACGAAAGTTCTCGGAGAGATTGAAGTAGATCCCATTGCTTCCATCTTGAAGGATGGAATGGAAACATCTTCTGGTGAAATTGTAGAAGATGCTCCTATTACGAAAATGGTGGCTGTTATATTGCGTCATGCTACAGAAGGAAATGCTTCGGATATTCATATTGAGCCATGGGCTGATAAATTAAAAGTTCGCTTTCGTGAAGATGGAGTTTTATACACAAGCTTACTCCTTCCTTCAAATGTCCACGACTCTGTAGTGGCAAGGATAAAAATTCTCTCAAATCTTAAGATTGACGAAAAAAGAAAACCGCAAGATGGGCGTTTTTCTGTGAAAATGGAGGGCAGACAAGTTGATTTTCGTGTATCTACTTTTCCTACTTTTTTTGGAGAGAAGGTAGTGATACGTATCTTAGACCGAGATAAGGGTGTTAAATCCCTTGAAGAAGTGGGCTTTTCAGGTCGGAATCTTGAGGTGGTTAAGAACGCTATCAAGAGTCCATATGGCATGATCCTTCTCACTGGACCTACCGGCTCCGGTAAGACGACTACTTTATATGCTATGCTTCAAACTTTAGATAGGGAGAAAAATAACATAATCTCGCTTGAGGATCCTGTAGAGTATAATGTTGAAGGTATAAGTCAGTCTCAGGTAAGACCTGAGATAGGTTATACTTTTGCCAATGGACTCCGTTCTGTCTTGAGGCAAGACCCAGACATCATAATGGTAGGAGAGATAAGGGATAAAGAAACAGCACAGCTTGCCATACAAGCTGCGCTAACAGGTCACCTCGTGTTATCTACTCTCCACACTAATAGTGCCGTCGGTGTGATACCTCGTCTGATTGATATGGGAGTTGACCCTTATCTTCTTGCTCCGACGCTAGTCTTGGCTATAGGTCAAAGGCTTGTCCAGACACTCTGTCCCGAGTCTAAGAAAGAGATGCCGATGACAGATTTATTGCGAGGAAAAATAGAAAAGGAATTAGAAAGAGTCCCTGCTGGAGCAAGAGAAGAGATAAAAATTCCTGATAAGATCTATCAATCCATGCCTTCGTCATCTTGTCCAAGGGGTACAAGAGGGAGAGCTGCTGTTTTTGAAATGTTTGAAAAAACTAAAGAGATAGAAGAGGCTATTGTGAATAATCCTGTTGAGAATGAGATCAGAGTAAAAGCACGTGCAAGTGGCATGTTAACTATGAGGGAGGACGCAGTCCTTAAGGTCTTAGAAGGGACTATTGGATTTGAAGAGATATATAAGGTATAATTTTAGTATGGAAGAAAAACAAATTTCAGTTTTTATAGTAGATGATGACGAGTTTATCCTCGATGTGTATTCAGTCAAATTTAGAGAGAAAGGATATAAAGTCGAAATCGCAATGAGTGGCTCGGAAGCTTTAGATAAGATAAAGCAGGGTTTTTCTCCTGACATAATGCTCCTTGATATAGTGATGCCAAAGATGGATGGATTCGAACTTCTAAAGAAGATCAGGGATGAGAATTTGCTCACAGGATCTATCATCGTCATTCTTACAAACCTTGGGCAAAAGGAAGATATCCAAAAGGGGCTTGATTTGAAGGTTGATGATTATGTAGTAAAAGCATATTTTACCCCAAGCGAGATAGCCAAAAAGGTAGAGGATCTATTATTAAAAAAGAAAACTAATCCACCTGTCGAAGGCGATACTGGTGCCACACAGGAAGGGGAAAAATAAAAATGAATGATTATAAAAAAGAATTAAACGACTTAGTTTTAATAGTTGCAAAAGAGGGGGCCTCTGACTTACATCTTGCTGTTGGTCGTCACCCTACTCTCCGTATCTCTGGGGCATTAGTCCCACTTATCAAGAAACCTATTCTTACTCCTGACGATGTTAAGGGCTTGGTGCTTGAGATGCTCTCAGATAAAGATGAAGCTATTTTAATGAAAGAAAAAGAAGTAGATTTTTCTTTTTCTTTTGAAGATAAAGTGCGCTTTAGGGGGAATGCTTTTTTCCAAAGAGGCTTCTTAGGTGCTGCTTTAAGGCTTATCCCGGCAAATGTAAAAAGTCTTGCCGACTTACATTTACCAGAAGCTCTTATTGATTTTACTAAGAAAGAACAAGGATTCTTTCTTGTGGTGGGCCCTGTTGGTCATGGTAAATCAACCACACTTGCCGCAATGGTTGACTATATAAACCATGATAGGGCAGAACACATTATCACAGTGGAAGACCCTATTGAATATATATATACTCAAGATAAATCAATCATAGACCAAAGAGAAATAAGAAGTGATACTCAAGATTTCCATACAGCGCTTCGTTCAATGTTTCGTCAAGATATTAATGTTGGCTTGATAGGTGAGATGAGAGACCGCGAGACTATTAGTACAGCTGTCACTGCTGCTGAGACAGGGCATCTTATCTTCTCTTCACTTCACACTAATAATGCTTCTCAGACAATTGATCGTATCATAGATTCATTCCCATCTGACCAGCAGGGGCAAATCTCACTACAGCTTTCAGGAGCTCTCTTAGGTATATTTTCCCAGAGACTTATCCCTAGAGTTTCAGGTGGGCTTATACCCGCCTATGAACTTTTAATATCAAACAATGCCGTCAGGAACCTTATCCGCGAGAATAGGACACATGAGATTGATTTGGTGATAGAGACTGGCTTTGAAGAGGGGATGATGAGTCTGAACAGGTCTCTTGCCTCTCTCTTAAGACAGGGAGAGATTACGACAGAGAGCGCTTATGCTTATTCGTTAAACCCAAATGGTCTTGAGGGGTTAATGTAATTATATTGCTATGCTTTACGTTTATGAATCCACCGACAAAGAAGGAAAGAAGAGTTCAGGGAGTCTAGATGCTCCGTCTATTGAAGTTGCTATTAATTCTCTACAAAGGAGGGGGCTTATTATCCTCTCTATAAAGCCAGAGAAAGATGCATTACCATTTTTTCAGCGTAATATAAATATCTTTGAAAGAGTGAAGACTAAAGATGTAGTCATCTTTTCAAGGCAGATTGCTACCCTTTTTGAAGCAAAGGTCCCTATTTTAGATTCTTTTCGTCTTTTGGCTAGTGAGACATCAAGTCGTCTTTTAAAGGAGGATCTTGAGGAGATTGTAGCTGATATACAAGGTGGTGCGCCCATATCGGGAGCTCTTGCGAAACACCCAAAGGTCTTCTCAAATTTCTTTATAAACATGGTCAAGTCTGGAGAAGAGTCTGGTAAATTAGACGAGGTTTTTAATTATCTGGCTGATTATCTTGAGCGTTCTTATGAGTTGGCTTCAAAAGCCAAGAGAGCACTTTTTTACCCAGCTTTTGTCGTGTTTGCCTTCTTTGGGGTTATGATCTTAATGTTTACCGTTGTCATACCTAAGATAGGAGTGCTCTTAGATGAAGTTGGTAAAGATGTGCCATTGTACACTCGGATAATCATGGGTATAGGAAATTTTTTCCAAGCATATATTTTATATATGCTTATCCTTGTTATTATAGGTGCTATAGTGGCTTGGCGTTATGTTAGGACGGAGGATGGGCAATATTTTGTCGCTAAAGCGATGATAACTCTTCCTATCTTAGGTATGATCAACAAGAAGATCTATGTAGCACGTCTGACAGACAACCTACAGACTCTTCTTTCCAGTGGAGTGCCGATGATAAAAGCTGTTGAGATAACTGCTGATGTCGTAGGAAACAAGGTTTACCACGCTATACTATTAGATGTTGCCGATTCTATAAAGGGTGGAGGTTCGCTCTCAGAGTCTTTACGGCGATATGAGGAGATACCGGCTCTTGTACCACAGATGCTTCGTGTAGGAGAAGAGGGGGGTAAGCTTAGCTTCATCTTGGAGACTATGGCTAAATTTTATAAGAGAGAAGTTGACAACACTATTAAGAACTTGATAGGCCTTATAGAGCCGGTGATGATTATTGTACTTGCTATTTTCGTAGGATTCCTACTGGTAGCTATTATAGGCCCTATTTACAACATTTCTTCAGGTATATAGAGGATTTTAGTTATCCACACGGTTTTTAAGTATTTATAGGCTTTATATACTATAATACTTTATATAAATAATAATTTAATCGGTCGATAAGTCACATTAAAAAAATTAATAAATAATGAAAAATAATATGTTAAAAAATAGAAAAAAAGGTTTTACTTTGATTGAGCTTTTGGTCGTTATTGCGATCATCGGTATTCTTTCATCTGTTGTACTTGCATCTCTAAACAGCGCTAGGAAGAAATCCCGTGACGCTAAAAGGATTTCTGAAGTGAAAAGTCTACAGTTAGCGCTTGAACTTTATAATGATAGTAAAGGTGGATACCCAAGTGTTTTAACTGCCCTTGTTCCTACTTATATTTCAATTCTTCCAACTCCTCCGTCTGGGGTGACCGGGGTGACTAATTATGCTTATGCGCCAATCGGAGCAGGTTGCCTAAGTTATCATATTGGTTCGACTCTTGAGGATGCTAATAATCGAATATTTACAAATGATGCTGATGCTGCAGCAAGTTCAGGTACAAACCAATGTCCTGATGAAGCATCCGGAACAGCAAAAACAGATTTTGCTGGAACAGATCCAGTTTATGACCTAGTTCCGTAAACTAAGCAACTTAGTTTTACTGCATAAAATCCCGCTTTTTAGCGGGATTTTATGCTTATGTAAGGTTATGTTATAATAAAAAATAATGGAAAATCTAATTTATCTTTTAGTCTTTATATTTGGCACAATCATTGGTAGTTTTTTAAATGTTGTTGTCGCTCGTTATAATACAGGCGAGTCAGTGTTCAAGGGTAGGTCAAAATGTTTCTCTTGTGGCAAGACTCTTTCTTGGTATGAGCTTGTCCCTATCTTTAGTTATCTCACACAAAAGGGAAAGTGCAGAAAGTGTGGCTCAAAGATATCTCCCCAATATCCTATAGTCGAGATCTTAACGGGAATAGTCTTTCTACTTGTTTGGTTTTCTTTAGGGAGATTAAATATTCAAACAGAGAGTACTATGGTGTTTTTGGCTATGTATTACTGGATAATCTTTAGCCTACTTATAGTTATAGCCGTATATGACTTTTATCATCAGATTATTCCAAATGGCTTAGTCTATGCTTTTATAATCCTCTCCCTTTTACATCTATTAGTATCTTATCAAGGACTGTCCTTCGTAATATGGGATTTGTTAGCGGGGGTTATATTCTTCTTATTTTTCGCTTCGTTTTGGTTCTTCTCCGGGGGGAAGTGGATGGGCTTTGGTGATGCTAAGCTTGCCCTCGGCATAGGCTGGTTTCTGGGTTTTTGGGTGGGCTTGGCTTCCATAATACTTTCTTTCTGGATTGGCGCTATTGTTGGCCTTGCCTTAATCTTTTTCAAAAAATTTGGACTCAAGAGTAAGGTCGCCTTTGGCCCCTTCCTCATACTGGGAACTTTTATAGGCTTTCTATTAGGAGAAAGGTTATTGGATTTTATCTTCTTTTAAGGTAAAATTAAGTAATATATATGATTTCTTATCTTCTTAATTTATTAAAAAAGAGATTAAGCTCACTCTCTTGTAGCCGGAAACACAATTTACCTGCCGGAAGACATGCCTACCTGTGCAGGAAAGGGTTTACCCACACACTAAGTTTGGCGCTGAGAAGCTTTCTGGGTAAATTTACCACTCAATTATTTAAAGCTCGAAAAAAAACACCAAACTTAGTGTGTGGGTTTACTCTAATAGAGCTTGTTATCACAGTCGGTATTATGATTGTTGTCACTACTGTGGTTTTATTTAATTATACGACCTTCAATAAGCGTATAAAGCTTGAGGGTGTCACTCAAGAGATAGCCTCAATAGTAAGAGAGACACAGGCTTACGGTATAGGTAACAAGGTGATCGCTGGTACTTCTAATTCTTATGGTGTTCATTTTGATACTGTAAATCCTTATCAAGTTATAGTCTTTTTTGATGATGATGGTGACGGTGTATATAATTCTGGGATAGATACAATTGAAGAGACTTTTACGATGCAATCTTCTAGTCGTATAGCGCAGATATGTATAAACCAAAAAGCTATCACACCAGATCCATGCACTTATGCTATTCTTTCTATAGATGTTATTTATAAACGGTCAGATATATATGCAACTATAGGAGGCAATCCTACTACCTCTGATGCGGTTATATTCTTTAGGTCTGTTGGGGAGACCGCAGGTGGGGTAAAGGTTGTCATATGGAAAAGTGGTCAAGTTAGTGTAGAAGCTGAATAAAATATGAATAATAAATTTAAAATTATAAATAAGAAAAAGATTGTCTCACATAGAATGAAAGGGTTTACCCACACACTAAGTTTGGCGCTGAGAAGCTTTCTGGGTAAATTTACCAGTCCATTCTTTAAAACTCGAAAAAAAATACCAAACTTAGTGTGTGGGTTTACACTCCTTGAGATGATAGTAGCGATAGCCGTCTTTACCGTGGTGATGACTATGGCGATGGAGGCTGTGTTGAATGTAAATAGAGCGCAGAAAAAGGTTGAATCCTTTCGCGCTGTTTCTGATAACTTAAATTTCGCCTTAGATGCGATGTCTCGAGAGATAAGAACAGGGAATATTACTTTTGGTGACGACGGTATACTTAAGCTTACAAATTCAAAAGGAGAATCTGTTACTTATCAATTAACTAGTGGTCAATTAGTAAGGACGGCAGATACTGTAAATTTTCCGTTAACAGACCCTAAAATTAATATTGATTATTTTAATTTCGCTTTATCTGGTGAGGCACCAGGAGACAATCTCCAGCCTCTTGTGAGGATTAATATCTCAGCAACCTCAGGAGTGAAAGCCAAAGAACAGTCTAGGATTAATCTACAGACTTCTGTGTCGCAACTTAAGCTTGGCACTTAATCCAGAATTAGAGACAAGAGATAAAAAAATATGAATAATAAATTTAAAATTATAAATAAGAAAAAGATTGTCTCACATAGAATGAAAGGGTTTACCCACACACTAAGTTTGGCGCTGAGAAGCTTTCTGGGTAAATTTACCAGTCCATTCTTTAAAACTCGAAAAAAAATACCAAACTTAGTGTGCGGGTTTACCCTTATAGAAACAATGATTGCTCTGACTATTATTACTTTCGCTATCCTTGGTCCGATATCTCTGGCCACTTATAGCATCAGGGCGTCTAGCCTAGCTAAGAATCAAGTTATAGCCTCTTTCTTAGCGCAAGACGCTATGGAGTATATTAAGAATTGGAGAGATGATAATTATTTAAGCGGTGCGCCTTCTTGGTTGACAGGCCTAGGTGGCCCTTGTTCTGTCTCTCCTGGTTGTAAAGTTGATACTACGGTTCCTTACTCTTCTGGCACGGCAATAACTAATTGTGGAGGAGGATGTTCTGCACTTAAATATGATGGTCTCTCTTATAATCATTCCACTGGAGCTGATACTATTTTTACACGAGAATTTATTATGAAGGAAATTATTGGACAAGAGGCTGAGGTTTCTATAACCATATCTTGGGAGGATAGGTTTGGCCCTCGTTCCTTTGTACTAGAAGACCATATTTTCAATTGGCACCCATAGTAAATAATTATGAATAATAAATTTAAAATTATAAATAAGGCAAAGGGCGGGCATGCCCACACACTAAGTTTGGCGCTGAGAAGCTTTCTGGGTAAATTTACCAGTCCATTCTTTAAAACTCGAAAAAAAATACCAAACTTAGTGTGTGGGTTTACTTTATTATTTTCCTTACTTATCTTGACGATAATCTTGTCAGCTTCTTTAAGTATATACAACATAGTTGTAAGGCAGCTGAAGATTTCACAGGTTAGTAGGGAGTCAAGTAGAGCTTTCTATGCTGCTGATGCTGGGTTAGAGTGCGCTTTGTATTGGGATTTCAAACAAAAAGTATTTGATGCTCCAACTTATAATATTGATTGTTTGGGGCAAAATAAGATTAAGTCAATGACACTACCTGCCTCGACTACTGACTTTTACCTAACTTTTACTAATGGTTCTTGTGCTAATGTTATAGTAAATAAAGGTGATCCAGTTCTAAATACTATAATTACTTCTTATGGGTATAATGTTGGAGACGCAGTTTCATGCGCTCCTTCTAATAGACTACAAGTAGAGAGGGCATTACAGGCTAGTTATTAATCTATAATATGTCTGAAAAGAAAATTGACTCGGAGAGTTACGCTAAAGCAAAAAAGCGTATAGAAAAACTTAAGAAACTTATAAACCACCATAGGTATCTTTACCATGTGTTAGACAAGCAAGAGATCACTGATACTGCTCTTGATTCTCTTAAGCATGAGCTCTATGAGTTGGAGCAATCTTTTCCACAGCTTATAACTCCAGATTCGCCAACCCAAAGAGTCGGTGGAAAGCCTCTTGAGAAATTTGAAAAAGTGCGCCACAAAGTATCACAATGGTCTTTTAACGATGTGTTTGATGAAGAGGAAATAAAGGAATTTGACAATCGCATAAAACGCTTACTTGAGAAAGAATACGGGGTAAAAGTCTCTTTAGGAAAAAAAATACGCCAAGTAGAATATACTTCTGAACTTAAGATAGACGGGTTTAAGATTATCCTTACTTATGAAAAAGGAGTACTTAAGACTGCGGCAACAAGAGGCGATGGTAAAGTGGGAGAGAATGTAACAGCTAACGTGAGGACTATAAAGTCAATTCCACTTCATTTGAACAAGGACGTTGATTGTGTGGTGGAGGGCGAGATCTGGATGGGTAAAGATGAGTTTGAGAGACTTAATAAAGAGAGGAAAAAGAATGGTGAGCAGCTGTTTGCAAACCCTAGGAATGTTGCCGCCGGCTCTATCCGCCAACTTGACCCTAAGATCGCTTCTTCTCGTAATCTTGATAGTTTTATATATGACTTAGCTTGGATAAACCAATCTACCAGTGAGAAGAACTTTAAAATTCCAGAAACCCAGTTTGAAGAGCTTAGCTTCCTGAAAGATTTAGGCTTTAAAGTAAATCCGTATTTTAAATTATCTAAAGATATAGATGAGGTTATATCCTTCTGGAAAGAATGGCAAAAGAAGAAAGGTAAGACAAAATATTGGGTAGATGGGGTTGTTGTAAAGTTAAACAATATTAAATGGCAAGGACGCTTAGGCTACACTGGTAAGGCTCCTCGTTTTGCTGTTGCGTTGAAGTTTCCAGCAGAGCAAGTGACGACTACGGTAGAAGCTATAGATGTGCAAGTGGGGAGAACGGGTGCCCTGACGCCTGTCGCGCACCTTAAGCCAGTGTCTATCGCGGGCTCTGTAGTTTCAAGGGCAACACTCCACAATGAAGATGAGATAAAGAGACTTGACGTGCGTATTGGCGACACAGTGGTTATCCAGAAGGCAGGAGACATTATCCCTGATATTATAAGTGTATTAGAAGAGATGAGAACAGGAGAAGAAAAGCTTTTTAAGATGCCAAAAGTTTGCCCTATTTGCAAGTCACCCGTAGCCTTTGAAAAAGATAGTCCTATAGCAAGGTGTCTTAATAAGAAGTGCGCCACTCGCCACAGGAGAGCTCTTTCTTACTTTACCTCTAAGAAGGCTTTTGACATAGAGGGGGTCGGTCCTAAGGTAGTGGATGCACTTTTGGATAATAATTTAGTGCAAGATGCGGCGGACTTTTTTGATTTGAAAGAAGGAGATTTAATACCCTTAGAGCGCTTTGCTGAGAAGTCGGCTAAGAATCTCATCGAAGCGATAGATGCTCGCAAGGAGATAGAATTATCAAGATTTATAATAGCTCTAGGTATAGAAAATGTAGGAGAAGGAACCTCAGAAGATTTAGCAGACAACTTTAGCACTACTGAAGACTTGAGAAAGGCTACTCTTTCAGAGCTTGAGATGGTACCCGATGTTGGTCCTATTGTGGCAAAGAGTATTTATAGCTGGTTTAAGGACGAAGATAATAAGAATTTTTTGAAAAAACTCCTTTCCCGTGTGACTGTTAAAAAGTCAACTAAAGTGAAAGGAAATAAGCTTCAAGGGTTTAAGTTTGTGTTGACAGGGTCGCTTGATAAAATGGCAAGAGGTGAAGCCAAAAAGAAAATCAGACAACTAGGAGGAGAAGCGATGGAGTCAGTATCTAAGAATACGGACTTTGTAGTCGCAGGAAATGAACCGGGCTTGAAATACGATAAGGCTAAGAAATTAGGATTGAAAATATTGAGTGAAAACGATTTCTTAGAAATGTTGAGATAATATGTTAATATTTAGATATGATATTAAAAGAAAAAATACAACAAGATTTTAAAGAAGCTTTTAAAGGCGGGGAGGAAGTAAAAGTCTCTACCTATAAGATACTTCAGTCAGAAATAAGAAATGCTGAAATAGCAAAAAAGACAAAGCTAGTAAAAGCAGGCGGGTTGAATGTAGAAACGGAAAGCCAGTTGGACGATGAGGAAGTTATACAAATAGTGTCCAAGGAGGCTAAGAAGCGTAGAGATGCTATGGAGATATATAAAAAAGAGGGACGAAATGAATTATTTAAAAGAGAAGAAAGTGAACTTGCCGTCTTATCTTTCTATCTACCAGAACAGCTTCCAGAGGGAGAGATAAGAAAGATTGTAGAAGAGTCCTTAAAAGAGTCAGGGGCAACAGGACCATCTGAGATAGGTAAGATTATGAAAGTTCTTATGCCTAAAGTTAAAGGTAGGGCTGACGGTGCACTTGTAAATAAGATAGTGAAGGAGGTAATGATTAATTACTTCATAGCTTGATAAATATCTAAAGTGGTTTATACTGCTTAATGTAGAAAATTAAGAGTATCTCGCAAGAAGGCTTGATAGTCTCATAACCTTGGAGGTTATGAGTAAGTAAGGGTTAGTGGGTTGATGTATTTAATCTCACTATATATCGCGGGGTGGAGAAGTAGTATCTCGCAAGAAGGCTTGATAGTCTCATAACCTTGGAGGTTATGAGTAAGTA